>JAJPKC010000407.1 GCA_021323955.1 Oscillatoriales cyanobacterium Centralia_MAG_596 | reverse complement strand
AGGGATTAAATCAGGCGTGGTCGCAAGGGGTTCAAACCAACGGATTTTGAGGTTGTCCAATGCCAGTGCGCTGTTCAAGCGGGCATCGCGCACCCGACCATAAATCCGTTCAAAATCGATGTGGGCGTAAATGCCATCGGCTTGCGTTTCGCGGATGAGTTGTGGCAGCACTACGACTGGATCGCCCGATCGCACAATTAATCGCCCACCCCGATCGCGCAAATCCTGATCGAGCGATCGCAGGCACTCCAGCATAAATGCAACCCGAGCAGACCCCGTTTCAGGATGGTGTAGCAGGGCGCGATCGAGGACAAACACTGGGATTACGTCTCCCCGCAATGCTGCCCGGTACAGCGGAGCATGATCCGCGATGCGTAAATCCCGACGAAACCAAACGATCGTGCGATTCATAGCTCAAGCCAGCGCAGGGGGCACTACGCTTAGCTTAACAAAACGTAAGTGATGAACATGTAAATTACCAGCGGCAAGGCCGACGATGAACTTCGGTTCGCAATAAGGATGGGCAAGCCTTTACACCCTTCAGTATTTTCTTCTGAGTGTCTGTCAGCCCGATTGCCCCAGTGATATTCACGCCTTCATCGGGGCTAAAACCGATGTCTTATACCGCACTGACGCTGCGCGCACGTCGTAGGCCTGCTGTGATCGAGCGTTTTGGCAATCAATAGGCCAGCACCCGGTCGCTGCCGAGTCGAGGGGTGGGCCAACATCTCAGTCACACAAAAACTCAGTCTCCACCTACGCTGATGCCGCTCCCCTGTACCAGCGCACCCGTAATATCGATGCCGTTGAGATTGGCACCCGTCGTTTCCGCATTGCTGACATTGGCACCCTTGAGAACGGCATTTTTAAGATTTGCCAGATTGAGGCTGACGTTGCTGGCAAACGCACCCGATAGATTCGCGCCCTGGAGATTGGCTCCCGTCAGGTCGGCCCCTTCCAGATTGGCCCCCGTCAAATTCGCGCCCTGCAAATTCGCGTTTCGCAGATCGGCACCTGTTAGATGAGCGGTCGCCAAGTTTGCACCTGCCAGGTCACAGCCAGCGCAGGCCTTCGTTTCCAGCAGACGCTTAACGTGAGCCGGATTTTCCGCTCTGGCTGGAATTGCGATCGCAACAGCCGCTAACAGCGCCATTGCCGGGAAAAATGTTGCTTTCATACAGGTTGCCTCCTTAAAGCTGAAGCGTCAGTAGGCTACTACACGAGACATCCAGCGAAGAACGGAAGGGCACCGACTACTTTTAGTGGTGTAACTGAGACGGAAGGGAACGTTAACGGCTGCAGCAGGAACACAGAAAATCTGGAGTCTTGTTCGAGAAGGCGTGCGAATTCAATCGCGGCCCTTCTAACCAGTAGTAGTTTTGTGCGATAGCACACTGCTTATACAGTGACATGACTAACCCTGATCGACCTCTCACCACCGGATGAGCTGATAGACAGATCTTGAGCAAACCCTGACAGTTGAGGTTGACGATCTGGACGCTTGATTTCGCCAATGTCGCTGCGTTGGGTCTAAATGCCCTGGGAATCGATCGTCCAAAGTCGACGGTCTGGAGTCCAGCAACTGCTCATACTCTTGAGTGAAATGAAGTTGCGCGATCGCCTTACTTCTATTGGATGCTAAAGCGGTCACGATCGTGCGGTTCTGCAAAGTTAATTAATGGTCCTTTCGGCACTATCCCTGTGGGGTTAACCTGGGTCTGGCTCATGTAATAGTGCCGCTTGATGTGATCCAGATTGCAGGTCTCCTGGATGCCAGGATATTGATAGATATCTTTCAGGTAGTTCCACAGGTTGGGGTAGTCCACAATGCGCTTCAGGTTGCATTTGAAGTGCCCGTGATACACCGGATCGAAGCGTAGCAATGTCGTAAACATGCAGATGTCGGCTTCGGTCAGTTGATTGCCGCAAAGATAGCGCTGCTGGCTCAACACAGTTTCCCAGCGATCGAGATTGGCAAATAGCGTCGTTACCGCTTCTTCGTACGCTGCTTGAGTGGTGGCAAAACCCGAACGGTAAACGCCATTGTTGATCGGCATGTAGATCGCGTCGATCGTCTGGTCAATGGTTTCGTGCAGGGCTGGCGGGTAGAAATCAGTGTCAGGCTTGGCGATCGCGCCAAACTCAGTATCAAACATCCGAATGATCTCGCGAGACTCGTTGTTCACAATGGTCTGCGTCTGCTTGTCCCACAGGACAGGTACCGTAATGCGTCCTGTGTAGCGATCGTCTGCCTTGAGGTAAATGTCCTGCAAAAAGTGAGCGTGGTTGACCGTGTCGGGGATAGCGCCCGGTGCATCCGAAAAGTGCCAGCCTTTGTCCGACAGGAGCGGATCGACAATGGACAGCCCGATCGCGTCATTCAGTCCCTTCAACTGGCGCATAATCAGCGTCCGATGCGCCCACGGACATGCCAGCGAAATGTAGAGATGATAGCGTCCTGCCTCTGCCTTAAACCCGCTAGAGCCATCGGCAGTAATCCAGCGGCGAAACTTGGTGGGCATTCGGTTAAACTGACCCGTCTTGTCCCGCTCTGTCCACTCAGTCGTCCATTTGCCGTCAACCATCATGCCAAGTGCCATTGCTTTCTCCCAAAAGTATGAGTTTCCAAGTTTGATTTTGCGTTCGGGACTCACCGCTCAGTTTTGAGAAGCCTGTATCGATTTATTCTCCCCAGCTTCCCAAGCCCTTTCGTCCCTTACTGGTGTAGTTCAGCGCTCAATTTGTTTGCACACAAACAAACTACCACACTAACAGTTTGCGTGCAAATCAATTTTGATGCAAATGTATCTGCGATCGCGGGCAGTCTGCGTCAGACTAGAAACACCTAATCACACCACTTCAAGCCTTGACGCCAACATGCAAACCATTGAGAAGACCCATCCCAAATTTCTCGAACTCAAAACACGCCTGACCGAGATCAACAACATTTCGTCAGCAGCCTCCCTGCTGTACTGGGATCAGGCAACGCATATGCCGCCCAGTGGTGCAGCGGCACGCGGTCGGCAGTTAGCCACGTTGCGCCAGATCGCCCACGAAAAATTGACCGATGGGGCGATCGCCAGCCTATTGGACAGTCTGCGAGCCTATGAAGCGGATTTAGCCTACGACTCCAACGAAGCCAGCCTGATTCGCCTGACGCGTCGCCTGCACGAACAGGCTGCAAAAGTACCGGCAGCGTTCACCGCAACCATCTCGCAGCACCGTGCCGCCAGCTATGAGGCCTGGGCCAAAGCTCGCCCCGCCAACGACTTTGCCCTGGTGCAGCCTTACCTTGAAAAAACGCTGGAGTTGAGCCGTGAGTGGGCAAATTTCTTTCCCGGCTACGACCACGTTGCGGATCCGCTGATTGATGCATCTGACTACGGCATGAAGGCCGCAGACATTCGCGCCATTTTTGCCGATTTGCGCCAACAGCTCGTGCCGATCGTCGAAGCCATTACCGCTCAGGCTCCCGTCGATGATGCCTGTCTGCACCAGACCTATCCTGAAGCTGACCAAATTGCGTTCAGTCTCAAGCTGCTGGCCCAACTGGGCTACGATTTTCAGCGCGGTCGCCAGGACAAAACCCTCCATCCCTTTATGACGCGCTTCTCGATCAACGACGTGCGGATCACAACGCGAGTCTACGAGAATGACCTGAGCCAGGGGTTGTTCAGCACCATTCACGAGATGGGGCATGCGTTCTACGAACTGGGTAATGATCTGGCCTTTGAAGGGACGCCGCTGGCAGGCGGCATTTCGGCTGGTGTCCACGAGAGCCAATCGCGCCTGTGGGAAAATCTCGTCGGTCGATCGCGTCCCTTCTGGCAGTTCTTCTATCCCCAACTGCAAGCCGCGTTTCCGCAGCAGCTTGGCAATGTTTCCCTGGAGACGTTTTACCGTGCGATCAACAAAGTGCAGCGATCGCTCATTCGCACCGATGCCGATGAAGTGACTTATAACCTGCACGTCATGATCCGCTTTGATCTGGAGCTGGATCTGCTGGAAGACAAACTGGCTGTCCGTGATTTGCCCGCTGCCTGGAATGAGCGTTATCGCCGTGATCTGGGCGTGGTGCCAGAGAGCGATCGCAATGGCGTACTTCAGGATGTCCACTGGTATTCCGGCATCATTGGGGGTGCATTTCAGGGCTATACCCTCGGAAATCTCATGAGCGCCCAATTTTTTGCGGCGGCCCTACAGGCTAACCCCGAAATTCCGGCTCAACTTGAGGAAGGCAACGTTCACCGCCTGCACAATTGGCTGCAAGAAAACATCTACCGCCACGGTCGCAAGTATACGGCGGCAGAACTCATTGAGCGTGTGACGCAGGCCCCGCTCAGCACCACGCCGTTAGTTGACTACATTAAGCAGAAGTATGGGCAGATTTACCAGCTTTGATCAGAACGCTGAGGATCACGGCCAGCGGTTGCCTGTTGCGAATTCAGCGTTCTGACTCGCCGCTCTTGCTGTCCTATGTGCGACAGACGGGAAGCGTAAAGTGAAAGCAACTGCCGTTGTTGGGCGTGGAATCAACCCAGATTTGTCCGTAGTGTGCTCGGACGATGCGCTGGCAGAGCGATAGTCCGATACCGTAGCCGTCCTTTGCTTCGTCGCGCTCCAGCCGAAAACGGTCTTCAAAAATACGATCGCGGTTTTCGGCGGGAATGCCCGGCCCGTTGTCACAGATGCTAACCTGCACCTTTTGAGTGGTGCGGTGGAGAATGGACAGGGCGATCGCACCATTGACTGGCGTATACTTAACGGCGTTGTCGAGCAGGTTAACGAGGACTTGACGCACCCGTTCTTGATCGGCGTAGACGCTGGGTAGATCGGAAGGAATATCCTGCTCCACCCGTTGCGACTTTGTCTGAAAGCGGTCTTGAAGATAGGCCAGCACTTCCACACAGAGTCTCCCAAGGTCAAGCTTTTGGGGAATAATCTTCAGTTCGGCGCTGCTGCCCCGGGCTGCCTGCAAAATATCGGTGATCATGTGGTCGATCGCCCGTGTTTGCGTACGTGCATGTTTCAAAAGTTGCGCGGTCAGGGTTGGGGTCAACCGCGATGACCAACCCTCCGTGGCGCTGTGCCCCATTTCCAGCGTTTCCATCGCGATCGAGGCGGCGGTGAGGGGATTCCGCAGATCGTGCGCCAGCATGGAGATGATTTGATCCTTAAAGCGAAGCTGATGTTCCAGTTCAGCCTTTTCTTGCTTCAGGCGAAACACTTCATCCGAAAGCTGGATCAGCTCGGCAGAACGGGCCACCGATCCTGACATACTGGAAACAGCCGTTACCACGGGGGATACAGTCGCATCGGGGTTGATGTCATCTGCCAGGGCCGTTACCCCATTAACGGTATCAACCGCTTTTCCATTTGCGCGATCGTCACTCAGCGCCTGCTGATAATTAGCATTCACCGTAAAATTTTCTGCAGACCGTTGCCAGTGGGGCCACCAGTGCTGCAATTGAGCCACCAGGTTACTGCCCGCCAGGGTTTGTCGCGGCTCGGGATGCAGCTTAATTAATGCCGGAGTCGCAACCAAACGAAAGTGTTCAGCCAGATAGGGCTGCTCACTTACATCAATCACTTCAAGCTCAAAGGGGTAGCCGATTCTCAGATCCTTGAGGGCATCACGAACTTGTTGAATGCGCTCCCTTGAACTCGGACGCTGATCAATGAACAGTAGAAGCTGTAGCGGCATTTCGTCATTAATCAGCTTCTCAGAAAATGCCTGCATGCCATTTCTTTCCAGCACTTAGAACCAACAGGTCAAGATTGCTCTTGAATGGAAACACGTAACGAACATTAAGAGATTTAAGTCAATCGATGCTTCTCCTTCATCTATAGACTACCCTGTTGTGTTTAATTCTGGCACAGCAATCAATTTGTAGCCCCAGGATCATTTGGATACGGCTGGCGTCGATCGACAGAGCAACACCGGACAGGGCGCATGGTGAATGGTAAAGTCCTCCGCTGCGCTCAGGCGTGTGTTACGCAGAACGGGCAGTGGTTTGACTGACTCTGGGTCAGACGGTTTTGGCCGCCGGAGCGACTGCAAAGGCAACAGTGCGTCACCCGGTGACAGGTTGAGCCATCGCCGCATGACATTTCCGCCCAGCACAATCAGGTCTACCTGCTGCTGCTGGGCAACCTGGCAGATAAGCGGGCCTGGTTCGCCGGTTTGTCGCACTGTATACACATCCACATTCAGAGCCGTTAGTGCTGCTTTTGACTGCTGCAGAATCTGTTCGCTCTGCTCCCTTTGCGCGTCCTGAAGGGATTGGCTGAGCTGCCAGCTTGGCGTCGGTGTGGCAAATGGGCCGAACAGATAATCGGCATTCAGAGGCGGTTGGGCATAGAGAATGGTGATTCGCTGCACGCCCGCTGGTACGAGCTGCTGGGCTGTGGCGATCGCGTCCTGCGTGGCGGGAGCATCGCTCACCACCAGCAGAATGTGGTGCAGGCTCGGTTCCACATCGGAGGGCACAGCCGCACCGCGAGCCACCAATACGCTACAGGGAGCATACCGCGCAATCACTGCCGACACGCTACCGATCAGTCGGCCCCGCATCCCGCTCGTGCCGCGTGAACCGACGGCAATCAGTCCGGCCCGAATCAGCCGCGCACAGTTTAAGATCTCGATCGCGGGGCGTCCCTGACGTACCTGGCTGGAAATGGGCATGTTCGCTGGAAAGTCGGCCTGGACTGTGGCCGCCAAATCGCCTGCATGGTCGGCCGGGTTTGCTGCTGCCGCCACTTCTGGCGCGTCGTGGATTGCTGTAGTTGAGGGTTGAGCTGTCTCAGCTAAAGGCGATGGTGCCGGTTCTTTCCGTATGTGTACCTTTGAGCGACTCGATCGCCGGGGCTGTACGGTGAGCACGGTGATGAGCGATCGTCCACTGCCATTACGCTCGGCCTGCACGGTCTGTGCGATCACAATCAGCAGCTTTTGCGCTAGACGGGCACTGGGAGAACCATCGGTTGCCAGCAGAAAGGGTGAAAAAAGGACTGGAGAGGTTGATTGCGTCATAACCTTCGCCTCTTAATCCAATCTTTGAACAAGACCAACCCCTCCCATCACTGCGGCTGCCGTAGTGCATACTACTAGATTACGGAAGCTCTTACTACTAACTTATGCGATCGTGCGGAATAATTGGGAGTCGCAGAAACAGAAGCAATCCAATGCCGGAACAAGATTCGTTGCGACAGACCGCATTCAGGTCGTGACCACTTTGGCTTTCTTCCGCTCAGGCGGCATTGTTACGGCGAACTGTCCGGCTATGGTGTTCTGCGATCCCGTTTGCGTGGAGGTTTCTACAGGGGCGGTACGAGCAGGTGACTGCGCCTGAATCGCTTCCGTAACAGGATGGTGCAGAAGCGTGAGCAGGCAGGAGCAACCGGCCAGCAGCAACAAATCCAACTCTTTACTCAATAGCCGCCGTTGCGGTTTACGGGATGGCATATTGGACATTGTTGGCCTCGGTCGTGTACGCGTCATAGTGTTGGACTACCGATAATCGGATGGAATGTTCGGACTCCTCAGTATACCCAAGTCAGTCGTCAGTCTGCCTAGTTTCAGACGGTTCACGCCCCTCCCCGGTTCCTGCCCTGTTGCTGCACTGCGACTGGTTACTCGGCGGTGACGTAGGCGGCTGTAATGCCCCCATCCACCAGGAAGGTTGAGCCATTCACGAACGACGACTCATCGCTGGCTAAAAATAGCGCGGCATTGGCAATCTCTTTTGCCTGTGCCAATCGTCCCGGCGGAATGTGTACTAAACGGCGCTGCCGCCGTGCTGGGTCAGACATCAGCTCTGCCAGTAGCGGTGTCTCTACAGGGCCAGGGCACAGTGCATTCACACGGATATTCTGGCGGGCAAACTCAACAGAAATTTCTCGCGTTAATGAGAGCACGCCTCCCTTGCTGGCTGTATAGGCAACTTGAGCGGTTGCCGCACCCATCACCGCCACGAAAGATGCGGTGTTGATAATGGAGCCGCCGCCCGATCGCAGCAGGGCTGGAATCCCGTACTTACACCCCAAAAACACCCCTTTGAGATTGACGTTCATCGTCAAGTCCCACACATCCTCCTCGGTGTCTAACACGGAACCATCTGCCGGATGGAAGATCCCGGCGTTATTAAACAAGACGTTGAGTTTGCCATAGGCTGCTTCAGCCGCCGCGATCATGGCCTTCGCATCGGCAGCCTTAGATACATCCGCCCGCACAAACGTGGCCTGACCACCAGTGGCCGTGATGAGTGAGACGGTTTCGTTGCCTGCGGTTTCGTTCACGTCACAGACCACCACTTGGGCACCTTCTTTCGCAAACAGCACCGCCGCTTCTCGTCCAATCCCGCTACCCGCACCTGTAATCAACGTAACCTTGTTCGCTAAACGCATCGATGACTCCTTTTGTCTAGTTGAATGACGCTTCCTATAGTCCTGATCCTGCGCTTCTTGTGCTCGCGATCGCGCGATCGCGCCGTTCCAAGCGCCCCCTGCTTGCCGCTGCGACCAATGCCTGAAACAAGCGCTGATGCACCGGGTCATCGGGTGACAGCTCTGGATGCCATTGAACCGCAAAGAGCCACGGGTGCTGGCGATATTCCAGCGCTTCGATTAAACCATCTGCGGCCTGAGCGGTGACAGTCCACCCGTCCGGCACCGTTTTGATTGCCTGATGGTGCCAGGAGACGACCGCGATTTCCGATTCTCCCAGCATTGTGGCCAAACGACTGGTCGGGGAAACCTGCACCGCATGACCAATGGGGCGACGGGGATGATCGAGGCGATGGTGAATGGTTTCGCCATACACATCGGGAACGTGGGTAATCAGCTCGGCTCCACTGGCCACGCTCAGGATCTGCATCCCGCGACAAATACCGAGGACAGGAATGTGCGAGTCGATCGCGGCTTTTGCCAGCGCCAGCTCAAACGTATCCCGTTCGGCATCAACCAGGTAAATCGTGGGGTGGTGCTCACCCCCGTATAGTGCCGGATCGATATCACCGCCCCCTGAGAAGATCAGCCCATCCACGATCGCCAGCAGCTGGTCGGGTGCCGGTTGGTTCGGCGGCAGCAAAATCGGTATGCCGCCCGCAAGCTGTACGGCATCAATATACGGCCCAGGAAGGTAGAATTCACCCGCTTCATTACGGCTGTAGGTTGTAATGCCAATCACGGGCAATGGCTGTTCGCTCAAACCCTGATGTCTCCTGTGTGAAATCATTAAAAGCTTAGTCGATCGCGACGGCACATCGCGTGAAAGCGGCATTCACGGCCATGCTCATGCCCGCTCAAAATACCGTGCCCGCTCCCAGCTCGTGACGACTTCATCAAACTTGCGCTGCTCTGTGCGGAAAAAATGCAGGTAATGGTCAACCACATCATCACCGAGAACGGCGCGCGCCCAATCACTCGTTTCAAGTTCATGAATGGATTCATTCAGGCTAAACGGCACTTGAGGCAGATCGCGGGCCGCGTAGACGTCGCCTTCAAACATGGGGGGTGGCTCAATCTGGCGCTTAATGCCGTCCAGACCCGCCGCTAACGTGACTGCAAACGCGAGATAGGGATTGGCGTCGGCACCGGGAGCACGGCACTCCAGGCGCAATGAGGAGCCATGACCCAGCACGCGGAAGCCCGCCGTGCGGTTGTCGTATGACCAGGCAATGCCCGTGGGCGCAAATGAGCCAGAGACATAACGCTTGTAAGAGGCCGGGTAGGGCGCGTAGAACGCAAAGACTTCTCGAATATGCGTCATCCAGCCACCCAGAAACCAACGGAATAGTGGCGAACTGTGGACAGGGCCAAACGGTTCCTCACCCGGAAAGAGCGGTTTTCCTGCCTCATCCCACAGGCTGGCGTGGATATGCATACTGGAGCCAGCGTAACGCTCGTCCCACTTGGCCATAAAGGTGACGGCGACATCGTTCTGCCAGGCAATTTCTCTGGCGGCGTGTTTGTAGAGAACGTGGCGATCGCACATCTCCAAAAAGTCGGCATAGTGCAGGCCAATCTCCTGTTGCCCTGGCCCCCACTCGCCTTTAGAAGTTTCCACAGGGATGCCGGAGCGATCGAGATGTTTCCGAATGGCACCAATCACAAATTCTTCTTTAGTGCCCTGGAAGATGTGGTAGTCCTCGATGTAGTGACCGATCGGCTTCAGGTCGTGATAATGCTTCTGGCGCGCATCGTCGTAGGAGTCGGCAAAGAGATACAGTTCGAGTTCGGATGCGCCCATGAGGGTATAGCCCGAAGCCCTGGCAATCTCTAACTGACGGCGCAAAATGTTGCGGGGGGCAATGTTAACGGGCACATCTTCTTCTTCATTGAGAACATCGCACAGCACGATCGCAGTCTTCTCCAGCCATGAGGCAATTCGTAAGGTGCTAATATCGGGCACCAACCGAAAATCACCGTAACCGCTTGTCCAACTGGTAAAGCGATACCCTGGTACCGGATCCATCTCCATATCGCAGGCAAGCAGATAATCGCAGGCGTGAAGATTGGCAGCCAGCACCTCGTTGACAAAGTAATCCCCAGTGACTCGCTTGCCCATCAAGCGTCCGTAGATGTCTGGCATGACAGTGATAACGGTTTCAATCTGCTCGTCACGCACCATCTGTTTCAGCGTTTCAACATCTAACATGCCGCGTACAGTGCGGTTGCCCATGAGTACTCCTTACAGTGTGGGAAGATCACCCTGGCGAATGAATCGTGTTCGGGTAACGCCATCCTATAGGATCGGGCTATGGATGCAATACCCCCAGACACGAACTGCCGCTGCCTTCATGTCCACTGCCGTGCGGTCAAGTGCAGTGACATTTTATCCATCGATCCAGTGGATTAATTTTTTGCTTTAAAGAAATTCAAACACGTACTTTAGCCACGACGAAAAACGCTATACTCGGCAAGTGCTTCCTGAAACATCAACGGCCCACAGCGAATCTTCCATCGTCTGTACTCGCGTTTAAGCCGTCACCATTTCGTCACCTGTAGCGATCTCACGTTATCTGTAGCGCCTCGATTTGAATGGCGAGAAGCACCTTCGATCAGCGATCGACGATGGTTTTTGCTGGTTGTTAAATAAAAAAGTCTTACCTGTCAATCGATGGCGAACTGCGCCTGCCTGCTGCTGCACGCAGGGGTGGTTCCCCCAATATGCGTTCAAACGCTATACACCGGGCAACCCAAGCATCGTTCACCGGAAACCTGGAAGCCCTATATTCGGTTCAGCCCCCAACCGAACATTGATTCCAACGTACGCAGAGACCGGATACCAAACGAGCGATCCGATGGATTCCAGTGCGGCATCAGTCACGCATCAAAACGGCACTATGACGACATCAAAAGCTCTGTGCATTCTCAGTGGTGGACAAGATTCGACCACCTGCACCGCGATCGCCTGTCAGCAGTTTGATGCGGTGCACGCCATTACGTTCGATTACAAGCAACGACACGCCATTGAAATCGATAGCGCGGTCGCGATCGCCAAAGCCTTCGACCTGGCAAGTCACGAAATTCTGACACTGGGACGAATTCTGAACGGTACCTCCCCGCTCGTATCGAATCAGCCATTAGGACAGTACACTTCCACTGCCGAATTACCGGGTGGGGTCGAACCCACCTTCGTTCCGGCTCGCAATATTTTGTTTCTCACCCTGGCGGCCAATCGCGCGGCTGTATTGGGTATCCACGATATCTTCATCGGCGTCTGTGAAGCTGATTTTGCTGGCTACTATGATTGTCGTCAAGTATTTGTGGATGCAATGGCAGTGGCACTGGGAGAAGGCATTTGGGGACAACCAGACGCACTGAGAATCCACACGCCGCTGATGCAATTAACCAAAGCCGAAAGTGTGGCGCTAGCGGTCGATATATTAGGCGATCGCTTTCCATCTGTGTTTGTCCACACGCACACCTGCTACGCCGGGATTAAAGGTGGCTGCGGCCAATGTCATGCCTGTCTGATTCGCGATCGAGGCTTTCGTGAGGCCGGTGTTGTTGACCCCATCTGGCAGTTTCGCTCAAGTCCGGTTAACTAATCCACCGCCTTCAAGATACTTTCACCCCAAATGCCTATGCTGCGAATGATGGAATCTCGGCTACACCATCCCAGTGCGCTCAGCCAGGAAACCACGCTGGAAGAAAACCAACTTTTGTGGGACGACTGGCACGTTTTGGCGCGATCGTCCGATTTGCCATCAAACCAGCCTCTCCCTGCGCGACTACTCGGAGTTGATCTGGTACTCTGGCGGGCCACAAACGGTCAGGTGCTGGCCTGGGAAGACCGCTGCCCCCACCGAGGGATGCTGCTTTCCACTGGACGTGTGGTTGATAACACGCTGGTTTGTCCGTACCACGGGCTGGCCTACAACCCGAAAGGGCATTGTGTAAAGATTCCAGCCTATCCTAAATTGCTGCCACCCCGGCAGGCCTGTGTACGCACCTATACAGCGCAGGAGCGCTATGGCTTAATTTTTGTGTCCCTGGGGCACCCCAATCAAGACATCGCTACTTTTCCAGTGTGGAATGCCCCCGGGTATCGTCAATTTCTATGTGGCCCTTACCATTACCAGGCCAGTGGGCTGCGGGTCATCGAAAACTTTTTTGATATTGCCCACTTTCCGTTTGTCCATGATGCACTGCTGGGCGATAGCAGTCGGCCCACCGTTGCAGACTACCAGGTTGCGGTGAATGAGAATGGTATCACCTTGAGTGATGTCCATGTCTGGCAACCCGATCCGGACGGCACTGGACACGGCGCGATCGTCACCAACACATACTGGATTTATCGCCCCTTATCACTATTTTTCTCAAAAGAGTCGAAGAATATGCGGTTAAGCATTTCTTTCATGGTGACGCCCGTGGATGAAGAGGCGTGTATTGGCTGGATGTGGACGGCGATGAATTATGCCCATGACCTGCCGGAATCAGGCTTACGTGCGTTTCAAGATCGCGTGGTGGCACAGGATATTGCCATTGTGGAAGCACAACGCCCACGTCGGCTGCCACTCAATCTCAACGATGAATTTCATTTGCCCTGCGATCGCGCGTCAGTGGCCTATCGCCAGTGGTTGAGTGACCTGCAAATTACCTTTGGTACCACGCAGTCGTGAGACTATCCGCGATCGCCCGTTCCAATGCCTTACTGTCCAGTTGCGTTCCAAGGAGGTCTAATTGTCTCTTGAAGCCAATAAATTGCTCATTCGGCAGCATATGGAAACCGTGGTCAACCAGCGCGACTTGTCAGTTATTGATGAACAGGTTGCCAGTGATTTTGTGGATCACGACGCACCGACCGGACTGATGCTTGGCCCCGAAGGGGTGAAGGCAACCATTCGCCGACTGCACACGGCATTCCCCGATATTCACCTGACGATCGATGACATGATTGCTGAAGGCGATCAGGTTGTGGTGCGCAATACCTGGTGTGGAACGCACGCTGCCGAATTTCTGGGTATTCCACCGACGAACAGCAAGGTGGTCATGACAGGAATTGTGATCTGGCGCATCACTAACGGCAAGATTGTTGAACGCTGGGCCAGGATTGATCGATCGCAATTGCTTCGTGCCAGCGGTTCGCTCGGACTCTGGACGGGTGGGTTATTCACACCGTTTGCGGCAGCCCATCAGGATATTGATGCGCTGATCCGATCGCAGCCTGACCCATCGGCCTGGTTACGTCGAGTCATTTCAGAGGCTGCACAACGAGAGTTGCTTTAACAATGAACCATAGTCGCGCCATGGGAAAAACCCGATCAGTCAGCTATGGGTTTCTCCTTTTGATTGGATTAATTTGGGGTGCTCACTTCTCCTTCAACCAGATTGCCGTCAGTTCAATTCCACCCCTATCGGTCGCGGCGGGCCGAGCGCTGGTCGGTGCCATCAGCCTGACCCTCATCTTGCGGTTAGAAGCCAGTTCTAGACCGTTCCAGTCGGTGCATGGAACCGATCGTGGCCAGTGGCGCATCTGGCAAAAAATGTTTGCGATCGCCTTCTTTGAAGCCACGCTCCCGTTCTTTCTCCTGGCCTGGGGACAGCAGCATATTAATAGCAGCAGTCAGGCGGCCATTTTAATGGGCATGACGCCTCTGCTAACGACCATTCTGGCTGCACTGCTCATTCCGACGACAACGCTGAGCACATGGAATTTCGCCAGCATTGTTCTGGGGTTTGTTGGGGTCGTCATTCTCGTTGGCTCCGTTAACATTTTGGCGGCGATCGGGAATGTCGCCGGCAACTTAGCGATTTTGATCGCCGCGCTGAGCTTTTCGTTTGCCCTGGTTCTGATTAAAAAACTAGCGTCCCCATCACCGATTCGCGCTGCCCGAGACTTATTTTTGTGTGCGTCGGTGCAACTGTTGCCGATCGCCCTGGTGCACGATCGAGTCTGGTCACTGTATCCGTCCCAAAACAGTCTGTTGTCTGTCCTGTTTTTAGGTGCTGTTTGCGGCGGCGTGGCCTACGTCCTCTACTTCACCCTCATCGGCTGGAACAGCCCAACCTTTGCATCCTTTAGCAATTATTTGATCCCTCTGTTTGGCACGCTGTTAAGCAGTATTTTTCTGCACGAAGCCATCACCATTCCCAAGCTTCTAGCACTGCTGCTGATTGTTGCCGCAACCGCGATGAATGGGCTAACCAGCGGCGATCGATCGCTGAACGTCCCATACTCCAGGCGTTAACCCTTTACACAGGCGAACAATCCACGCTGAAGGCGTATGCTCCGTATAAAATGGATCGCTACTGGTTCAAATTGCTTGATAGGATACGGTTCATCGCCATTTGCCAAAAATCTGGATGCTTGACTTCAGCGGGATTCTGCTATTTTTCACCCCTGGCTACCTCGTTTCCCTGATGATCTTCACAGGCACTTTTGCGCTGTTTAGCCTGGGCCTGAACCTGCAGTGGGGCTTTACGGGGCTGATTAATTTTGGGCACATCGCCTTTATGACGATCGGTGCCTATGCCACCGTCCTGCTCAGTATGAAAGGCGTACCGCTGATTCTGGCCGTGCTGATTGGTGCGGCACTGGCGGCGGCGCTAGGTCTGCTGATTGGACTGTCAACCCTGCGGCTGCGCGAAGATTATCTGGCGATCGTGACCATTGGTGTCTCTGAAGTCGTACGGCTCATCGCGCTCAACGAAGAATGGCTCACCCACGGCGCGCGGGGTGTTTACAGCTATCCCTTGCCCCTGGAAGCGCTGACCCGCCCAACCTTGATCAGCAAGATCGGCATGATTGGCATCTGGACGGCCATTTTTGGGCTGGCCGGTTGGCAACTCTGGCGGTGGACGTGGCGACGGCTCGATCGCCTGGGCAAAGACACCCAGACCGGGGCATCACCCGGGCGCATCGGTAAATTGGCACTGGGTATCGCGACCGCGCTGTTGGGGTTGGTGCTGTACTGGGCCGGTGCGGTTTCGCTCTACAACTATTCCTACAAAGCGGGGCTGATGCTGGTGCTGGTGATCGTGCTGGCGCTGGTGTACTGGCGACTGGAAGCGTTAGTCCGATCGCCCTGGGGACGGGTGCTCAAGGCCATTCGGGAAGATGAGGAAATCCCGAAAGCGCTGGGTAAGAACGTGTTCTGGTACAAGCTGCAATCGCTCATGCTGGGTGGCGCGATCGCCGGGATTGCGGGAGCCTTCTATGCGTGGCAGTTAAGCTTCATTAACCCGGACGGGTTCATTCCGCTGATCACCTTTCAGGCCTGGACGATCGTGGTTCTGGGTGGTGCGGGTAACAACGCGGGCACGTTGCTGGGAGCCGCTATTTTCTGGGCGTACAATTCGATCACGCGGTTTCTCCTGCCCGCGATCGCTCCGGCACTTCACGCCATCGTGCCTGCGATTCCCCCGCAGCTTGATGAGGGCAGAGCGGGCGCATTTCGGATTATGATTATTGGCCTGCTGCTGATTGTGCTGATGATGGCACGTCCGCAGGGCATCTTAGGCAAAAAGGAGGAACTCACGCTTGGTCGATGAATCATCCAACGCGCCCCCCGATCCCATCGCCGCGATCGGCGCTCCGCAGGAGCAAAATCTGGCCGAGATCCTGTCCGAAGTTGAAGCGGTCGGATCGCCCGGTCTACAGGTGCCCTTGCTGGCCGCCGGTGGACTGGTTAAGCACTTTGGCGGACTGGTCGCGATCGACCATGCCTCGATTGAGGTTGCCAAAGGTAGCATCACCGGACTCATCGGCCCTAACGGTGCAGGCAAAACGACCCTGTTTAATCTACTGTCCAACTTCATCCGCCCCGACAAGGGCCGCGTGCTGTTCGATGGCGAACCCATTCATCAGCTACAGCCCTACCAGATTGCCCAGCAAGGCATGATCCGCACCTTTCAGGTGGCACGAGTGCTGTCTCGTCTGTCGGTATTGGAGAACATGCTGCTGGCCAGTCAACACCAGACTGGCGAGAATTTTTGGAACACCTGGTTCAAACAAAAGCAGATCGCCGCCGAAGAACGCCAGCAGCGCGAACACGCGATGACCATTCTGGACTCGATCGGCCTTGTCCACATGGCGCACGAATACGCGGGCGCGTTGTCGGGTGGTCAGCGCAAACTCCTGGAAATGGGACGGGCGCTGATGAGCCATCCCCAGCTGATCCTGCTGGACGAACCCGCGGCGGGCGTCAACCCGACGCTGATCAACCAAATCTGCGATCGCATTCTCACCTGGAACCGCGAGGGCCTCACCTTTCTGATCATTGAGCACAACATGGACGTAATCATGTCTCTGTGCGATCGCGTCTGGGTACTCGCTGAAGGCCGCAATCTTGCCGTGGGCACGCCCACCGAAATTCAGACCAATGCTCAGGTGCTAGAAGCCTATCTGGGACAATAGAAGCATTACTTGCTGAGATAGGGTCTGATGTTGACTGAGTTACCCGTTTCGATTAAGCACGTCTTCACACAATCCGCCCCACCGGATACGTTGCTGTCCGCGTTGATGCCAGCGGTGGGAGAGTTTTTGCAGGGCGATCGCTGCTTCCTGTATCTGCGTGATCCCAGGACGCGGTTGGGTAGAGTCCCATTTTGCTGGGTACGTCATTCTGGCATCCCCTCCGTGTATGACGCGCACTGGAAACTGGAACCCGCAACGTTGCCTCAATCCGATCCCATGTTTGCGGCAGCCCTGCGTGCGGAACCGTCGATCGCCGTTGACGATGTCGAAGCAGCCAGTCCACACGTGTTGAATCGACAGTTTGAGCGCGAGAATTTTGGGCATCGGGCGTTAATCCACGCGCATCTGTGCCAGGATGGTCAACTTTGGGGTGTCCTGCAGCCCTGCGTGTTTGAGCAGCCAAGACACTGGACGGAGGCAGAACAGCAGGCGATCGCTCAGGTTGTGTCGGTCATGACACCCATCGCGATCGCCTACGTGCAGGCCACGGTCGTGTCAGCTCGACTGCAATCGCCCGATTAAATGATCCCCCACCCGGAGAGCATTGGCGATGATGGTCAGCGCTGGACTCACCCCCGCATTGGATGGAAAGAAACTGCTATCCACGACGTAGAGGTTATCCACATCGTGCGCGCGGCAGTTGAGATCCAGCACGGCGGTGGCCGGATCGGTGCCAAACCGACAGGTACCGCACTGGTTTGCCACTACTGGCAGCGGCACTTCACCCCGAGGATGCAACCCGCTGCGCTGTAATACGGTTTGTTTCGCCGACTTTTCAAGGGTCTTCAGCACTTCCGTCCAGCGATACACCAGGCGTTCATGGGCCTCCGTGTTGTTGGGCGTGTACTCGACGTAAAGCTTGTTGCCATCCACACGAACACGATTGTTGGGGTCGGGTAAATCTTCAGTCTGCACCCACCAGCCGATCGAGTGAGTTGCTAGTTGCTTCAGGCCAAAGCCGGGGAGGACTTTTGCAAAGACCGACAAGATGGGCGGCGATTCCGCAAAGATCACGTCCTGCAGCAGTCCCCCCGTATTTTGAATGTGCCCCATTGGGTAGGGAAACTCCGGTTCGCCCCAGTAAAAATCGTTGACGCTGACGCTGCGCTGAAAGATGCCTGAATTAGGGGCACTCAATTGCACCACCGACGAGATCTGGTGCTTCATCAGGTAGCGTCCCACCAAATCAGACCGGTTGGCGATTCCGTTGGGATGCGCTTCGTTGGCCGATCGCAACAGCAGTGCGGCTGAATTCACCGCACCACACGCCACCACCACGATGTCACCCAGAAACAAGTGGGGCTTACCAGCGACATCCGCCTGCACCGCCTTAACCACACGGCCTGACTCATTGGTGTGGAGATAGCGCACGTTGGCCTCTGTTTTGAGGGTTACGTTAGGAAATTTGAGCGCCAGCGCAATACCACTCACCTCGGCATCGCTAGTTGGATCATCGTCTTCACGGGTCAGTCCCAGCGGCAGCGGTGTTGGGTGCAGACCTTGTTGCGCGATCGCGTCCACAACGGCCTGAATCTGCGGTTCGTGGGCCACCGCAGGATAGGGATAGTCAGCGCTGTGATGCGGTTCGGTTGGATCACCCCCAACTGTACCGTGTACCTTATACAACTGCTCTGCCTCAGTGTAGTAAGGTTCAAAATCCTGATACTTCAGTCCCCAAGCAGGCGAGACACCTGCTTCATGGTTGACTGCTTCAAAGTCGCGTTCCCGCATTCGCAAGAGGGCAGAACCATAAATCTTGGTATTACCGCCGATCGCGTAGTTGGTCTGGGGTGAAAACGGTTCCCCTGCGCTGTCATACCACTGCTCTGGGGCGCGGTAGCGTTCCTTGCGAAACACATCAACATTACTGCGATTTTGCTCCTCCAGTGGCATAAAACCACCCCGCTCCAGAATGAGAATCCTTTTTCCTGTTGGAGCCAGCTTATAGGCCATCGTACCGCCACCCGCGCCCGTACCGATGATAATGACGTCGTAATACTGATCATCAATGATCATGAGCTTTTCCTCTACTGCCAGAGATAAATCAGGCTAAACAAAATAATCCAGATGACATCCACAAAGTGCCAGAACAAGGAGGTCGCCGCAAAGCCAAAGTGATTGTTTGCAGTGGCATGCTTGCCCGTAAAGGAGCGCAGCAACACACCTAGCTGCAACAAAATGCCCACAAAAACGTGCAGCCCGTGGAACCCAGTTAGCAGATAAAAGGTGCCACCAAATAAGCCAGCGGTGAGGCCAAAGGAAAGACTATTCCACTCGATCGCCTGTCCCGCTAGAAAGTACCCACCCATCCCAGCGGTCGCCAGTAAGAGCAGGCGAAACAGCATGAGGTTATCGCGCTTTAGCGCCAGTTCAGCAAAATAGATTACAAAGCTGCTGGAGACTAGAACCGCTGTGTTAATCGCTGGATTAAAGATTTCTAGCCCGTTGACGTTAACCGGGAGCCAATCTGCGGTTGTGAGCTTGAGAATGATGTAGCCGCTGAAAAAGCCAAAGAACACCATGCTTTCTGAGAGCAGAAAGACGATAAACCCAAACATGCGGTTATCGGCGTGTTCACCGTGGTGGGCAATTTCGGCAGTCGATTGCAATTGCTCGGGAGGCAGTGAAGTATCCATGCGTTTTGAGGTGAATCGGCGTATGGCGTCAAAACTATCTCTTGGATGCTAACACCTGCCTTCGGTTCGTTCCTGTGCTGAGCGCAATTAATTGCCGAAAACCAATGAAACCAACGACCTTTCTGATACGTCCATAGGGCCTCATAACCTTTCTGATATGCCCGCAAGGCCCTTATGACCAAATGACCTTTCTGGTATGCCCGTAGGGCCTTATGACCTTTCTGGTATGCCCGTAGGGCCTTATGACCAATGACTAATGACCACCAACCAACGACGTTTAATTTCCAACCCCAATCAATGACGAGCTGCACTAAGTCGGTGCATTCGTCAACCACCGTCCAAACTCGGCAACGAAACTACCGTTGAAAATAGCACGGCGAATCATCTGGGTAAACTGCACCAGTTCCGTGATGTTGTGAATCGACAGGAGAGTATAAGCAAGCAGTTCCTGCGATCGCAGCAGATGACTGAGATACGCACGGGTAAAATTTTGGCAGGTATAGCAAGGACAGGACGCATCGAGCGGCGTAAAATCCTCGCGGAAGCGAGTGTTGCGAAGATTCCAGCGGTCACCCTGCACCAGCGCATTGCCGTGCCGCGCCAGCCGCGTTGGAATCACGCAGTCAAATAGATCGACCCCAGCCGCGATCGCCTGTACCATCTCGCGGTAGGTGCCAACGCCCATCAGGTAACGCGGCTTGTCGGATGGTAGCAACGGCGTCGTTGCCTGAACAATTTTGGCGATCAGTTCGGCGGGTTCGCCCACGCTGACCCCTCCGATCGCATAACCAGGGAGATCAAGCTGTGCCAACTGCTCCGCAGCAATGCGGCGCAAGTCTGGATAAACGCCACCTTGAACAATGCCAAATAGCGCCTGGTCTGACCGTTGATGCGCCGCAATACACCGTTTCAGCCAGCGATAGGTGCGGTCGGTGGCGTCCATCACGTCGTTGTAACTTGCTGGATAGGGCGGACATTCATCAAATGCCATGATGACATCGGCACCCAGCGCATTCTGAATCGCGATCGAGCGTTCCGGGGTCAGGTGGATCATCTGCCCATCGCGGGGCGATCGAAACGTCACACCTTCCTCAGCGATCGTGCGCATTTCGCTCAAGCTAAACACCTGAAATCCGCCCGAATCCGTCAGAATTGGTTGATCCCACGCCATGAAACGGTGTAGTCCACCTGCCTGCGCCACGATCGCTTCCCCCGGTTGGAGGTGCAGGTGGTACGTATTCGCCAGCACCAGTTGGGCACCCGTCGCCCGCAGTTGGTCAGGCGTAACCGTCTTCACGTTTGCCAGCGTCCCAACCGGCATGAAGCGTGGTGTCTCAACGGCTCCATGGGGCGTAACAAACAGACCAGCGCGTGCTCCGGTGTGGCAGCAACGCGCCTGACACGTAAATGAAAAACCAGTGGTCAAGATTCAGCCAGGTAAAGTGAGTAGTGCTCGATCGCATCGCGATATGCTTCGCCACTAAAGCCTCGCTAGTGACGAACAATCGACCACTGACTACTCTATCTTAAGTGTGCCGTCACTGCCGCGGCTGGCCGTGAAAAACCTCTTCGTCCTTCAACCTGTACGTTCAACCGATCCCAGCGTCAGAGCATGCGTCGTCAGAACGAAAAATGCTCCTCATCATCAATTTGGACATCCCAGTTGGCTGATAGCACTTCGGCCACAACCGCTTCCAGAGCCGCGACGTTCAACCGATGGTGATTTTGCTCTTGCATCGGGTTGGAAAGCGGGATCAGACGTAACTGACGGCCATCCTGAATCAGGTCAAACCACGGTTCTTGTTCTGGCGACCGCCCCAGTTCAAGGTAGTCAAAACTATGAACATTAAGGTACAGTGCATGATTTGCGATTAGGGTTGACCGCTGTGGATCAGCAAAAACTTCAAGTACATACCCGTCTCCCTCGCTCGTGAGTGTGCCATCTTGCGTGTGGATGTAGCGAACGCGGCTTAAGTCAGCAAGTAGACGCTGCATATCCTGCTTGTTGACCACTGTACCCGTGTCAATAATACAGGGCGCAGGCAACCATTCACTACGGGAAGATTGATCGTGACTCATAAGAGAATGCCTTTGTCTAGAGAGCCAATGGCTCGATAGCGACTGGGAAAGGGTAAGAATGCAAACCTTGAATAGCCGTTCAATCGAACGACTAAACGCTGAAATTACGCTCTAACCGCAGTGCTCAGTCAAACAAACAGTGGAACGATGAACTTGACAACCTGATAGGGCAACTGCAACCGAGGTGAAAAACTTTGTGAATAGATGATTGAATAAGCGCCCTGTAAGCAATAAAGGCCGATGCCAAAGCGGATGATTCAGTAATGTATGAAACAATTCTATCCTATGTCCTTAAGCTCGCTCCTGATGGAATTTACTGAATTAGCTCCTGGAATGTCCGTGCCGGATACACCGGTCACGCAACAACTCCCTCAATTATGTCTATAGAGCGCCGCAATCGCCTCAGCCAGACCACGGAATACATCAAGATTTCACTACAAAGGGTGATTGTAACCTGGCAGCACATCTGTTCTTGATCATTTTAATCCCGGTTGCGATGTTCAAGCATTTTTCGACGTTTTTGGGGGCGATCGCGTTCTACACCTGCCTTCCCATAGCGCAGACCTGGGCGCTCACGTTCAATGGCATTGCCCAATGGGCACCCACCGTTGGGGTAGTGATCGGTGGCCTGTTGGGTCTGTTGGACGTTGGACTGCACGGCATTGGAGTCCCCCTCCTGACCCGCAGCGCGATTGTCGTTATGGCCTGGGTTGCGATCACGGGTGGTCTGCATCTCGACGGGGCAATGGACACTGCTGATGGTCTGGCCGTCTTAGATCCAGAGCGTCGGCTCCAGGTCATGGCCGATAGCCGCACGGGTGCCTTTGGCGTCATGGCCGCTGGTCTGATTTTGCTCCTCAAGACAGCCGCGTTGGCCGATCTGACCTCATACCGTTGGCTTGGCCTGATCTTAGCGGCAGGGTGGGGGCGCTGGGGGCAACTTGTGGCGATCGTGCGCTATCCCTACTTGAAACAAGAGGGAAAGGGTGCGTTTCACAAACGGGCTGTGCGATCGCGCTGGGATGTTGCGCCGACGCTCGTACTCATGCTTGGGTTAAGTAGCCTTGAGGGCTATTTCAGCGCGACACCCTGGCTCACCACGGGCCTAACGGTGCTCGGCGGCAGTACGATCGCGATTGGCATCGGCACATGGTTCAACAACCGATTGGGCGGACAGACAGGCGACACCTATGGGGCGATTGTAGAGTGGACAGAAGCACTGCTGCTGTGTCTGTTGACGGCCATTCACTAAGGCTCATAGCTGCCACAAAGCTGACCAGTTGGTTGCAAACAGGGGCACGGCGATATGCCCCTGCTCAGACCGCCACCGATGCTAATTAGCACAGTAACGTGACGTATGGGAATGGGCCGTCTACTCAGCGACGCCGACGAGTTTAGCGCTCAAATCCCACAGGCGTTCCGCTCGTTCATCATCCCGTGCTTGCGGCGAGACCGTTTGCATAAACGGCTTGCCATCTTTCTTTTGACGGTTGCCCCAGCTCCAGTAGACCCCAGACTGGCTGTACTCCGGATCAGCAACAACCGCGGCGACTCGTTCACCGGCCAGTTCTTGAGAGACATACCCACCCGTAATATTTTTCTGGAACCAGGGAAATATTTTTTGGAACAGGGGATAGTGGTTGCGGAACAGCGGTGTATCAGCGACGCAGCCCGGGTATAGCGAGCTGAACGTAATGCCAGTCAAATCGTGGTAACGCCGATGCAGTTCTCGCATGGTCAGCACGTTACAGACTTTGCTATCTTTGTAGGCCTTGACGGGTTCAAACTTTTTGCCGTCGATCATTGCGATCGGCGCTTTGAATCCAGCCGCCAGTCCCTGCAAATCGCCCAGGTCTGGCCGCGGTGGAATTTTGCCGCCAAGCTCATCGGGGTTATGCGTTACTGTGCCGAGGATCACCAGCCGGGGCTTCGAAGATGAATGCTTGAGATCGTCCAGCAGGAGATTGCACAAGAGGAAGTGGCCGAGGTGATTGGTCGCCACATTCAGCTCAAATCCTTCAGGGCTGCGCAGTGGCTCCTTTAGCAGCGGCATGTAAATGGCAGCATTGCAGACCAGCGCATCCAGCGACTTGCCCGTTGCTCT
>JAJPKC010000454.1 GCA_021323955.1 Oscillatoriales cyanobacterium Centralia_MAG_596 | reverse complement strand
GCGATCGCGCGGGGTCAAGCGCCTGCGGTAGCCTCAATCGCGCGCCGGGATCGGGCCGCAGGGCTAAGGCTGGAGTAAAGCCTAGGCCGAACCCCATAATCAAGATCAGGCTTGAACTTTAAGAACGGGATTGCTGCCTGGGTGTCAGTAGCCGCTCTCTATAACAACCTATTGCAGAATGCACCAGTCGCAGCCGGAAGGAGGACAATAAAGGTAGAAAGAGTGAGATCAGGCTGTAGAAGGAGGGAGTTATGAGACACACTACTCTGTTCCCAGACGAATTGAGAGATCTGATCATTGGGCTAACTGCTCTTGCCCTGGCGATCGTGATTTGGTCACTTCTCGTCATCCCAGCCGCGATATAGCTGTTCTATTGATCCAACGAACAGCGCAAGGCGGGTCAATTCACCGACTAACTACCCGAAACATTTGTACAGACGCGTTGCTAGATAGACCATGAACGTCGGGAAATATGAGGTTGTTTCCGTTTGTGCTAAAGTACCGGCATCAAATTGGTCGTAGCGCTAACGTTGCCCCTCTTCCCCAGAGGCATCCGGTCAACAATCACCTGTAGACAGAGGGGTCTACAGCCAGTCTATGAAGACAACCAATCACGATAGTCTAATGCGGCTTCTCTAGAGTCGAAGACAGGCGTTCTCAGAAAAGGCAAGTGTGCTGCCGTGCAGGAGCGGATCAGGTAGATAGACCTGCCCCATTGTAAATACCAGTAGCGTTTTTGCATAGACTCAACAGGATCGACACAGATGAGACTAAATGACATCTTTAGCTCCACGTAGAACTAAATTATTTCGGCAAATGCCTCGAGAAACCACTCATACGGGTGAAGGTTTAGTTCTCCTGAACTAGAGCTATGGCTATTGCGGATATGCGACTCCCAAAGTGGGAGCGGGCCAGAGGGTCTGACAAAAGTGCTTTGGCTACCCACCCGGTGATCACGCCTAACAAAGCAAAAAGTTTCAAACGCGCATGAATTTTTGAGATGCGTTTGGTATTGTGTTTTCGGGAGGTGTGCTCGTGTGCACAAAACTACCCGACCTGAAAAGACCGGGTAGCGGTGTATTACCCAGGCGTACCTCTGGTAAAGCAGTGCTTACAATAGCGACAAAAAACAACATTGGCAGGGAGAAATCTGGGCTTTACGCTAGATTGTAGGACACACAAATGGTTGCCAGTTGCCCACCGCTATAGCGTCTTCAGGTTAACCCTTCGCTTGAATGAGCTAATCCAATCCAAAAATCCAAGCTGGATTCAAACGCAAAGCCCAACGCTAAGTGCGAATAAGAAACAAGTGCGAATAAGAAACGAAAAAAATACTGACTGTGAAACCTGGTTTGAGCACTATGGAAGGCGATCGCAAACCTAACGGTAACATTAACAACCGCAACATTCAAATTCTGATTGTAGAAGATGAGTTTATTTTGGCTGCGTCGCTTCAGGAACTGTTGGAGTCTCTGGGGTACACTGTTTCTGGTATTGCCGATTCGTTTGAAGCAGTTTTAGAGCAAATTACTCAATGCCGTCCAGACCTAGTGCTGATGGACGTCAGGCTGCAAGGTGCATTGGACGGTATTGAAGCGGCCAAGTTTATCTGGAATACGGCCCGCATTCCGGTCATTTACCTGACTGGGCACTCTGACCGGAATACGTTGGAGCGGGCACGCGAAACCTTACCGTTTGGCTATTTGCTCAAACCAGTGAACGTGACTGAAATGGTAACTACAATCACTGTCGCGTTGAATCGCTGTGAGCAAGAGCAGCTTTGAGCCGTCGATTCAAGCCGTCGATTAGTGCTAACCAGCCATCAATCGCTGGGCGACTGCCGCGTTACCTGTTAGGATGACATCTGCATCACAAAATATTTCTTTGTCGATGGCTCCTTACCAATTCCTTACATTTATTTCTTATCCTGGACACGTTCGCTCTACATCCAGACGAGAGAACAAAGACTCATACCTCGACCAGAACATCTGCCCGTGAAAAGTGACTTGCACGCTGGGGAACGTGATCGCGAACCTGTCAGCAATAGCGACGCTCATCAAGTCCGCATCCTGATTGTGGAAGATGAGTATATACTTGCCGCTAACCTCAAGGAAATCCTTGAGTCTCTGGGGTTTACAGTCTCCGGTGTTGCCGATTCGTTTGAGTCGATTCTAGAACAGGTAGTGCGGTGCTGTCCCGACCTGGTGCTGATGGACATTCGACTCAACGGTGTGTTGGATGGCATTGATGCTGCCAGGTTTCTCTGGAACACGATCGAAGTGCCGATTATTTACCTGACTGGGCATTCTGACCAACTCACCCTAGAGCGGGCTTTCAAGACCCTCCCATTTGGCTATTTGCTCAAACCAGTGAATGTGGCTGAACTTTCAGCCGCGATCGCCGTGGCATTGCATGCTTGTGAGCCAGTCAGTCTCAATTCCACACCAAAGTCAACGGGGACGATTCCGTGAATCGCTGTGCGTTCCCGTAAGCAACCGATATTCTAATGGAATGCTGGTGTCAGCGATCGAAATCAGGAAGGTGTATGAAAATTGTCGTCATTGGTGCCACTGGAACAATTGGAAAAGCAATCATCCAGGCGTTCTCGCCGGATCATGAAGTCATTCCAGCGGCGCGATCAAGCGATCAATATCCTGTGGACATTACAGCCAAAGCCTCGATTCAACAATTTTTTGAGTCGATCGCGCCGTTCGATGCGGTTGTCAGTGCCACCGGCCAGGCGCGATTCAACGCTCTGGAGTCTTTAACCGACGAGGACTTCCAGTTCAGTCTGGCCAACAAGCTCATGGGGCAAATTAATCTCGTGCGCCTGGGCGTCCCTTATATGGCCGATAGTGGCTCCTTCACGCTCACAAGTGGTGTATTGTCCACGGAACCCATCCCCGGCAGCGCGGCGATCAGTCTGGTCAATGCAGGTCTGGAAGGGTTTGCGCGCGCGGCAGCATTGGAATTACCACGAGGAATTCGGATTAATGTGGTAAGTCCCCCCTGGGTGACTGAAACGCTGGTGGCGAGAGGGATGGATCTGGCTGGAGGCATGCCAGCAGCGAGTGTGGCGAATGCGTATGTAGCGTCTGTGGTAGGCCAGAAAACGGGAGTCATCATTGATGCCCGATCGATCATCACACCGGACACGTATTAGCACCTGTACTGGCAGGCTATAAGGATCGTGAATTAACTAACCAACCTCTCAATGACAGGGTTTGTTGGGACGTGACGTTGCCATGTCCTGATGTAGAGAATGGCACCTTAATCCATTTACGATCCTCAATACCCGGCGCTGGTCTGCCAGCATTCAGTCTCGGCAGCGAGTGTTTTCTGCAGGTGCGGTTATCGGGCCGCTTGAGTGTTCGCCGTTCAATCCCAATCGGGCGTTTTGATCGTTAGCGTTGTCCAGGCCGTGCAGTCAGGTTCGGCGTTGGGACGATTATTGCAACCCCGCACCTTAAATGTGAGTTTAGCTTCATCTCTGGCGCGGGTCAGTGTCCAATTCAGTTGTGGGGCAGCATCCACGTTCGCCAGTGTCTCAGCACCACCATATTGGCTCCACGCTACTTGATAAAACTCGCTTTTTTGGCAGACGTCCCACGAAAGCTGGACTTTGTGAGGCGTGTGAGTATCTGTGTCCAGATTAAAGGGTGTGCGATCGTCTGGTTTACAGAGTGGAGTGCTGGCTGTAGCGTTGCAGTCTGTACCGGGGGTACACGCCAAGGCATTGGGGTAGCGATCGCCCAGAGCTGATGT
>JAJPKC010000554.1 GCA_021323955.1 Oscillatoriales cyanobacterium Centralia_MAG_596 | reverse complement strand
TGGTCACCCGTTCCGCTAACACCCGTGCAACCGAGTCATCAACCGGATGCGCGATTGCGCGGTTATGCATGAGAAAAACATCCGCCACAGAGCCTAAGCGCTGGAGGGCGGTATCGGCAGTGGTGCAAATAGGTTCATCGGCAAGGTTGCCGCTCGTTGCAACGACAGGAAACCCCAGATCCGCCAGCAGAATGTGGTGGAGAGGCGTATAGGGCAGCATGATGCCCAGATAGGGCGTATTGGGTGCAACGGCGGGTGCAGGATA
Organism: Oscillatoriales cyanobacterium Centralia_MAG_596; assembly: GCA_021323955.1. Taxonomy (GTDB): domain Bacteria; phylum Cyanobacteriota; class Cyanobacteriia; order Leptolyngbyales; family Leptolyngbyaceae; genus Stenomitos. Next base: position 13,801 of record JAJPKC010000554.1, on the reverse strand, counting down.
GGACGGACAGGCGGTGGAATCGGCAGGGAGCCTGCGTTTGAGCAGCACAATCGGAGCGGCAGGCGATCGCAACACCTGGGCTTCTAATTCCGACACATCACACTGAGCTGTGATCGCTGCTAGCGAAGGGTACAGCAAGGCAAATGGTTTTGCCTGCCGCTGTTTTGCCTGCCGCAGTCGCCGGACTGCCAGTTCATTGCGAGCATCAACCAGCAGATGGAACCCACCCAGCCCCTTGATTGCCACAATCTTTCCCTGACGAATCGCCGCTGCCGCCGCTTGCAGCGCACTGTCTGTGGATGCAAGCACCGTACCCGCTGGACTCCACAGTTCCACATGGGGGCCGCACTCAGGGCAGGCATTGGGCTGGGCATGAAATCGTCGATCGCCAGGATTGACGTATTCTGTCTGGCAGCGCGGGCACATCGTGAAGTGCCGCATGGTGGTGTTGGCGCGATCGTAGGGAATGGCCTCCGTCAGACTAAAGCGCGGGCCACAGTTCGTGCAGTTGGTAAAGGGATAGCGGTAGCGTCGATTGGTTGGGTTAACAATTTCGGCCAGACAATCCGAACACGTTGCGATATCAGGCAAGACCATAGCTGTCTTGGTTCCTGTCGTACTCGGACGAATCTCAAAAACAGCATCACCCACAGGAGCAAGCCAGGTGGGTTCGATCCGCTCAATCTGGGATAGCGGTGGTCGTTCTGACTGGAGCTGATGGCAGAAATGATCAAGCTGCGATCGCGTCCCTTCAACCTCAACCACAACGCCTTGAGCCGAATTATGGATCCAGCCCACCAGCCCCAAACCAGTTGCCAAACGGTAGACAAATGGGCGAAAGCCCACGCCTTGTACCGCTCCATAAACGGCAACTCGCAGTCGTTCAGGACACATCGAGAAACGCCAGCTCAAACTCTTGCCCCTGGCGTACTTCGCAGTTTGCCTGATGGCACTCCGGACACTCATAGAGTAAATCAGTCGGTTGAAACTCAAGAGTGCAGTTGGCACAGTAACAGATCACGGGAACCAACTCTGTGTCGAGTCGTGCATCAGCCGCGATCGTGCCTCGCTTAACCACGTCAAAGGCCAACTCCAACGTGTCTGGAACCACACCAGCAGCCACACCAACTCGCATATGGACTTCATCAATATGGTGAGCGCCTTCTTGCTTGGCACGCTCCACCGCCGTATTCAGAATACTTTGCATCATCCCAACTTCGTGCATGGTTCTGTCCTCGCTGTTTTAATCAACTGCTCGATCGCTTCAAGCGCGGCTTCGATCCCCTGTTGTGCCACCGGCGAAAGGGACTCTCCCAACTCAAAATTCACGCCGGGCACCATAACCCACCACGATCGCGGGTGGTAGCCATAAAGCGCCTGCGTGATTGCCAGCAGCACGTGTGGCTCACACCAGTGGCCAGAGGTCATGCCAGCCTCAGCCAGCGTTAGTGGCCGAATCTGAATGTCCGGCGTCTCGGCCACCGCACAAGCATCGATAAAAATCACGCCATCCGCCCTGGCTATCGCTTCAACCAGATCGGGCGTGAGCTGATGCACCGCGATCGTGGTCACATTTGGTATCTCCCATGCCGCCACTGCTCTGGCAATCTGTGGGCCAACCCCATCATCACAGCGCAGCGAATTGCCGTAACCAATCACCAGCATGGGCTGACGCAGGCTTTTGAGGGTGGCGGCTAATCGGCAATCCATAGTGACCTCATGTGGACAACCGAAAACTGGTTGCATCTTGAGACTAGAGCAACAATTTGAGGAACTTGTGAGGAAAACACGGCACTGTCAGCACGCTCCTGTCAGCCACCGATCAACCCGCTAGACCGCTGGATTTAGAGCACAAAAATCAACGTCCCGATCGTGATCAGCAGGGTGCCAAGGAACGATCGCAAGGTGAATGGCTCATTCAAAAACACCGCTGAAAACAGCATGACCAGAACGAGACTCAATTTGTCGATTGGTGCAACAAAGGATGCCTTACCAACCTGTAACGCTTTGAAGTAAAAGATCCAGGACAGCCCCGTTGCCACTCCCGACAGCACCAAAAACAGCAGTGTCTTCATCGAAATGTTAGACAGATGGTTGAACTGTCCCTGAGCCAGAACAATGCTCCACGCTACCAGCAAGATGACAACCGTGCGAATGGCCGTCGCCAAATTGGAATTGATCGACTCAACGCCAATTTTGGCAAAAATAGTAGTGAGGGCCGCAAAGACAGCCGACAGCAGTGCATATACCCACCACGACAATGAACTATTCATAGCGGTAACGGCTGGATTGCAGGACTGCTGATAGCCTAGCAAACACGATCGCTGGGTCTGTTCAGGCAGCGTTGCTTCAGTCGGCACAATGCAGCAGCGTCATTTGATCGTGGGTGCAGCAGTGCAGACAGGTTACGAATTTTAGATCGCAGGTGAGCCAGCAACGATCGCACCCCATCATTTCAGCCGCATCTGCCATCGGGCAATCGCTGTTTTGTCAGCACATTCGATCGTTTGGCCGATCTGGGCACTGGTCTCTAAAAGGCGGATAGCAGTCTGAAGCCCTTATTCATTAAGAATTTCAGGCAATTAAGGCTTAGATCCCTGAAATGCTCACCCACCAGTGCCTTACAGGTTTTACCATCCATTAGCAGTCCAGTGCCGAAAAATATCTGGGTTTGCCACCTCAAAAAGCTGCGTCCAGTGGATGCGCTGCTTGGCTTTGCCGCCAGCCCGGAGATTGTAGGTTGCAATTTTCATGGTTAGGTTGCATGGTGCTTTAGAGCGGCTCAGTAATGCCATCAGGGAGACTCAATCAAGACTGGACCTTCTGGAAGAAACCGAGCCTGATAATTCGTCTTCTTATCTTTCCCGCGCAAGCTCCCGATCGGAATGGGCACTTTCAGCGGCTCCAACCCTTGAACCTCCCAAAACACAGCCCAGGTTGGACTATCGGTAGCCGTCGATTTGGGTCGATAAAGCGCTTTGCCGGGGTAGCGGCCGCGACGAGACCCTATCGATCCCACATACAGTCCACGCCAGGTCGCCTGTGGGTTTAAGGGTTGATCCCCCTTAGCGTGAGAGGCATAGATCAAGACCTCGATCGCCTGACCACCCCTCAGCGCGTCGGCTGTCCCAAACACTTCAAAGTCCATGCTGCCAAAGGCAACTTTGGGCACATGATCCGGCGGCAGGTCGTCGGCATCAAGTTGAGCCGCGATCGCGTCCAGTCCTGAAAGCAAATGCACCTCTGGCACGGGAGCAAGAATCGCGAAGGCGTGAGTTTTTTGCATCAAGTGATCACCATTGAATAAAAAGCGAGCTGTTCTAGCCTACTAGGGGCGAATAAGTTTCTGCGGTACCAAAAACATGACTGCAAGGGGAAACAGTCGTGTCGTTGGGTTTGCAAACCACTGCCGGATCAAACTTGTTTCCTGTTCAATCTCCTGTAGAATTTGCGCTGCCCTGGCTTTGAGGCTGTTCATATTCCGCTCAAACTGCTCTCGTTCTGGCGTACCAAAGAGTTCCAGGGAATTTCGTAGTGGATCAGGCGGGAACAGAAGTTTTGTAAGTCCAGACCTTCGGCAGCGGCATCAGTCGCCAGCAGAATCCACACGAGAGAGACATCGGGATGGGTTTGAAACGCTGCTTTCACCGTTTCGCGATCGTCCACCGTTCGGTACACCGTTTCAGTGACGCATGCGCCTGACGTTTTGCCTGCGGATATCCGCCGCGATCGACGCCAGCTTCCGTTCGGGAAACATCGGGGAATCATCCCCGATGTTTCATCTCCTGCTGCAAGCGCCGCACCATCACCACTTGCAGCTGGTTGCGATCCGGTTCGGCCCCTCTCACAAACCGCTGAGCATCCAGCAGTTCTAGCTTTATTCATCGTACTTTTGTCTCATGCGGATGAAAGGACTTGAACCTTCACTTCTTGCGAAACTAGAACCTAAATCTAGCGCGTCTACCAATTCCGCCACATCCGCTTGTCTGGCTTAATCATCATAGCAAAGCCGTGTAGCGAAGAGCGATCGACAGTCAGCAAGAAGGTAGACGAGTTTGATGAATTGCTTGACATCACTTAAAGTTAGAATGTCCTTTGTCGAAGGTGCAGTGTGACAAATAACTGCATGATCGCGCTTACCTTCGCCGTTACCGGGGATGTTGAGCATTAAACGCGTTTATTCTGGCTTATCTGTTTCGAGGAATTTATCTATGACCGCAACTCCCGTTCGTCCAAAAGAGCAAAAATACGAAGTCAAAGATTTGTCCCTCGCGCCTCTGGGACGGCAGCGGATTGAATGGGCGGGGCGTGAAATGCCTGTTCTGCGGCAGATCCAGGAGCGGTTTGCCAAAGAAACTCCCCTGGCGGGTATTCGTCTGGTCGCCTGCTGCCACATCACTACTGAAACAGCCCACCTGGCGATCGCGCTTAAAAATGCCGGGGCCGATGCATTACTGATTGCCAGCAACCCGCTCTCAACTCAGGATGACGTGGCGGCGAGTCTGGTGGCTGACTACGGCATTCCGGTATTTGCTCAACGTGGTGAAGACAGCGAAACCTATCAGCGGCATGTTCAGGTGGCACTCGACCATCGCCCCAATATCATTGTGGATGACGGCTGTGATGTGGTTGCAACGATGGTGCAGCAGCGTCAGCACCAGTTGCCTGAGCTAATTGGCACCACGGAAGAAACCACGACTGGAATTGTGCGGCTGCGCGCAATGTTCAAAGCGGGTGTGCTGACCTTTCCCGCCGTCAACGTCAATGATGCTGACACCAAACACTTCTTTGACAACCGCTACGGCACCGGCCAATCCACCCTGGATGGCATTATCCGAGCAACGAATATCTTGCTGGCAGGCAAAACGATCGTGGTTGCCGGGTATGGCTGGTGCGGTAAGGGCACGGCTCTCCGCGCACGCGGCATGGGCGGCAATGTGATCGTGACAGAGGTGGATCCAGTGCGGGCGATCGAAGCCGTCATGGATGGCTTCCGCGTGTTGCCAATGGCTGAAGCAGCGGCCCACGGGGACATCTTCATCACAGTGACGGGCAACAAGCACGTCATCCGGGCGGAGCACTTTGCTGTGATGAAAGATGGCGCGATCGTCTGCAACTCCGGTCACTTCGATATTGAAATTGACCTGAAAGCCCTTGGCGCAGAGGCGACAGAAGTGAAAGATGTTCGCAACTTCACGCAGCAATATCGCCTTAAGAGCGGTAAATCGGTCATCGTGTTGGGTGAAGGTCGGTTGATCAATCTGGCCGCTGCCGAAGGCCATCCCAGCGCCGTGATGGATATGAGCTTTGCCAACCAGGCGCTGGCTTGTGAGTATCTCGTCACCAACAAAGGCAAGCTGGAACCGGGCATTATTTCGATTCCCGTAGAAGTCGATCAGGAAATCGCGCGTCTGAAGCTGCAAGCAATGGGCATCGCGATCGATTCACTCACACCCGAACAGATTGAATACAGCAACTCCTGGACATCGGGAACGTAGGTACGTCTAGAAAATAGCCATCCGGCGGTTTCCAATTGACGACAGGGCGTACGATCGTGCGCCCTGTCGTTCGTTTGTTGGGTAATCGCAATGGCGATTATCGTGTGGGAGGATGGGCCAAAATCTGTCCCAACCAGTGCTTGACCGATTAGCCCCCGGCGACGGACTGACGAAAGCGACGATATATCGTCTCGCCCAATGGCTACTTTCGGCTTTTGAACAACACTTCTGGATCCTCCAGCGCTGCGTAGTCTATAAAGGACGTAGAGCGGGTTTCGGCAGTATTGAAACGAGCCAGCACTTCTGGATGAATGGCGTCAAGGGCACGCGAACGATGGCTCACGTAAAAGGTGAAATTGATGCTACCAACACGGATGCGATCGCCGTCTTTGAGGATCTGCCGTTGCTGGATGCGTTTGCCGTTGACGAATGAGCCATTCATACTGTTCAAGTCAACCAGTTGAAAGCCGACATTGCGGATGTAGAGCAGCACCGCGTGACGACGAGACATCGCTCGATCCTTGAGGGGGATGGCGGCCTCACGGTTGCGCCCGATCGTCCACACCATTTGAGGCTGTGCCAGGGTTTGGGATTCGTCCGGCAGATTGGTAATGATAAACGCTTGCTGCCCCTGCACAACGCCCTGGATATATTTGGGGGGTTCGGCTGGAGTCTCAGTACTGGTTGACTCCGCCTGGTCAAACGGCAGATCCATCATCAAGGTTGCCGCTTTGGCAAATGATGCATCATCGGTATCGGCATTTGCGCGATCAAGACCGCCCGCTGGCGTCACAGTCGTAGTAGAAGGTGGTTGAACAGCCGACGATCGTGGACTATTGGGTGAGCTAAGTTCCGAATTCATGCGCAGATTCTAGTGCTAAACGGGCTAAACAGTAGGTGTGTGACGACCTTCTTGGTTTGAACTATGGTGCCCTGGAAGTCGTTTGAGTTCAACGATGATCGGCCCCACAGTGGACAGAAGTTGAACTGTCACGAGCCGCTGGACGTGCGATTTCGGGAGCCTGGAAGACAGCGGTTTGACTGGTGGCAGCCTTGGGTGGCTAACCCCTCACCCCTTATGGTTTTCCCTGCAATGTGGTCTGAAACAGATCTTTAACATGAATCCAGGCATCAGCGGCAGCGGCAGCGTTATAGCTGGAACGTTGATCGCAGAAAAAGGCGTGTCCGGCAGGGTAGCGAAAAACACGGTGCCGAATCTGATGGTGCTGCAGGGCGGCTTCGATCTGATCGACCTGTTCATTGGGAATGAGGTCATCCTGAGTGCCATAGAAGCCGTAGAGGACACCTTGAATCCTGGCCGTTTGGCGAATGGGTGGCTCACTCCCATCCGGCATCCCAGTAGCGGTGCCCGCGCCATAAAACGAGGCAGTGGCCTTCACGTCGGGCAATGTGGCGGCTAGATACGCCACCAACCCGCCAAAGCAGAAACCAATACACCCGATCGCGGCCCCATTAACACTGGATAAGCCTTTGAGATAGTCGATCGTCGCCTCGATATCGCCAACCAGTTCCGTGGTCTTAGTCTGCTCTTTGTACTTTCGGCCCAGCACAAATTCGTCCTGGGTATACCCTGCATCAAAGCCGGGGGCGGTGCGCTGGTAAAGGGCCGGGGCGATCGCGACATAGCCTTCCCGAGCGATCCGTTCCGTGACCTCACGAATATGGCGATTGACGCCAAAAATCTCTTGAAACACGATTACAGCCGGGAACGGTCCGTCCCCCACGGGTGCAGCTAAATAACCGTCAATGGGCAACGCCTGATTGGGGATCTGAACGGCGGTTGTGCAAATATCAATGCCAGTCATAGGCGGTCGAGTGTTAGGATAGCGCCCTCATGATGATACAGCGATTCTCAAATCCAGGGGTGTGCTCGAAACCCAGTGGTCTTTTGGAAATCCGGGGGGTTTTGGAAATCTGGGGGTGTGCTCGCGGCTGAAGACCGACCAATTCCCTCATGGACGCACGATCGCAGATGCACGATCGCAGATGCACGATCGCAGATGCACGATCGCAGATGCACGATCGCGGTTCATCCAACTTCCAGGGTTGTCACACCAAACCAGCGATGGAATGGTAACGCTGGAATCGCACGCGTATACATTCGGGCGGCTTCAAACACAGGCGTCATGCTGTGGCGCTCCGCCAGACGCATGGCCGCCGGATTTGCTTCTGGAACATCCAGATAAATGGGGGCATCAGCCTGGGTCTGTGATTTGAGCGCCAGAAACAACGTCTCGGCCAGCCGTTCACTGTCTGCAAAAAGCGGCCCAATGCGGTATCCGGTCTGGCTCACTCTCACCATTCCATAGCCGACCAACTGGTCCGCCTCCAAAATGCCCAGAGCGGTACTTTGGGGCTGTCGGATCCAGTGTTGGATAAAGTGAGCGCGATCGCCTGGAAAAAAGGCGGCATCGTAAGCGGCAACCTGCTTGAATGGGATGTTGGCTAATGGCACAAGACCCGGATGTTGAGGCACTTCGCCACCACCCACGCCCGCATAGCGAATGTTGCGATGCGCAATGCGAAATCCAGACTGCTGATAATTTTCCTGCTGTGCAATGACGCCATCTAACGCCACATTGCGATCGCTCACGGTGGCCAAAACCGTGTGCCAGAGCTGCAGCCCAAACCCCTGGCCCCGGTAGTCTGGTTTGACAATGTAAAACCCGACAAATGCGAAGTCTTTGCCATATTTGACGGCTGATAGACTCGCAATGGGTTCATCATGCCACAGACCGAGCCAGAACCCATTTGGGGCAGCGGCATAAAAACAATCGGCATCAAACAAACCCGGATTCCAACCTTCTGAGGCGGCCCAACTGACCATCTGATCAACTTCGGCGCGAGTGGCCGGGCGAATACTGTAGGGCTGTTTTGACATAGAGTGCGATCGAAGACCGTGGGTGAATAGTGGGCTAGTGGGCGATGGAGTGAGCCTCAACCGCGCTTTCAGCATCCTGCCCGAACGGGGATGAGAACCCGTCGGATCGGGATCATTTAAGCAGCAGGTAATAGAGGCATCCGGGGGCGTTGATCAATCCGGCGCGATCGCCCGCTCGCTTCCCGGTTCCCATAAACAGGTCAACCCGCCCGGTTCCTTTGATCGCTCCCCCCGTATCCTGGTCAAGCACGTAGCGATTGACGAATCGCTGTTCGAGCTGTCCACTGGCGTTGAACTCAGGAATCCGCGTTTGGATCAGGGCGAGTGCACCCGGTGGAAACTGCGTTTTGTCCGTGGCGATCGAGCGTTCTGCTGTGACTGGAACACCTAAACTGCCCATGGCGGGTGCTCCACCCGTTGCTCGAAAAAACACAAATCGGGTGTTGCGCGGCAGATAGACATCCATCTCAGCCGGATGCTCGGCCAGGTACTTGATGAGCAACGGCAGCGTCAGGTCTTCCAGCTTAAATTTGCCTGCTTTGACCAGTTCCCGACCGATCCCCGTGTAGGGGTAATCGGTATTGTCAGCGTGACTGACCGTCATGGTGCTGCCATCGGTGAGCTGCAGGCGGGCCGAACCCTGCACTTGAATCAAAAAGGCTTCCAGGCGATCGCGCAACCAGACCAGTTCCAAACCCCGCAATGGCCCGTTGTGAAACTGCAAGCCGTCTGCCCCTTCGAGCTGGAGGCGCGTTGGGTGCGGCTTGACCCAGCGGGACAGGTTTGGCGGCGTCCGAAAGATGGGATAGCGAAATGTAGCGGTGGGGATCCGACTGGCTACATAAACCGGCTCAAAGTAGCCTGTGAAGGCAACCGTTCCCTGCCCGTCCTTGCCGATGGCTTGATAGAAGACAAACTCACGCGCGATCGCCGCCTGGAGTTGCGTGCTTGAAGAAACCGTCAGCAGCAGTTGTCGAAACCGCTGCAGGCTGCGACGCACTCGCTCAAGCGTGATCTCAGGCATCGGCGAATGGCGGTAATCAGCGATCGCCCGCGTCGTTTGCAAGTAGCGCAGGCTGTGGTCGATCGCGACCAGTAGCGCTTTGCGATCGGCAGCCGTCCTGAAATCGTCCTCAATCTGCCCCCCCAGACTTGACCGATCTGCCAGTGGATTAAAGGGCGGACGGTGCAGGACTAAGGGTGCCGGGCGGGCAAGGCGAGGCGCGATCGAGTCGGTGGGTAGCCCCTGCGCGAGTACCGTCAGGCTGGTCGTTGCCAGCACGCTACCAACCAGACAGGGGGCAATCCAGTCGCCTATAGTCGCGATCAGCGATGGACGTTTCATACCGCGATCGGTTAGAACCGTTCCACACTGGAACTAAATACGGGTTCCACCCGGATGCCAATGACGCGAGAGGGTCGCAGCACCATGTACTCACCCTGCACATTCTTAATGGGTACGGTAATGAAGTCATTTGAACTGGCCTTAGGCACCAGTTCACTGCTGTACCACTTTTGAAAATCTTGGATCGTGGGAAAACGGACTTCCTCACGATGGCCGCCCTCAATCAAAATGTGAACGGCATACTCCGTAGGGGTGCGCGCATACTTACTGCGACGCTGATCACCGGGAGCGGCCCCCTGGTTTGGTGTCCCCGTAGCGCCAGCTACGGCATCGCCTGGTCTTGGTTGATTGAATGTCATAGTTGTTCCCTAAAGTGCGTGAGAACCTTCCCAATTATCAATGCAGTTGGACGGAATACATTAATATTCCCTAGAAATTCGTGTGGGCTATCAAGAATCGGCAGCGAGGCCGAGAGTGTGCAGGGAGACAACGGGGCGATCGCTCCCCGTTTGCCGCTCGTTCTCCTCTGGCTCAGTTACGCAAACAAATTGAACCGCTGCAATTGCGTTTGTACCAGCGTTGGTAGCGTTTTGTGGAGTTGGGTTTTGTCCTTAAAGACAAAGCGATTTTGGCTGGGAAGATCAAACGGAAACTGTCCAGGCAGGTCAGCGCGTTCCATCTGGGTCAGCAAGATCTGTTCCGCGCGCTTGCTCTGCAATGCGTAACCGACCTCCACACACACTTTGGGGCTGGGAATGAGCTGGGGCGGTGTGCCGTCAATTTTGGCGATCGACGTACCATCAGCCACAAACAATAGGCACTGACGAATTGATCGCATCAAGCTACTTGTTAACCGTGTGGGACCATCGGTCAATCGATGGGATTCGAGCAGCGTGAGTGGAATCCGCGATCGCGAATTGAGCTTCTCAATGAGCGTTCGCAACTCGTCTCGTAAAAGGTCGCTCGATTCGGCATATTCGGTTTGGTAGCAGAGGAAAATTGTGGGTTCCAGGTGTGTCAATGCATCCTGTTTGGAAAAGTAGATTTCGTGGCTTTGCAGATCAATATTGGCGATCGCGTAACTACCGCTACCTTCGATATAGAACTCAACGGTTTCACCCTCCAAATAGCGCTGAAACCAGATAGCTTGTTTAACCTCAGCACTGTCTTCCAAAAAATCAGCGCGCAGTCCTGATTTCAACAGGCTATTTTTACTGAGGCGCAGATCATGGGGACGTTTTTCTAATTCTTTAATCGGCTCATATTCCTGGAGATACCAGGCTTTCAAGGCAATAATAGCCATTCTGCGCTCTACCTCGTCGGGTTTAAAATAACAACAGCACCCAAGCCTCTACTCCCTGAGTGACCTCCCCTTGTTGGCATATTGTATACAGAGATGAACTGATTGCACACCCTAATCGCGCAACAAAATCAATCAGTTACATTGCTCCCTATTGTTAAGCCGGGGACGTATCAAGTTTCCGTTTGGATGCTATCGTTCGACGAGACAGATGTTAAGTGAAACAGCGCTTTTACCTCTTAAACATATGTGAACTTGGCTGTTTATCTGCCAGGGAAGCTCGGTTGCTTCAACTATCAGAATAAGCAAACGCTCAAGCGGGATCAAGCATCCGACACCAAAGTTCGCTTTTGCTTACAAACGGTAGTAATTGTCGGTGCAAATTGTTAACGCTGGTCTTGAAGCAGGGCGTATAGCGATTCAATCTGAATAGTGAAAAGGGATTGCAGCGGAATCCCCTTTCACAAAGCGTTCCATTCCACGACTGATCTAGGACGGCTACATCGATCGCCAGCAGAGTAGGGAGGATATCTGAATCGTCCTACGGCGTACGCTCCAACCAACGGTCAGCGGTAGTGCTACGGTCTGAAACTGGTACAAGACCTTGCCTATGGCTCTCTGGGGCGATCGCCTACGCCCGCCGGAAGTTTGGTTTGGGCAGGTCGCGCGCCATTGCTCGAAACGGGTCCAGACTCGCATCATCCCGTCGCCGCGTTTTTGGGTCACCGAGCAGGGGCGAACTATCAACCCTGGGTGCGGTCCAACCGCTGATCGGTGACGGAGTGACAGACGGTGTTGGCGGAGTGACTTTCGCTGACTGCTGCTGTAGAGCCGCAAGCTGCTCTCGCTGCTGCTGTGCACGCTGGAGGGAAGAGACTTCCAAGACCATGCGTTGTTCCTCACCGGACAACGTCTTAGGAAAGGAACGGCGAATTTGCCGTGCTGTCTGCATGTAATCAAGATCCCCAAGCGTTTTAGCATCGCTGGCATCGAGATAGAATGCCTGGGCACGTTGCTTGGATGGCTTTGGTGCTGGTTCAGGCTTCTGAACTGGCTCTGCATTTGCCTTTGGCTTGCCGCCCAAGACTCCCTTAATGAATCCAACCATGATGGCGTGTCCTAACATTATGAAGTTATGTGAACGATTATAAGTAATTATAATCAATTCCGGCAATGCCTTTGGCCAGGGATTTTGAGCGGTTACGCGCGATCGCGCTACGGTCGAATCAAGCGATGCAGGTCTAGCGAGGGAGGGGTTATCGCCGTTTGAGTGAGCAGGTCATGAAGTTGTCCGCGATGGTGGGTCTGGTGGTTGAAGAAATGCGCCACCAGTAAATCAGTCGGATCGTCCAGGGTGCGTCCTTGATGATTGACATACCGGATGGATTGCTTCAGGCTGTTGTCGGTCAAGCGATTGGCAAAGGCTTCGATGCGCCGATCTTCGTCCACGCGCGCTGCTCGCAGGTCGTCAAAGTCAGCGTAGAGGATGGTGTCTAGCCCTGTGGATGGAATAGTGCCCCCCTCAAACCGGGTCAGCCAAATGCGATCGCTCAGCAAAATGTGGTTGAGCGTCCCATGAATGCTCTTGAAGAACGCCGGACGTGGGCGCGTCCGCTCTGCGTCTGAGAGTTTGGCACAGGCGTCGTAGAGCTTTCGGTTTGCTAGCGTGTTGTAGTGTGCCAGCAGTTGAAAGTGTTGCACAAGCATACGGTTATCTCAGCAAAAAATACACCCAGAGTAGTCCGCATCTCTTCTTTGGCGTACTCCGCGCCCCGCTTTCCCTACTCTCAACCTTCGCCACGTCACGTCATCTCCAAGACATACTAGAGATAGATGTCTTGTACAAATCTTACGCACGCTAACGGATGACATCAACTGACCGTCGTTTTGTCAATCCGTTTGTCTTGTAAACTTCTTTATGCATGCAGTACGTATCAATCCAAACTACAGTCGCTAGAGGGTGAGAGTACCCTTAGCAGTTGATGCCCGATCGCACTCATAAACATCCTTGCTCATTGTTCTGTAGAGACTCTGAACTATGCTTGAATCCTACCGCCAACATGTTGCCGATCGCGCCGCTCAGAATGTACCACCCCTGCCGTTGAGCGCTCAGCAGATGTCTGAGTTGGGTGAGTTGTTGCAGCATCCACCCGCTGGCGAAGAAGCGTTTTTGCTGTCACTGCTGCGCGATCGCGTGCCGCCCGGTGTGGATCAGGCCGCGTATGTGAAGGCAGGCTTTCTGACGGCGATCGCCAAAGGTGAAATCACCAGTCCCCTTGTCTCACCCAAAGAAGCCGTCGAACTGTTAGGCACCATGATGGGCGGCTACAATGTCCATTCGCTGATTGATCTGCTGCAAGTTTCGGATGCCGACATTGCCGCTACTGCCACCAAAGCGTTGAGCAAGATTCTCCTCGTTTACGATGCCTACCATGACGTGGAGGAGCTGGCGACGAACGGCAACCCCTACGCCAAGCAAGTCCTAGACTCCTGGGCCAACGCTGATTGGTTCACCAGCCGCCCCGAACTGCCGGAAGCGATCACGGTCACCGTCTTCAAAGTGCCGGGAGAAACCAACACGGACGATCTTTCACCGGCACCCCACGCCACCACGCGCCCTGATATTCCCCTCCACGCCCAGGTCATGCTGGAAACCCGGCAACCTGGAAGCCTGGAGACGATCGCTACTCTTAAGCAAAAGGGACATCCTGTGGCTTACGTCGGCGATGTTGTGGGAACAGGGTCTTCTCGGAAAT
>JAJPKC010000624.1 GCA_021323955.1 Oscillatoriales cyanobacterium Centralia_MAG_596 | reverse complement strand
GCTACAGGCAGTGATGACGGCACCGTTAAACTCTGGACAAGAGGCGGCGAAAAGCTGTTTACCCTTAAAGGCCACGGTGGGTTTGTGATGGGCGTGACGTTTAGCCCGGATGGTTCGACGATCGCGACCGCCAGCGCCGACAAAACCGTTCGGCTGTGGAGTATCGATGGGCAGCAGCTTGATGTCCTCAAAGATCACACCAGTTGGGTCAGAAGTGTCAGCTTTAGCCCCGATGGTAAGACGCTTGCCTCTGCCAGTGAGGATGGAACTGCCATTCTGTGGAACCTGAACCTGGACGACCTCCTATCCCGTGGCTGCCGCTGGTTGCACAGCTACCTCGCAACCAACCCAAGCGTGAGTGAGCGCGATCGCACGCTTTGTCAATAACCGCTCTGTCAATAACCGCGTGAACGATGCCATAACCGGGTTTCTTTGGGCCTTGAATGTGGGCGCTTTGTGGTAGCCACCCGCCGTCTTCCCGCTATGGTCTTTCGAGCTATAGTCTGTCAACCGCGATCGTCTACCCATCAAAACTCCCTGAGACTGAATCAGTCTCAGGGAGGCAATCATCGTTTAAGGCTATGGTCGTCTTAGTCGGCAGCGCCTTCACCAGTCCGGGTGGTACCCTCTTGGTCACCCTCAGCCTCATCCCGACCACCGCCATCAGTACGTCTTCTGCCAAAGCGACCTGTGTTGGTTTTCTTACGAAACTTCCGGGCATACGCCTGATTGCGGAGCGCTTTTTCTTTCTTTTGGTTGCGGCGTTTAGCCATGTGTACCCCTTATAGAACAACCGGTGAGTGATTAGCGAAACCTTAGCGCCGAAAAACCCAGCCTGGATCGCAAGCTGGTCGAGCAGTGCTTAGCCACATCACTATCACTTTAAAGTGAGAAGATCACTTTAACATAATCTATCCGGTTCGCTCGATACCAAAGTGGGTGAAATTCTACTGACCGGGAAAGATTTTGCGTGATCAGGTTTAAGAAGCGCGAGTCAGCAATTAAAGGCACTTTAAAGCATGCTCTGGCTTTACCTGTGAACACGAATAGCGGCTGACACGTCCGCCTCAATGCTCAAATTGCCTGGTCAGTTCTGCCGCCAATTGCAGAGCCTCGGCGGGAGTTGTAATGGTTGCTTCAGCCTTGGCTAGCTGAATGGCGGCCAGCAGTTGTCCAATGCGTGGCCCCGCAGGTAGATTGAGCGCTGTCATCAAATCCTGGCCTGTGAGCAGCGGGGTGGGATGGGCGACGGGATCATCTGGAGTAAGAAATCGATCCATGAGCGGTGCGATCGCGTCTGGGGGGGTTCCCAAGGCGATCGTCAGCACAGCCACGGCTGGAAAGGTTGCTCCCGCCGCCTGAAAAAATTCGTACTGCGATCGCAGCGACAAATCAAGCTGAGCGAAGGGCTGTAGGTTCCAGTGAGTCACAGTGTCCACATCCTTGGCGGCGCATAGCTGCGGCAAGCATCTCAGAATGGTGCTAACGATCTGAATTTCGGTACGGCTATATTTCAGCCGTCGCAGTTGGCTCTCTGCTTCCGTCGTTTCCAGCGGCAGCAGACTCGTCAGCTTTGCCATGGTCAACCACGATCGGACAGAGCCGGACACCGATAGTTCGGGTGGTTTGGCCAGCCGCGGTGTATCGGCATCCGAGCGACTGCCAGATTTAACGTGATGGTTTTTGGGGACATGCCGGATGCGGCTCAGTAGCTCCCAGGCAAAGGCTGGCATGATGTCTTGTAGCATCATTGCCGCCTGGTCAATCGCTGCTACCAGCGCCAAACTTGGAGCTGTTGCGGCGGGAAACCAGTCATGCAGCAGCCCATCCTGCCACGCCATCGTGAGCCAGGTCGTGCCCCGTGTTGAGCTGAGCAGGTAATTTAGCTCTGACTGTACGCGCTCAGCCGCGATACGCTGCAGCAGTGTTGCCAGTTCACGGATCACCGATCGCGTTTGCGCTTCAACCGTAAAGCCGAGCTGCGCGGCTTGCCGATAGGCCCGGAGCAGACGCAAGGGATCTTCGCGCAAGTTTTCGGGCGAGACCATACGGAGCTGATGTTTTTGCAAATCAGCATAGCCCTGGAGTGGGTCAAGCAACTGATCGGTGTGGGGATTGTAGGCGATCGCATTGACTGTAAAATCGCGCCGTTCCAGATCCGCTACCAGTGTTGCACCAACTTGTTGTGCAAAGTCAGCCGTCCCTTGTTCAAAGACCACACGAGCAATCTGCCGTTCGGCGTCCAGCAGCACAAACCCGGCTTTGTAATAGCGAGCAATGGCCTGCGCGGTTTCCACGGCACCCGCAGGCAGCACAAAATCGAGGTCTAAATACTCGCTTTCTCGCTTCAGCAACGCATCCCGCACGGTACCGCCCACCAGGCAGGCCGAGTGGGGTAACCACTCCAGGCTAAAGGGCCACGTTTTGGGAGAGAGCGCAGAAGACACTGCTGGAACACTCAGTTGATACTCTAAATCGAAACGCTGATTCAATCTTGTCTAACCCAATCGATCGCTGACATGACTACGCGGGCGTCAAATGGACTGAACGCCCTGACTCACTGACAACAGCCTAACGCTGCCAGCGATCCCCTGCATATGGCAATGAAAATCAACCTGACAACCGCTGAATTATTTGTGCGCCTGAGCTAGAGTAACAGAAAAGCATTTGACATTTTGTGTGTTTATGCTTCGATGCGAGAGAGTTAAGTCATGTGTATTTGTGTTAACTGCCATTACGTCGATCGCTGCACCACCTACAACGCCGTTGAGCACCAGCACCAGCAGCCTCATTTAACCGAAACGCCAGACTTTGAGGCGACGGAGCCGACGATCAACGTCAACATTCGTCATCAAGGCGACATCATTGAAATGGAATGGGATGTCGTTGGTTGTTTGAGCTTTGTGGAGTCGAAAGGTAAGTGGGCAAAGCTGCGTCCGGGTGAGCTGATACCAACATAAGCGCCTGATCCAGTGGGGTAAATGGATTGCTCGGGCCTCTGAATGGTGACGGCCACTTTACGTGTGACCAGGGTGTTCAGCGAGCAGAAACGCGAGCGGGTCGCTCATATTAGCCGCAAAGCCTAAAATGCCGCGATCGCGATGTTCATAGAGTAACGTTCCGTCGCGATCGAATAAAAAGGTTCCCCCACGCTGGGTCAAGTATCTCGCGTTAGGCACGTAGGTTTTCCAGTGGCCCAGCGCCTCTGACATATTTCGCAGTCGCAGGGTGGCCAACTCAAACGGACGTTGGAACCCTTTCCCCCCTGCGCGGCTGAATGCTGATCCCTTGAGCGGCGGCAGCGGTGCCGCTTGAATGACCTCATCATCGCCAATCAGTTGGGGAGCGTTGCGATCGCCCCGATACCCGCGCAAAACTTCACTCAGTGTGCCGGGACTCCCGATGCCTGCACACATTAGCAGCAGGTTGAACCAGGCATTTTGAGCCGCAGAAAGGACGGGAATCCGAAACGATAGACCCGCATAGAGGTCAAGCTGCTGGTGCAATTCGGCCATCGGGTCAACAAAGAGCCAGTCCGGAGAAAACCCGGTATAAGCACAAAACTGCTTACCGGAAGCTTGATCGCCAATTCCCACCGCGCGAATTGCCAGTTTTGCATCCTGGAGTGGCTGGGCGTAGCGTTGTAGCCACCAGGCATACTCCAGGCTGTCGAAATCGCCCAACTGAGGCAGGATCAGTACCAGGAGTCGATCGGCTGTCTTACATCCTTCGAGAATCGGCGCTTGCCTGCCGTCACTCACCCGTAGCCGTTGGGTTTCTGCTAGAAGCGTGTAGGGATTCATGGGACAACGAACCAGGATCATCCAGTCAGAAGAGCATACCGCATTAGCATAAACGCTGGCCTTTCCAATGCAAAGATTCGGATGGGCGGCCATAAGCTTAAACCCTTGCCGCCTGTACGCTGCGGATCTGGCTCGCGGGCACACCGACATCTACGGCTACTTTTTCACCAGCGATCGCTGGAGTGCCCAGATCCCACTAGCGCTGATGGCACCGCTCAGCAGCCCCGTGCCCAGCTGATGACGGTCTTCGAGAAGGCAAATGACACCAACCACGCCCAGCAGGATGGCTAAGCTTTTGGCGATCGTCAGCATCCGCTGTACAGCACTGGTCGCATCCATGACCCGTTCGATCAGGTCGGCATCATCGCCCAGGTTGGCCGGAGTTGCGATCGCGTGTGCCAGCGATTGATACTTCACCAGATCAACCTGGTAGTAAGTGCCCAGCTCATCATCGCGCAAGCTGGCAACAGAGTGCAGTCCAAAGCGTTTGGCATGGGCGATCGCGGCACCGATCTGCTTCTTTGTCGCTAAGGGCTGTAGGGCCTCAAATACCGACTCGCGGTAGACGCCCACTTTTGCCATTTCAAGAATTTGTTGGCTTAGCTCTGGTACGGATAGTCGTCGCGTGATGATACTCATAGCCAGGAATAGAGCAGGGATGTTGAGCCGATCAAACCGATTGTTATTGCTCGTAACTATAGTAACTGTGTACCAGGGAACCGTGTACCAGGAATTATGCCTTGTCCTGCGAAATTGCGCCTAACGTTCCTTTCACAGCCCGTAAATAATCCGCCGGGGCCAGCAGAATTTGCAGTCCGCGCATGCCCGCCGAGATTGAAATAACATCAAACACGTCGATCAGCTCATCAACGTAAACCGGATAGTCTTTTTTACAGGCCAGCGCGGTGACGCCACCCCGGATGTAGCCGGTCAACGGTTGCACCTCCTTCAGCGGCACAGGGTCAACCCTGCGATCGCCCGCCAATTTTGCCAGTGCCTTGAGATCCAGATGCGTGTTTCCGGGAATGACCGCCAGACAGATCCCCGTTTTCTCCCCTCGCATCACCAGTGTTTTGAACACTTGCTCTGGTGGCATCCCTAACTTGTGTGCGACCGATTCAGCAGCCAGGTCGCTGGGATCAACATCATACTCGCGTAGTTCATAGGCGATCCCCAACGTGTCTAAGATTCGCACTGCGTTCGTCTTCATCATCAAGCACTCAAATTTCGACGCGGCTAAGTCTTAAAATTGTCTCCTAAACGCTGTCACTTGATGCTATGAAACTCCTTGCAAAACAAGTCTGGCAACTGAGCCTGGTGATGATCAGCATCAGCGCGGTAGGGATTTGGCTCACGCATCGATCGCCCTCATCCACGCCAGCGGCCGTTGGTGCTGCTCCATCAAAGGCCAATTCGATGCCCACTTTAGAACCAACCCTACAGTACAAAGCTTACGAGTTGGCCAATAGCACCATATACACACTGAAGATCCCAGTCAGTCGCCAATTTGAGGTGACGCCCGCGTTATCAAATACGGTGGATACCGTAGCTAATATGGCACGGCAGCATGGGGCGATCGCGGCGTTAAATGGTGGCTTCTTTGATCCCGAGACCCAGCAATCGACGGCTTACGTAGTGCTCAACGGCAAACAGGTAGCGGATCCCAGGCAGAACGACCATTTGATGCACAATCCCGATCTGACTCCGTACCTGAGCAAAATTCTCAATCGCACAGAATTTCGTCAATATCAGTGCGGCGATCGACGGCAATTTGCGATCGCTCGCCACAGCGACCCGACTCCAACAGGCTGTCAGTTGATCAACGCCTTGGGAGGCGGGCCTCAACTATTGCCCCAAATCGCCGCCCAGCAAGAAGGATTTACCGATTATGTCAATGGAACCGTCATCCGCGATGCTCTGGGGAGTCAGCAGCCAAACGCCAGAACTGCGATCGGCCTGACGCAGGATGGTAGCATTCTCTGGGTGATGGTGGCGCAAAAGTCCAGGCAAACTGTCAGGGGTATGACGTTGCAGGCGCTTGCTAATTTCATGAAAACGTTGGATGTGACGCAGGCGATGAATCTGGATGGTGGGAGTTCATCCTCGTTTTACTACAACGGCAAAACCTTTTATGGCAAGCGTGATGAAACCGGCAGCCTGATCGAACGGCCTGTGAAATCAGTGCTGTTAGTCAACGTAAAGCCAAAATGAATAATTGTCTTGATCATCCTTGGGCTTATCAGTGCTGATCTTTACTAGCATTCTCGCTTTCTACCTTGCCTGGAACCTGGGAGCCAATGACGTGGCCAACTCAATGGGCACCTCGGTGGGATCAAAGGCCGTAACGTTGAAACAAGCGTTGATCATTGCTGGCGTTCTGGAATTTACAGGCGCGATGCTGTTTGGGCGAGAAGTCTCGTCCACCCTGGCAACCAGGATTGTGAATCCCGTGCTGTTTGCCCAAAACCCGCAGGTCTTGGTAGTCGGTATGGCCTGTGTGCTCGTTGCCTGTAGCGTGTGGTTGAACATTGCAACCTGGAATGGCCTGCCCGTTTCCTCATCCCATGCGGTAGTCGGCGCGATCGCGGGGTTTGCCTGTGTTGCCGTTGGTGCTCAGGCCGTTGATTGGCAATGGCTCGGCGTGATTTCGCTTACCTGGGTAGGAACGCCGCTCATGAGTGGCGCGATCGCCGCCTTGCTCTACGGCCAGATTAAGCGGTGGATTCTCGACCAGCCAGACATCATGATGCAACTCCGAGAGTGGATTCCCTGGCTCAGCGTGGCGCTACTGGGTTCCTTTGGTACGCTCGTGCTGCCGCCGCTGGTCGAAACCCCCTTTTTTGAAGCTCTGCCACTGCCGTCACACACGATCGCGCTGACCATTGGTGCGATCGCGGCGATGGGTTTAACGGTGGTGAACTGGCAGCAATTGGAGTCGTCCAAAGCCAGACGTCAGGTGCCAGACGGTTGGAGTTCAGCAACAAAAGGCCCCCTGGTCACCACCGCGCTGTCGATCGCCCTGTCTGAGTCGCTCTTTGCTCGTCTGCAGCTCCTGAGCGCCTGTTTTGTGGCGTTTGCGCATGGATCAAACGATGTGGGCAATGCAGTGGCCCCGCTGGCAGTCATTGTCGCTATCATTCAAACGGGTACGGTATCGCAAGCGGGTTTTCAGGTGCCGCTGTGGATTCTCGTGTTGGGTGGAATGGGCATTGTCGGCGGGCTGGCAGTCTGGGGCAAAAAAGTGATTGCAACGATCGGTGAGGGCATTATTCCCTTGCAGCCAAGCGGTGGATTTTGTGCCGAACTGGCAACAGGGACAACGATTTTGTTGGCTTCGCGGTTAGGGTTGCCAGTCTCAACGTCCCATGCCCTGATTGGCAGTGTCGTGGGGATTGGATTGATCCAGGTAATGCAATCAATTCGACTGTCGGCTCTGGTTTCAATTGGGTTAGCTTGGGTGGTTACGATTCCGATCGCCGCGGGTCTGGGCGCAGCCATATTTTTTGTTAGCGATTGGTTCCTCGCACTGGATTAAAAAATCAATATAAACCCGCCTTTGGGTCGTGCCCTTCAAGTTGACGTAAGCAGCACAATTCATTCACCAATGCCATTGTTACGGAGACGGCGATGTTGCTGCTTAACACGGTTCTAGTGTGCACGCGTGCTGTCTTTGATCGGTTCCTTACAAGGCGTGCAACCGCCCATCATGGTCCTACCGCTCGTTTAAATTTTTTCGCATTTGAGTCATCGTTTTATTGAATGAAGAGTACCGTAGAAACGGATGAACTAAATAGCCAGTGATGAGTTTGACCATCAAAAGCGGGAACGCTGATCGCTAGGCACTGATTAAGTAGCTGAACGCAATCGATTAAAGACCGTATTTGGGGAAGCATAATCCCTCTGCTGGGGGTCGATCGCCACTCTCCATTGGTTATGTCCAAATTAGAGCAACCTACCTAATTGATTTTTGGCTGTTGAGATTGGCAGATTAGAGGAAACCATCCATGGGGCAAGCGGGCGATTCTCCAATGTCTGAAGGGCGCACTACGCGATCGGAATCATCATATGAGCAGCCAGCAAATGGCGCAGAATCGGCGCGGACGGTTGAAAATGTGCTGCAAGCCGTTGCCAACGATCTCACCAGTCTCCAGCAGGGTATCATTGGGCAACTCTCAAGGGATGTCGCCCGACTGCAAGCTGAGAAAATGCGCTTGATGAGCGACATTGACAAGCTTCAGGTCTATTATCAGACCCTGCAATCGCGGCAGCTAGAAGCGCTATCGCAGCATCAAATCGCGCAACAGCAGCTTTGGGCGAAACAGTTGGCGCAGGTGCTTGCCAGTCATTTGCAAACCCTGATGGTGCAGCGACTCAACCAGCTTGCCAGCAATCAGCCAACTGTCGCGGCGGTTCCATCCAGCCCCAACGCTCCCCCGCCTACTGCTAATGGCCATAGCGATAATGCCCATCGATTACTGGCTTCGCTAGATTCTACTTTTAGCACGACCTTCAAAGCGTTACAGCAAGAGTTGAACAGCTACCAGAGTTCGCTATCACAGCAGCTTAACCGGATGCAGAGCCTGGAGCAGCAGGGTGAAGCGATTCTGGAAGCGCTGATTAACCGTTTGCGCGATCAGCTACAGACAGAAGCATTCCGTCCGCCAGTCGGGTCGCCACCGCCACGCAACGGCTACCCCCAGACAAACGGTTATCCGCTGATCCAGGACGATCCGAGTCAAGTCAATCAGGGCCGCGACTACCCAGGGGGAGGCCGCTATGCCCCATTGCCTGCGAATGGTGGTCGATCGCCGTATTCCTCGCCCACTGGCCTGCCGGCACCCTCTGGTCAACCCTATTCGCCTTCTAACCAGCCTTCTACCCCGTTACCCACCGTCCCGGATGCACGCCCAATTCCGCTAGAAGCCCCAGGTGCACCACTACCGCTACCGGCGCGGACAAAGCGCGAACTATCGAACTTTCAGGTTGGGCTGGTGCTGGTGCTAATATCTACCGCTGCGCTGTCGGTGCATAACGTGGTGGTGCGGTTAATCGGTCATGAAAGTACTGTTCTGGGCTGGCTCTGGGGTGGTATTACTCTGGGTGGCTTTATCAAGTTTGGCCTCGGTAATTCGTTGCTGACCCTTTGGCTGCGAATGCTGGTTGTACTGCCACTCATGGTTCCTGTGGCCATGTTTTTGTACCCACCCGTTTGGCGTGACATCAGAACGTTTGTGACCGCACCCGATCGCCGCCCCTTATTCAACGTGGTAGGGAGTGGCGCGTTTCTATTTTTGTCGCAGGTGCTAATTTATATCGCCATCGATAAGATTGGCCCAGGGCCAGCGGTAACAATTCTATTTATGTATCCGCTCGTCACGGTGCCCCTGGCCTGGTTTCTGTTTGGCGATCGCCCGACACGCCTGCGCTGGATCGTGATGTTTACAATCCTGCTGGGTGTCATCTTTACGGCATTGCACGGTCTCACAGCCACGGGTGGTAGTGTGTCGGGGGGCGGCGCATTTATCGCGATCGCGTCTGGTGTGGCTTTTGCGTTTTACTTGATTTGTATGCAGCTTGGGTTTAAAAAACTGCATCCAATTCCGGTTACGTTGATTCAGTTCTCAACGATTTTTGTGCTGTCCAGCGTGATTTTGACATTGCCGCTTGATCTGGGCGTTCAGGTTGATCAACCCTCTGGCTTTATCCTGGGTGGCATTGTTTTGGGGGCATTAACGCTGGTGGGTTACTTGACCAACAACTTTGGTGTGCGCTATATGGGAGCGGCGCTAGCCTCGATCGTTGCATCCAGTGGCCCCGTTGTAACTGCCTTGCTGGCCTTTCTGTTGATTAATAATCCCCTCAAGTGGGTACAAATATTTGGCATTTTGCTTGTGACGCTTGGCGTTGGCGCACTCAGCTTTGAGCGCATGAAGAATCAGCGCCAGGCGGCGAAGGCTGCAAAATAAGAGCAACCGAAATACGAACGATCCACAGAACATTCGCAGCGCTGGCAGTACAAGGCGGCTCTAGACTGACCGCTGTGCCTCAGCACGTAGTCTGGCGCACTCAACACTACTGAACCCAGGGGTTGCCGAACTGACGCCACGGTCTACTCTCGTCCCATCTGTAGTTTTCGGCGGGTTTTGCGTCAGTTTTTACCAATTCTCTCAATTCAGTTTGCAAATCCTCGCAGAGGCATACGACCGTACGCCTCTGCAAAAGGTCATCTGTAGGGCTATTTTTTGCCACTGATTTTATCAGGACGTGCTTGATCGCGGTCGCCATCCACGTGGAGCACGCGAGTTAGAATACCAGCCCCGACTGCCTGTTCCAGCCGGTTGTGGTGCTTTCTACGTTCTGGCCAACGCGATCGTATTGCCACGCTTAACGATATATCGCGATATAATTCGATATATCGTATAATGAGCGAAGACACTCAGAGGTTCAACCATGTTTAAGTTGTTTCATTCTCATCGCTTAGCGCTGGCTGGAGCCGATCGACCGCTCGATCGCCAACGCTTCTTCAACCCGTGGTTTCATCGCGGCAGGGGGTTTGGTGGCGGGGAGTTTGGTGGTGGCCGCGATCGTTGGGGCGGGCACGATCGCGGCGGCCCCTTTGGCGGCGGTGGCTGGGGGGATGAACGTCGTACCCGACGGGGCGACATCAAATTTATCCTGCTGGAACTGCTGGCCG
Organism: Oscillatoriales cyanobacterium Centralia_MAG_596; assembly: GCA_021323955.1. Classification (GTDB taxonomy): domain Bacteria; phylum Cyanobacteriota; class Cyanobacteriia; order Leptolyngbyales; family Leptolyngbyaceae; genus Stenomitos. The sequence continues at coordinate 3,934 of JAJPKC010000624.1, read as the reverse complement.
AGCGCCCTCGACACGGTTACGACCTGATTAAAGAACTCGAACTTCGGCACGGTGGGTTTCGTCGCCCCAGTCCCGGTTCTGTGTATCCCACACTGCAAATGTTAGAAGACGGGGGGTATCTTACCAGCGCGTCCGAAGGCGGCAAGCGTGTTTACACAATTACAGATGAGGGCCGCCAACTCCTCACGGAGCGGACACAAAACACGGCGTCTGGTTCACCGTGGGAGGCCTTTAGTCCTTTTGGGCTTGGTAAGTCAGATGACCTCATTGCGTTGCGCGCTGTTGCTGGCGAGTTGGCCAGTGCCGTGATGCAAGTTGCGCGAACGGGTGACTCGGAACGGATCAATCGGGTAAAAACTCTGCTGGAGCAAGTCAGACGAGAGATTTACACAATTCTGGCAGAGAAATAAGCCGGAGCGCGGCGCGACTGGCGGTGACGGCCCTTTCATTCACCTGACTGGTTCTGGGCGGGGCCATACTCCCGCAACGTCGATGTTGCCATTGCTTCGGTAGAATGTTTGCAGGCTTGAGCTTGTCTTTAGCGTTATGGTTGGGTCTAACCCCAGCCACGGTTGGGATGATCGATCGCAAGGCTTGTCGATCAACGCTTTAGCTGCTGTTCTGGAAACTTCTTCCCTATGCGTCTTCCCGAAGAACCGGATACCCCCCCGCAAATTAACATCGTGCCGATGATCGATGTGATCTTTGCCTTGCTGACGTTTTTTATTGTTTCTTCGCTGTATTTGACTCGATCGGCCGGATTACCCGTTAATCTACCTAAAGCGTCAACCGCCCAAACACAGCCGCAAAGCCAAATTGTCGTGACGCTCAACCAGCAAGGGCAACTGTCGCTGAACCGTCAGCCGGTGCAACTAGGCGATTTACAGACGCGCATTCCCGTACTCATGGGTAGCAATCCCAATGCACTTGTGGTCATTAACGCAGATGAGCGCGTCAGCCACGGTCAAGTGGTTGCCGTGATGGATCGATTGCGGCGCATTCCTGGGGTGAAGTTAGCGATCGCGGCCCAGCAGTCGATGCAGTAAGCAAGGCAACCGTAACAGGGCAAGCGTAAACGGTGTGGGGTCGCAGCATCGTCCTTTTACGGTTGCTGGTTGCTTTTGCTGTTTCTAGCCTCTACCGACGCCAACATAGCGGAAGCCCGCTTTTTCAAGTGCGGCTCGATCGAGGAAGTTGCGGCCATCAATCATGACGGGGGTGTGCATCAGCGTCGCCATTTTGGTGTAGTCGAGCTGGCGGAACTGTTTCCAGTCTGTCACTAACACGAGGGCGTCACACCCATCGGCTAAACGCTCGGGATCGGTTTCCACAATGACATCCGATAGTCCGTGTCGCATCCCGCTCTGCGCGATGATGGGGTCATAGGCTTTCACTTTCGTTCCCAGGCGGGCAAGCTGTTCAATGATGTTCAACGCTGGTGCATCGCGGAGATCATCAGTATCAGGTTTGAAGGTTAGACCCAACAGTCCGACCGTTTTTCCCTTCAGGATCTTCAGTACCTGCTGGAGTTTTTCGATCGCCACGATGCGTTGATGTTGGTTCACGCTAACCGCTGCTTTAAGCAGTTGCGCTTCATATCCATAGTCATCGGCTGTATGAATCAGAGCCGCTACATCCTTCGGGAAACAAGACCCGCCCCAGCCAATGCCAGCCTGGAGAAACTTGTTGCCAACCCGTGAGTCCAGGCCAATGCCTTTAGCCACTTCAACGACATCAGCACCCACACGTTCACAGATGTTGGCCACTTCATTGATAAAGCTAATTTTGGTTGCCAGGAAAGCGTTGGCAGCATACTTAATCATCTCGGCGGAGCTGAGGTCGGTAATGACTACAGGGACTGGCGGCAGTGATTTATCTGTAGCGTAGTGACGCTCCACGATGGGGGCGTAGAGGGCTTGCATCAACTCAATGGCTTTTGCACTGGTGCTGCCCAGCACGATGCGATCGGGGTTAAACGTATCATAGACGGCGCATCCTTCGCGCAAAAACTCAGGGTTACTCACCACGTCAAACGCGGGTTCTGGCAAGACCGATTTTCCAGAGGTTAAACTTTCTTCGGTCACGCCAGTGCCAGCCAATACGGCTGCATTTGCGGTTGCTCGTTGCTCTGCAAATCCCTCCAAAATCAGCATTCTGACCCAATCTCCCGAGCCGATCGGTACAGTGGATTTATTGACAATCACTTTATAGTCACTGGTGAGATGGGCACCAATGCCGCGTGCGACCGCTTCGACATAGCGCGTATCACTTTCACCATTTGGTAGCGCAGGAGTACCCACAGCAATAAACAAAATTTGTCCGTGGGCTACACCGGCCGCCAGATCCGTTGTGAACTCAATCTGCTCTGCCTGAATCGCTGTGTTGATAATGTCTGACAATCCTGGCTCGAAGATGGGCGATTGCCCGGTCTGCATTAGCTTGACTTTTTCTTCGTTGTTGTCAACGCAAATCACATGATGACCTGCATGTGCGAGACATGCACCAGTAACCAAGCCAACGTATCCCGTACCAATCACACAAACGCGCATAGGAGAGTCCTCATAAAGTACTAGCGACAGGTCATAAACAATGCGACACACAAGGTTCACCAAGATCGTCAGCACAGCCGAGTCAGGTAGAGGCGTGCTTCATAAATGAATTGCCCAATTTCAATTTGCCCAATTTCGCTGATGTTCAGTTCAGCCCCATGCTGGATAAAGCGGTGCTGGGCGATCGTGCGCTGTGGCACTCTAGCTTAACGACGCGCTCGGTACACCGTCCGGCGTCAGCATCCGTGCGCGAAAATCGGCGATCGTATACTCCAGCCCTTGTGAGAGCGGCACTGTCGGCTGCCACCCCAGCCATTCGCGGGCTCGGGTAATATCAGGTTTGCGGCGGCGGGGGTCGTCCTGCGGCAGCGGTTCAAAACGAATCTCGGCGGATGGGTTAATCTTTTGCTGGACGGCTTGAGCAAGCTCCAGAATTGTATATTCGTCTGGGTTCCCTAAATTGATCGGTCCTTGATGCTGACTGTTCATCAAGCGCATCAACCCATCGACCAGATCGGAAACGTAACAGAAGCTCCGGGTTTGTGAACCATCACCGTAGATAGTTAAGGGAATCCCTCTTAGCGCCTGGACGACAAAATTGCTCACCACACGGCCATCATTCTCTAGCATGCGGGGACCGTAAGTGTTGAAGATCCGAGCAACACGAATATCAACATCATTCTGACGATAGTAGTCAAACGATAAGGTCTCAGCCACACGTTTACCTTCGTCGTAGCAGCTTCGGATACCAATCGTGTTGACATTACCGCGATAGTCTTCCGTTTGGGGATGAACTTCAGGATCACCGTAGACTTCAGATGTGGAAGCGAGTAAGAATCTAGCCTTTACACGCTTTGCTAAGCCCAACACGTTCAACGTACCAATCACATTGGTTTTGATCGTTTTAACGGGATTGTACTGATAGTGGACAGGAGATGCTGGGCACGCAAGGTGATAAATCTGATCCACCTCTAACCGAATCGGCTCTGTAATGTCATGGCGGATCAGCTCAAAGTAGGGGTGATCAAGCCACTTCAGTAAATTACGTTTATGCCCGGTGTAGAAATTGTCGAGACAGATGACCTCATGATCTTCTAGCAGCAAGCGATCGATCAGATGGGATCCAATGAAACCAGCGCCACCTGTGACTAAAATTCTCATAATTACTCGTATTAATCGCTTAGAGGTACGAAGCTACTCACACTTAACTCTCTTCTAACATTAACGATAGTGTCCGTACGATTATAATTCTACCCAACGAGAATTTGTAAAGTCTTCAACCTGGTATCCCGCCTACGTCTCTTACTGCTCCAAGCGCAGTACCGCCATAAAGGCTTCCTGAGGAACATCAACCGTCCCGATCGACTTCATGCGCTTTTTCCCTT
>JAJPKC010000393.1 GCA_021323955.1 Oscillatoriales cyanobacterium Centralia_MAG_596 | reverse complement strand
TGCAGCCATCGCTCGGTGGACTGCTTCATCGTATGCAATTTCATAGTGCCTAGCTTTTGCGCGATCGCATTCCATACCGACCTAAACTAATCAGTGCCAATCCAACCACAACAAGATTGCCCACAATGCCCATCGCAGATTTAAGAATGCCAGTTTTGGCATTCTCTTTTAACGACCCGGCGCGATCCGTGACTATTTTCGATGCCTGCGCTAGCTTATCGGGCGTTAAGTCCGGCACATTGCTCTGACCAGGTTTTGCGTTCTGGATCTGAGATTGGATCTGCGCAGCCTGCGTATTGATATTGCGGGTGGCAATATCGTTGAGCGTCAGGCCATCACGAACCACCAAAACGCATGAAAGCAGAAACACTACTCCCAGTACCAAGCACACTGTACCAAGCTGTTTGCGCCATGCCCGATTTTCAAAACCGCCATAAATGGTCAACGCCGCACCAAACAGTAGAATGATGCTGCGATCGCTCATCTGTTGCAAAAATCCAGTGCGCCATTCTGCACTACCCAGGCTGGGCGGCAATGCCAGAATCAGCATATCGACAATGAACCCAGCCAGGCAAGCAACGCCCACAATGCGGCAAAGGGCTCTACCCGAGTAAGAAGGAGCACCATTGTTCGAGATAGAAGTAGTAGCCATACTTAGCAATAAAGTGTAGATGAGGGAATTTAGCAGACAACCACTTTCTACGCATTCATACGGCCTGATCAGGCAACTATACAGAAACCTCAAACTCAAGCTCGGAGTTCTGCCTTACCTTCATGAAATCGTCTGTCACGATCAATCAGGCGTTACACCTGACAAACTTCTGAACTAGAACTGACATCACAATCGGTTGATCTGAAAGATGATGCGGCGCTTCAGTATCCAAGCCAGCACCCCAACCCCAATTACGCTCAAACCGTACGTAGTTTCTACAGATTAAGCCAGCGCAATCTACAAGGATACGTTTACGACGCAGTCCTAACGTCACACAACACGGTTAACGATCGCCCACCCAATCTTTTTGCTTTTGCAGTAGCCCCAATCCTTCATGCAGGGAAAGGTACTCTTTCTATGAAAATCCTATAAATCTCTGACCGCACAATAGTCGTTTCCAACGATCTCACGTAGAGTAGAAGGGTGCAAATAATACAAAGGCGTTACGGGGAACCCTCTGGACTCTTTGGATCTACCCCCTGAAGGTGCACTACCAGGTAATTGTCAAGCCGACCCGCTGATTTATAGCTCATCGGCTTACTAACAACACACGGAATCAGAATGTCCTTCAGACACCCAGGTAGAACTAACATGACTTTGCTTTCAGCTAAGAATTTCTCCATTGCGATGGCTGCAACGCTGGCTACAGCCACTGTAGTCGCTCACGCTAACCCTGCTCATGCTTTCGTTATTTCCACGAGTAGCAGTTTTCCCAGCTCGGTAAACGGATACCCCGTTACCACCAGTGATAATTTCACTGACCCATCAATCACTCTGAATGGTGCGACAATTCAGGGCAGTGGCAATCTCAAGATGTTTGCGGGCGATTCTCCAACATTTACGTTTGCTAACCCTCTTGCCTATTTTGGCATCCAGCTCGCAACCAAATTACCACAAGGCAGAACGCTCACATTCTTGATCAATGACACCAACACAGTTCAATTTTTTGGCGATATTGCAAACAACACAATTTTGAATATCTTCTCCGGTAATGCGACGGAGAGGATCAGTACCCTCAAAATTACAAAATCAGGGGATGGTGATACCCAATTTAGTGCTTACGCTACCGCTGTTCCGACTCCAGCACTACTGCCTGGTCTAATGGGTCTTGGTGCTGCGGCATGGCGCAAGCGCAAGCGGGGAGAAGAATCTCAACCTGAAAGAGAAACGGCGAACGTGTAAGAAATTTAGCTGCACGTTGAACAAACCAGTTTGTAGCTATCACAAAAAAGGGTGGTGCCAATGTCCAGTCTTCTGGTCTAGCACCACCCTCTTTGACTTTATCGTTGATAGTTAGCCTAACGGATTTAATTGTCGCTCTCTACACATGCTTCTGTCTTACGCTTCCGTAGAACACCAGCACCCAATGCCAGCAATCCAGGCAGAAGGGCAGGAGTTGGAACTGGCGTTGCCTGGATGTCTAAAGAGAAGTTAGAGGATCTCTGTACATTATCGAAAAAGGTTTTACCCGCTGAAAACCCACCATTTGCCTTCCCCAAAAGCGTTCCACCAATAAGTGCTCGAATTTCCCCAGTAAAATCAAAGTCGATGGTAGAAGTGAACGTAGCAGGAAGCGAGGCATCAATTGTATGAAGCACTCGATCCCCTGAGAATATATTGAGCACTGCATCGACCCCAAGATATTTGAAGTTAGAAAGAAATGCAGTTGTTGCATCATAATGAGCGTTGAAACCTGGAGATGAAGAACCAGCTTTGATCCCGATAGAATTCACTAGTAGTCCGGAGACATTTGTGAATCCTCCAGTAAGGTCGCCGTTATTGAATTCACCAATCACAGTCAGAGTTGTCGGTAGACTGGTAAGAGGACTATAGTCCGGACTACCGCCAACAATTAGCGCTTGAGCGGGCGAGACTCCAGCTAAAGAGCCTACTGCTAGAACTGTGGCAGAAGCTAAGCCAGCAGCCATATGTTTGAAATTCATGATTTGAACCTACCTAGGTGTTCGTTGTATTCGGGTTAAAGTCGTTGCAACTGAACCGGGTAGGCTACCGCAGTTGAAAGGGTGCAAAGCTCAACATATCAGGCAAATGAATAAATCACTTGTACAAAACTGGTTGATTTGATCAACCTGTTCGTCCAGTCAAACCAGACAATCTGCTCGGTAGCCTCATGATGCACCATTAGCAGGATGCGTTCAGCCCTGATGGCCAACATGCTGAAATGCACACCGCGTTTCCTTTAATCGTCACTCGACGGTGTATTCGTAGATTTACGGACACGATCGTAGTTATCCGCGATCTTTTTCACTGCTTCATAGGAAATTCACAACTGGCGATCGTACGCCGCAATAAGCACTTAAATGGCTGAAAGCCAGACTTCGATTCACCGCGCTACATCATGACAATGCAGCCTGTAGAAGAGCACCAGGCTATGTCGCTATATCAACGTGCAGTTAATTATTTCATTTTTGCAGAATTTTAATTGGCAACGTTGGCGCGTATCGTTGCGTTGAAATAATCCCAACTGCAACCCAGCCTGGAGCGTCACAAGCCGTTTAGCTACGGTTCTTTACAAGAATTTAGCGTGGTGGTTATGCGATTGAGTAAGACATCTCACCACCTTTTCTGAAAAATTTACCGGATAACTGTTCTTAACCTTCGTAAGGGTGTATGGAGGATATCAAACAAGGCTGATTCGCCAAGACCGAGTGAGTGCTTCTTCGGCCTTCTGTTAGCAGTGGATCAGTCAGTACGTAGCCTATGGGTGACTACCTTAGCCAATCATCTCGTGACCACGGTTGATGCAAATCAGCCCATCATTGTGAATCAGGTAGGTAGCGAAGTACATGACGAAATTATTAGGAGCAAAGGATGCTACGAAGCTAAAGCCTCATGCCATTTCGTCCGTCAAGCATCGCTACATTTTAGGGATGCGAGTAGACGCCACCAGTTATCAAGATGCGACTCAACGCGTGATTAATTGGGCGAAGGCAGGCGATAGTCGGTATGTGTGTGCGGCCAATGTCCACATGGTAATGGAAGCCTATGACCAGGGTGAATTTGCTCGTACCGTGAATAATGCCGATTTAGTGACACCAGATGGAAAGCCTTTGGTACAAGCACTGCGAGCATTGGGAATTTGCCATGTCGATCAGGTACGGGGGCCTAACTTGACGCTCCATGTCTGTGAGGCAGCAGCAAGGGAAGGGGTGCCGATCGGTCTATATGGGGGAACGACCGAAAGCCTATCGATGTTTACAACCTTTCTACAAAAGCGCTATCCAGGAATTAAAATCGTCTGTCAAATTTCGCCACCCTTTCGCCCCTTAACACCAGCGGAAGATGCCGAATATACCCAGCAAATTGTAAAGTCAGGCGCTCGAATTTTATTTGTTGGCATCGGCTGTCCCAAGCAAGAACTATGGATGGCAGCCCACCGCGGCAGAATCGGGGCAGTCATGTTAGGCGTAGGCGCAGCATTTGATTTTCATTCGGGTCGAGTCAAGCAGGCTCCCGTTTGGATGCAGCAGGCCGGTCTGGAATGGGTTTATCGACTCAAATCGGAACCCAAACGGCTATGGAAGCGGTACGCAAAACATAATCCACGCTTCGTGTTGTTCTTCTTCAAGCAATGGCTGAGCAGTCTGTTTGCACGTGACTGGCTGGAGGCCACTAGCCACAAATAACCAATCGGCAATTCAGTGGCGCAACTGGACAAAGGACAATTTAAGGATCAGACGTTTGAGGATCGGACGTTCTGACAACGCTCTTTGCGAATGGTCAATGGATCGGTTAAGGTTGCCCTAGCGCGATGTTCGCTGAGGCGACAGATCGGGATGATCAACTCAAGCTTCCTGGGAAAGGGCCAGGGATGCCGTTTGATCCGTCTCGTTCGGAATAACCTGAATGGTTCGCGAAGCAGTGATTTAGTCTGCACTAACGCACTGTCCCCTGGATGAGAGGCAAGATGTTGAGGGAACAGGTACGGTGCACGATCGCGTCACAAATTCTCTGGGGATTTCGGTTCGGCTACTGAAGACGCGATGTTGTAATGATTTATTTACTGAAGCGAGGCATTACTCAACGATGACACATGCAAAGCGAGCATTGATTACAGGGATTACTGGCCAGGATGGGTCGTATCTCAGTGAGTTTCTCCTGGAGCAAGGGTATGAAGTTCACGGTGTGATCCGACGGACATCGACATTCAATACCGATCGCATCGATCACATCTACGCCGATCCGCATGATGATAGCGCCAAGCTCTTTCTCCACTATGGCGACCTCACGGATGGGACGACGCTGCGGCGTATTTTGGAAGATGTGAAGCCAGTCGAAATCTATAACCTCGGCGCACAGTCCCACGTCCGCGTCAGCTTTGACTCACCGGAATATACGGTGGATGCGGTTGGGACGGGAACGCTGCGGCTGCTAGAGGCCATCCGCGACTACCAGCAGCGGACGGGCATCGAAGTTCGCTTTTACCAGGCCGGATCATCCGAAATGTTTGGGCTAGTGCAGGAAGTGCCCCAAAAGGAAACCACGCCCTTCTATCCGCGTAGCCCTTACGCATGCGCTAAAGTGTTTTCGCACTGGATTACGGTCAACTACCGGGAATCCTATAATCTATTTGCCTGTAACGGTATTTTGTTTAACCACGAGTCCCCCCGACGAGGCGAAACGTTTGTCACACGCAAGATTACGCGAGCGTTGGCGCGGATCGTCGCTGGACAGCAGAAAAAGCTGTATCTGGGCAACCTGGATTCCAAGCGCGACTGGGGCTATGCCAAAGACTACGTCAAAGCGATGTGGTTGATGCTCCAGCAAGAACACCCGGATGATTATGTGGTGGCAACGGGAGAAACCCATTCCATTCGCGAGTTTCTGGATGTGGCATTCAGCTATGTCAATTTAAACTGGCAAGATTACGTTGAATTCGATGAGCGCTATCTGCGTCCAGCAGAAGTCGATTTGCTGATTGGTGACCCAGCCAAAGCAAAACAAAAGCTAGGTTGGGAGCCTTCAGTAACGTTTGAGCAGTTGGTTAGCCTCATGGTAGAAGCAGACCTCAAGGCGTTAGGGCTGGTACCGCTCAATGGCAATATCCCCAATCTGGTAAAGGACGTGGCCACGGTGCGGTAGGACAGGACGGTAGAACCGTAAGGCAATCAGCCGTCAGCGGTCAGAGTGGCTCTCAGGTTGAGAGCAGCAAACTGAACGCTGATAGTCACTTGCGTCTCGTAAAATTGTGTACAGTTCGGACAGGAAGAAGGTGACCCATGACAGCGACATTGGACTTGACGAATAAGCGCATCGTTGTAACCGGTGGCGCTGGTTTCCTGGGGCGACAGGTGATTGCACAATTGATCAAAGCTGGGGCTGACGTGCAGAAGATCACAATACCGCGATCGCACGACTGCGACCTCCGACAAATGGAGCACTGCCAGCGCATTGTTGACCAGCAGGACATTGTGATCCACCTCGCCGCCCATGTCGGTGGCATCGGCTTAAACCGCGAAAAACCAGCGGAACTGTTCTACGACAACTTAATGATGGGCACGCAGCTGATTCATGCCGCCTATGAAGCAGGCATTGAGAAATTTACCTGTGTCGGCACGATCTGCGCCTATCCCAAGTTCACACCCGTGCCCTTCAAAGAAGATGACCTGTGGAACGGCTATCCAGAGGAAACCAACGCACCCTACGGGATCGCTAAGAAAGCGCTGCTCGTGCAGCTAGAAGCCTATCGTCAGCAGTACAACTTCGACGGCATCTATTTGCTGCCCGTGAATTTGTACGGGCCGGAAGATAACTTTGACCCGCGCAGTTCGCATGTGATTCCGGCATTGATCCGCAAAGTGCATGAAGCGCAACAACGTGGCGAGGCCCAACTGCCCGTTTGGGGCGACGGCAGCCCAACTCGCGAATTTCTCTATTCTGAAGATGCGGCGCGCGGTATTGTCATGGCAACCCAGCACTACAGTAGCCATGAACCAGTCAACTTGGGCACCGGCTATGAAATTTCGATTCGGAATTTGATTGAGCTAATTTGTGAATTGATGGAGTTTAAAGGCGAAATTGTTTGGGAAACCGACAAGCCCAACGGTCAGCCTCGCCGCTGTCTGGATACGGAACGTGCCCAAAAAGCATTTGGCTTTACGGCTACCGTTGAGTTTCGGGAAGGGTTGAAAAATACGATCGACTGGTACCGCCAGCACGCTGCTGATTAGCCCTATTCCTCAACCCGATAGCCCAGTTCGGCAAGACGGGAGCCAGACTGTCGCCATTTGGGCTGCACCTTCACAAATAGCTCCAGGTAGACTTTGCCCGCAATTAGTTTTTGAATTTGCTGACGTGCGGCAGACCCGATCGCCTTCAGCATTTCACCCCGCTTGCCAATCAGAATGCCCTTTTGTGAAGGACGTTCGACGTAAATAGTAGCTAGAACCCTTGTAATGGTTGGTTCTTCGTCAACCTTGTCGATCGTGATCGCCGTCGAGTGGGGCACTTCTTCGCGCGTCAGCAGCAAGACTTGCTCCCGAATCAGTTCGCCCATAATAAAGCGCTCCGGCTGATCCGTCACCAGATCCGGCGGGTAGTAGTAAGGCCCCGGTTCGAGATGCTGAATTAACTGCTGCTGTAACTCGTCTAAGCCTGCACCAGTCAGCGCCGAGAATTTAGCGACGGCCCAATTCTGGCTGGCGGCAAGTTCCTGGTAAGTGCGATCGAAAGGATGAGGCGTCAGGGGTGAACGACCAAAGGATCGAGGCTCCCCTGCCTCCTCCGCCTCCTCTGCCTCCCCTGACTGCTGATCCGCTTTATTGATCCCCAGAATGACCGGGAGCTGACAGTGCGTTAGCAGATTCGCGATAAAACGATCGCCCCCACCAGCCTCCACAGAACCGTCGACGACAAAAAGCAGGACATCGACCGCCTGGATCGCAAGCTGAGCGTTTTTGACCAGGACGTGTCCCAACTGATGATGGGGCTTATGGATTCCTGGCGTATCCACAAAAATGAGCTGAGCGGTGGGTGTGGTCAAAATACCCCGCAGACGATTGCGCGTGGTTTGCGCCACGGGTGAGGTAATAGCAATCTTCTGACCCACCAATTGGTTCATCAGGGTTGACTTACCCACGTTGGGGCGACCAATAATGCCAACGAAGCCCGATCGCAACCCAACCGGTGCAGCGGGAATCAGACCAAAGCCGATTTGAGCCAGACTGTTCGCTACGATGTCACTCATGTCGTTGTTTGCAAAGTTTTCATCTGTTTAAGTTTTTTCGAGCCGACATGGTTTCGATCGCACAAGGGGCTACAGTCAGATACGAATTCTTCAATCACTCTAGCTTACGGGGACTTGTCCCGTCCGGGAAGGTGTCAGCAATGTTGAGTATCCTTCACTGCGCCACAACGGTTTGATCACTTTGTCAAGCCATTCTCAGGACATGGCAAAGCCTACTCTCGCGCTCACTGGGAGTAGAGGGGCGTCTAGGCGACCAGAGTGATACGAACCATTCAAGCACTTTAGGGAGCCTTTCCATTTGGCGAAGTAACGCATGAGAACTCATAGAAGAATTGGAATTTTGACGAGTGGCGGCGATTGTGCGGGACTGAATGCTGTGATCCGCGCTGTTGTGCATCGATCGGTGAATACGTATCGTTGGGAAGTCCTGGGCATTCGTCAGGCAACGCAAGGCTTAATGGCCCAGCCACCCCAGGCCGTCAATCTCAGTCCCGACAAGGTCGATCCATTCCTCACAGCGGGGGGAACGATGCTGGGCACAACCAATAAAGGCAACCCGTTCGCCTTTCCCATGCCCGATGGCAGCGTACGCGATCGCTCCGAGGAAATTATCGCAGGCTACCATCAGCTCGGGTTAGACGCGCTGATTGGCATTGGTGGTGATGGCAGCCTCGCCATTTTGCAGCGTCTGGCGCAGCAAGGCAACCTGAATCTGGTTGGCATTCCCAAGACGATCGATAACGATGTTGGCGTCACCGAACTGTCGATTGGCTTTGACACCGCCGTCAGCATTGCCACCGAAGCGCTCGATCGCCTGCACTTCACAGCGGCCAGCCACAGCCGAGTGATGATCCTGGAAGTCATGGGCCGCGATGCGGGCCACATTGCAATTAGCGCTGGTATCGCGGGTGGCGCTGATGTCATCCTGATTCCAGAAATTCCTTACACCATTGATGGCATTTGTCAGACGATTAAAAAGCGGCAGGAACACGGGAAAAATTACTGTCTGATTGTGGTCGCTGAGGCTGTTCGCACAGAAGCGGGTGAGGCCGTCACGCTGGCTTCAGATTTTGAACAGTGCCGCTTTGGCGGGATCGGCCAGTATTTGTCTGAGCAAATCTGTGGGCGGATTGGGGCCGAAACACGGGTAACGGTTTTGGGACACACTCAGCGTGGCGGCACGCCCTCATCCCTCGATCGCCTGATTGGGGCAACCTTTGGGGTGGCCGCGGTCGATCTCATCGCACAAGAGCAGTACGATCGCGTGGTGACCTGGCAAAATCGGCAGGTGAGAAGCGTGCCGATCAGCGAAGCCATCGTCCGGTATGCCGCAGTAAATCCTGAAGGGACACTGGTGCGAACCGCACGGGGGTTAGACATTTATTTAGGAGACTGATATTTGGGCGACTGATATCTGGGCGACTGAACCCGTCGATCGGGCGTATAGTCCAGAAGGAGACGTTCTCTAGAGCGTCTCCGAACACTGATCACGGATGATGATCTGTAACCAATCGCCCCTACTGTCTAATCCCCTTTATGACTTTGATTTTGACCAATGATGATGGTGTGGATGCACCGGGAATTCGATCGCTCCTTCAGGCTGTGAGCCAGTTAGACAACAACGCTGTCATCGTGGCACCGCAAGATCATCTGTCTGGCTGCGGCCATCAGGTAACAACGACCAAACCCATTCATGTACAGCAGCGATCGGCGGTGGAATACGCGATCGGGGGAACACCCGCCGACTGTGTGCGCATTGCGCTTAATCACCTCATTGCGGCACCACGCTGGGTGCTTTCGGGCATTAACGCGGGCGGCAATTTGGGGTCAGATGTCTACATTTCTGGCACGGTGGCAGCAGTTCGAGAAGCGGCTCTATATCGCATTCCCGGTATCGCGATTTCACAATATCGGCAGGGCGGACGGGCGATCGACTGGGATGTATCCGCACAGTTGGCCACTCAGGTATTACTTAAGCTTTTTTCCCGATTTTGGGAACCTGGCACTTTTTGGAACGTCAATCTACCTCATCTAGCGTCGGGCGCACCCATCCCAGACATCGTCTTTTGTCCGCCGTGTACCCAACCGCTACCTGGAAACTATCGTATTGAGGGGGATTATTTTCACTACGTCGGGGAGTACGCCAAGCGGCAGCGAAATCCCGGCAGCGACGTTGAAGTTTGTTTCTCAGGCCGCATTGCAATTACGAAAATCACGCTCTAGGCACTATGCTCCAGGCTGTACGTCTACCCATCAAAGCGCTACAGTCGTGTCCCCGACAGAACTAGACTATCGAACCGTCGACTATTTGTTACCTGGTTAACAGGATTTTTGTAGCAATGCCTTACCTTGTTAGATGGCAACCAACCAATCTAACTGTCTGGCGGGCATCTAATGCCCAGCGATAGCAGTCATTAGCCAGCCCCAGCGGGCCATGTCCGACCTTGTTGTATCCGTGAAGTCCAGGGTTCTATCATGATCTCGATCCGTGAAATCGTTCAAAATGCTGTCACTACGGGGTTGCTCACCGTTGAGGCCGAGGAGCAACTGCGTCAGCTATTGCGGAAAAAGTATGACGCCAAAGACTTAAACGCATTTATGGCGCTCCAACAGGCGGCGATGTCTGGACGAGTGCGGCAAGAATCGCGTGAACGAGTTACCCAACGCGCCATTGCATAAACACCAAAACGGGGACGTTACTTCATCACGTCCCCGTTTTGCTGAGTCATTGATTACCCAATAATTGCCTAGTCTACGATGCGATCGCAGCGGTTCTGCGATCGCGTGTTGTGTCTCTTACCGCTGGTTCGTCAGGGCTTTGCATGAGAAATACCAGCATTGGGTTACTTTGCAGTTCGCGACGCAGCAACCGCTGAATTTCACGCTCAATTTGCGTCTGTAGCCCAACCCAGTCAACCTCCAAACGACCGTCTTTGTTCAGCGGGCGGGCAAACT
>JAJPKC010000119.1 GCA_021323955.1 Oscillatoriales cyanobacterium Centralia_MAG_596 | reverse complement strand
GCTGGGTATGGACTGACATAGGTTAGATGCCCCTGACGGACAGGAATAAAATCTAGAATATGTCATCTTTTGTAGTGCGTGTAGCACATTTGCCAACAGCATCGGTTTCTGTCCTCACCCCTCAGACTTTGCTCTCAACCGTTAGCCCACCGCGCAGTGCCACTTTACGGTTTTCAAATACTTGCAGAATACCGCTGGTGATGGTGGTGACAACCGCGCGATCGCACAGCGCCAAAAACGCTTCTGATGAGAGCGTTCCCGCAAAGAATTCTTTCGCGGAGGCCAGCAGACGCCGTGTTGCAGCGAACCCGATGGACTTGATGATGTACGTAGCGACAGGCGAATTTTTGATGTCATAGGATGACGACTGGCCTCGACCTTTTTCTACCAGGCTCAACACCTCTCGTTCTAGATCGGTTTCGGGGGCGACCGTCATCGACACCTGCGGCAAGAAATGCTCCAACTGGGCCACCGATGGCCCCTGGGATGGCAGTTCTCCCATCATGGTCGCCAGGGGAACATCGCGTCCGATGCGCTGTGATAGGGCTTCGATCACGGCGATCGACAGCAATTTACAGCCCAAATAGAGCCGCGCGACTTCGAGGTTGCGCTGTGTCCGCGCGATCAACTGCTGGTAAGTCTGCGCATCCGGTTCCGACTGAAACGTTTGAAAAACTAGCTCTGGATGCAGGAAGTACATAAAGCCTTCCATTTTCTGCAATGACATCCGGTAGCCATACACGGTGTATGAATTGGCGTTCATCAGGTCATGATTGGTTTCGGGCAAAAGATTCCATGTATTGTCGAGAAAGTCTGCCGCTGCTGTATAGGCAAAGTTTTCCACATCCCGATTGGCTAACCGCACCGATCGCCGCACAATTCGGCTCAGATCTTCTGCTTGCCACCCAAATCCCATCAGCGTGTTGGTTTGCTGCAATCGTGCATAGAGACGATCGCTGGGACTCAAGCCAGACTCGGATTTGCCGCGAAAGGGAATGGTCGCCTCAATACAAGCCGTGACCTCAGCAATCTGCGCTGCGGACAAGGCATGTTCCAGCGATTTGGCCGCAATTAAAGCGCTCAGGAACTCATTCTGTCCAGCTGTAGGTAGCAACACCTGCGCTGCTTCAAAGCCAAAGATCTGCGCCACCATCTCGAACATTGGATCATTCGGCAACTCAGTACGATCGCGAATCACGAGTTGTCCTGTGATCTCCTTCACAAAGGCCGAAATATAGCTACTGATGTTGACACTGACCCCCTGATCCACCTGGACGTAGACCAGGTCATGGAAGAGGGCTGCCAGTACCTCGATCGCGTCACCTGACTCACCCACCTCAAAAATATGCTCAGGCGTGTGAAAAAAGCGCCACGGCCCAGTCATTGTCTGAATGACAAGTTCCGCTGTGCGAGCCACACGGACAGGATCGGCAGTCCCTCCTAATTGCTGGATTGCCCAGTTCAATCGCGCCAGGCAACGGTCTTGATCCTGTCCCGATTTCCAATCCCGTTCCAATGCCATAGGAGTCTCTCCATTTGGATCGAGCACGATGCACAAGTTTTTTGCATAGTATCAGGAACGTCTACGGAATAGCATGGTCCTTGATACAGCGACAAAATCCACGTGACCAAATTGGCACGTAGCAATATCCCGTAGACGTTCAACGTTCAGACTACTGCTAAACTCAGGTCTTTGATCACACGTTAGCAGTCTCTGCCAAATTTGCCAGCTACAGTTAGCTTAAGAGTGCCCAGGCCATCGATCGAATTTACACGCGCTTAATTTTTCCTAGCCGTCGCCATCCGAGAGGCAGCGAGTCAGAACGCCGATCCTAATGCCGCTTTTGACCGATGGGCGTGATCCGCCGCATTTGAGTAAAGCCATCAAAGCGTAAGCGGCTGATCAATCCATGATTGATCAGCCGTTAGTGCCAATTCGGGGTGTCGCAGAGTCCTGTTAACTAGGCCGCCAGATGTCTCTGCACAACCGACACGAGTGTTTCAGTCCAGTGTGTGACCAAATCATCGGTTGCCGCTTCCACCATGACGCGGATCACGGGTTCTGTGCCAGAGGCCCGAACAAGGATCCGTCCCTGATTGCCCATTGCTGTTTCCGCTTGCGCGATCGCTTGCTGTAGCGGGTCACAGTCCTGCCAGCCTAAGCGACGGGCACGATCGTCAACGCGCACGTTTTTCAACTGCTGAGGATAGGTTTGAAAGCTCTGATCGACCAGATCGCTCAACGAACCGCCGGACTGCTTCACCAGTGCCGCTAGATGCAGCGCCGTCAACAGTCCGTCCCCACTCACACCGTAGTGGCTACAGAGAATATGTCCCGATTGTTCACCCCCCAGTGCTGAACCACAGCGAACCATTTCAGCATGAACGTATTGGTCGCCCACGTCTGCCCGCACAAGCTGCCCGCCCTGACGTTCCCATGCGCGTTCAAAGCCCAGATTGGACATCACGGTCGCAACGATCGTGTTTCCCGGTAGCTGTTCTGACTGGCGGAGAGTTTGCCCCCAGAGATAAAGAATGTAGTCTCCATCGACTACACGGCCCCTGGCATCCACGGCAAGGACGCGATCGGCATCGCCATCAAATGCAAAGCCTACATCTGCGGCATGCTGGCTGACTGCTGCTTGTAGTGACGCCAGATGTGTTGACCCGCAGTTAACATTGATGCGATCGCCGTCCGGCTGTGCGTGCAAACAGATGACATCTGCCCCAAGCGCGCGAAAGGCCTGCGGTGCGAGTTGAACCGCCGCTCCCCAGGCGAGATCGAGTACTACACGCATCCCGGCCAGTGGCAACGAACCAGCCGCCTTTTCCCACAGGGGTTGCTGAATGGAGGTCAGGTAATCACTCACCAGTTCTGCGCGGTAGTGATGCTGGCCACAGCGATGGCTGCCAGCCACCTTTAGAGAGCCGATATTGCCGCGCAGGGCCGCTTCAATCTCTGCCTGTAGGGTGAGCGAGAGCTTGCTGCCGGTAGGGCCAAAAAATTTGATGCCGTTATCTTCTGGCGGATTATGGCTGGCCGAAATCATGACGCCACCAATCGCGGCTGACGTACTGGTTAAGTGAGCCACCCCTGGCGTCGGACAGAGTCCCAGATTCCAAACGTCCAAACCCGCCGCGTTTAACCCTGCCGAGAGCGCCATTGCTAGCATGTCGCCAGAGTTGCGGGAGTCTTGCCCAATAATGATCGGCCCGGGGCTGTCAACCTGCGATCGCAGGAGGTGCCCGGCCCAGAACCCGACTTGCAGCGCCAGCGGTGCCGTCAGCAGGTCACCCGCCCGACCCCGAATCCCATCGGTACCAAAAAGACGGCTCTCCGGCAGGTTTAGACCACTCCAGCCAGAACCCGGTGTCGCCAGACTCATCATACTGTCTGCCAGGGACGCATCTCGCCGCGATCGTCCTTGCGTCACTTCAATGGTTGATGACGATTGTGAAACGGATGCAATGCCGGTAACATCGAACTCTTGCGTTCGTATAGGAGATTGAACCATAGATTTAAAGGCCCCACACAACACACTCACAGTGGAGAATAACATTTTCTTTAGAAAATCGTTCTTGGCGCAACGCTAAACAAAGCGTCTGCTTACAGGGTGAATTTATCCAGGCGCAAATGATGCCAAACACACAACCAGCGCATCCGTAATCCGAAGATGGTATTTATACTGACCGCTTCTGCGTCGATTCTGCATCCGCAGTGGGTTGTACTTTTTAAACACTTCACACAAAAAATTATCTGAAACGCCCATCGCGATCGGCCATTCACGGCAAACGTTGATCAGCAGGCCATTTGAGTTAAAACCGCCATTTGACCAGTGCAATTGCACTTAACAGTTCCTTTACTGGACGTTCTGCTTCTGGGTAAAACTGACGATATTGGCGCTGATTCGCTCTACTGCCAGCATCAAAAAGTAGCGCTATATATGACCGCTCGTAGAGACATACAGGGCCATATGACCCAACGCAGGGTTGTCAACCGAATCTAGAGAATTAATCTAAATGGCCCCACACTCATTCAATGACCGCAATCGCCATCGTCGCCCAACCATGCCGCCGCCAGTCAGACAACGGACCCAGATTTGGTGCCGACTGAGTGCGGTTGTCCTCAATTGTTTGAAATGGTTTGCCCCATATACTAAGGGCTGGAATGATTGAGGGCTGGAACGATTGAGGACTGGAATATGGACGCTGCACATTACAGGATGGGGCATTTCAAGTCCTATCGATCGCTGCCTGGTCGGTAGCGGTTAAACACCAGCTGCCTTTAGTAAGGGCTGCATCGTTTCCCAAGTTAGCCCTTGCTGGATGTATTTGGGATTGCCTGGATCGTAGGGACTTTGCAATCGATCGATGGTGTGAATGACGCTTTGACTGGGCAGCACAGGCACATCTGGATCAAACGCGGTCGATCGCACCAGAGAACTCGAAAAGCCTCGAAAAATCACGATCTGATCGGCTTCACCATCGATCTCAGCCGTTACCAGCAACACCTCTTGCGGTCGCTTCTCGGTGTATTGCTCCAAACGAGTCCCTGCAGCAGTCATCGTTACGTATGTGTCTTACTGTCCTGTGGCCGATCGGCCCTGCCGACCCAATCGCACCAATACAAAGTAGCCAAAATACAGCACGTAGATTCCCAACCCGATCAGCGCTAAAAATCCTAAAAAGAATGGCTTTGTCGTGGCGTGAAATGCTTCTCTAAAAGCCCAGGGTGGGTCGAGCCAGATCCGGCAGAAGGGTTCTTTAAGCAACGCATCGGTACTCATCAGCGCACAGCGCAGCACCGGAATCTGCGCCAGCGCACCCAGCCCACAGTAAATTGACACCGCCCACCGCCAGGATGTAAAAGCCAACTTCAATCGACTGGCGGGCTGCTCTCGGATTTCTTCGTTAAGATCGGCCCAGAACCAGAGCGCAACGGGGATCAAAATTTTAGCTAGCCAACCAGCAATGAAGCCCACTGGTAGTGCGCCAATTAACAGGTACACCGTGATTGCGAGCAGACTGGATACGCGCCAATAGATGACAAGGAGACTCTGGATCGCATCTGATCGGCTGACCAGTGTCCAAATGAGCAGTACCAGCGGCAGCAAAACTGTAAACAATACGGCCAGTCGATAGTCTGTCCAGACCAGCGATGGCAACCAGGATGGGGATGGCATGACACTAAACCAGCGGTACACGAAAACCGTAACATGGCGCATGACAAAAGACGAGTAGCTGTAACACCTGAGCGGCAGTCTGGCTACTCGTCAATTTTGCCATTATTATGTGCTCCAGAAAATGCGCGATCGCAGCGCACTGATTTGGCGCGGGCTAGTCGTCGTAGATCCGGCATTCAGCTGCTTCAGGATTATCGTCGCAGTAGATCTCAAGGGAGTTCTTTTTGGGCTTGGCTTCGCGTTGGTGAGACGCTTCGGCCTGTAGTTCTTCGACAACGTCCCAGGCAGCAGCACACTCGGGGGAGGTGCTACCGTTCACGTCGCAAGCGGCACGGGCCTGCTTTAACTCTGCTTCAATCTGTTCTTGAATATCGCTCATGGATTGTTCGCTGTTAATCATGCTTATCGAGTGTGAGCAAACGCCGAGCAATCATCACTTGAAGATTACGGCTATTTACCCGAACATCAGAACGTTGCCGAGTCGCCGATCAATGTAGTCAAACATTGAATCGTCACGGTACCCTCCATTTAAGTACTATAGAAGGCATTCCTATAGCTGTAGAATTCCGCCTGATCTTTTAAGATTCTCTACCGGGTCTGGTAGACAAAGCGGTAGCGGTCGGCAGTTCACTTTACCTATCTTAACGCTAACTTTGCGTTCCCAGATCTGTAAGGGGCGATCGCAATGCTTGAGAATTGTTGAGGCGGTTTTCATAATTGCCCGCGATTTTCGATGAAGATTGCGGCATTTCCAGCTACGCTGATGATCATCCTTTGCTACAGAGGAGGAGCGCATGACGGCAGGTTCTCATACTCATTCCATGAAGTGGGTCACCACATTATCCACTCGCCCTTCTCTGGAAGCTGCTGTGAATGAGGTTGTGCAAAAGGCTCAAGCTCTCCTGAACACCCCGCCCGACGTTGGGTTTGTCTTTATTGCCACTGCTTTTGCCAGTGAGTATGCTCGCCTGATGCCGCTATTGCGGGAGCAATTACCAGCGATCCCGTTAATTGGCTGTGGTGGGAATGGGGTGATTGGCATGAGTGCCAATGGCCAATCGCAAGAAATCGAAGAAGAGCCAGCGATCGCCTTGACTCTGGCCTCTCTACCTGGCGTCACGGTGCGTGCGTTCCATTTAACGGCAGCGGATTTGCCTGATTCCGACAGCCCGCCAGATGCCTGGATTGAGCAAATCGGTGTATCTGCAGCCGACCGACCACAGTTCATACTGCTGGCTGATCCTTCGGCTCCACGGGTCAATGACCTGCTGCAGGGACTCGATTTTGCGTACCCAGGCTCGGTTAAGGTGGGGGGAGTTGCCAGTGCAACCGCGGCGAATGGTGTGAGTGGCTTGTTCTGTAACGATCGCCTGCACCGTGAAGGCACCGTGGGCATTGCTCTGAGTGGCAATATTGTCCTGGAGGCGATCGTTGCGCAAGGATGCCGTCCCATTGGGCAGCCTTACTGGGTGACGGAGGGTGAGCGCAATATTGTGCTGGGGCTAGAAGAGCAGGCAGATGCAAGCCCTGTGCCGCGTGGCGGTGGCGCATTAGTCTCGCAAAAACGGACGCCCCTGGAAGTGCTGCAAGACCTGATCCAAACCTTGAATGAAGAAGATCAGATGCTGGCGCAGAACTCCCTGTTTGTGGGCGTGGCGCAGAACGAGTTTAAGCAGGAGCTAGAGCAGGGAGACTTTTTGATTCGGTATTTGTTAGGGGTAGACCCGCGGGTAGGCGCGATCGCGATTGGCGATCGTATCCGTCCTGGTCAGCGCATTCAGTTTCATCTCCGCGATGCCGAAACCTCTGCCGAAGACCTGGAAGTGCTGTTAGAACGTCATCAGAAAGCGACAGCAGACTCTGTTTCCGCGATCGGCGCGCTGATGTTTGCCTGCGTTGGACGGGGTGCGAGGCTGTATGGTGAACCCAATTTTGACTCCCGTTTGTTTGGTCGCTACTTTCCCAACGTACCCTTGAGTGGGTTCTTCTGTAATGGGGAAATTGGCCCAGTTGGAGATAGTACATTTCTCCATGGCTTCACGTCCGTTTTTGGCATTATTCGTCAGCCTTCGTGATGGGCATGAGATTCCGGTCATCGAATCGTCTCCAGCCATAAAAAAGCCTCTCCGAAGAGAGGCGAGGTGTGAGCCTTGGAGATACAGCTTTGGTCAGCAGGCTTAGGACATGGCCAGCCGCCAGATCGTTGGTTCTGATCGGCTTGCTGACTCGCTGCCGCCATCCTGACTATAGCTACGGCTATAGCGGTGGCTAGCCTCTAACTGCCAACGCGCCCGCTAGGGCTGAAGCACCCGCTGAGACCAGTGCCGTACCAAAGAGCCACCAGGCAGCGCTGGCAGCAGCTTTTTGGGTTTCTTTCACCTGCTTTTGCGCCTGATGTTTCACTTCTTCTAGTCGCCGTTGGGCTTCGCCTTGCAGCCGTTCGGCTCGACGCAACACGTTAGCGCGCGCATCTTCGATCTGATCGATAATGTGATTGGCTTGCTCTTCGGAGATATCATCGCGAGAGCTGAGCAAGGCTACCAGGGTTTCCCGATTAAAGCTGCCGAGTCGATCGCGAATCGCATCAAAACCCGCCTGGGGATCGTAGAACAGGGTGCGGACATCGCGCTTGATGCCGTCGTAGTTGAGTTCCGGGCGATCGAGCGAGTTCAGGTAATCGCGAATCTTCGCCAGAATGCCATCAATGACCGACTGGATGCGACTCTGGATTTTTTGGATCTGAGCCGTTACCTGGTCGCGCACTGCCAGAACCTGATCCACAATGTGGTTGGCCTCTTCTTCCGAAATGTCCTGCCGCTGGGACAGCAGCGCCACAATGGTGGAGCGATCGACCTGGGAGAGGCGATCGCCTAGATTCCCGGCACCGGCTCGCGGATCACGCAACAGCAGCTGTAGATCGCGCTTGATGCCGTCGGGATTGAGTTCTTCCTTGTTGGTATTTAGCAAGTAGCTTTCCACGTTTGCCTGGAAGTCCTGCACCCGTTGCTGGGTCCGGGACGCCAATCGGCGAGGCGCACGGACAATTCGACGAATGGCGTCCTGCACCTGGTCAATGTATTGGTTGACCTGCTCTTCGGTCAGGTCATCTCGCTGGCTCAACAGCTTCACGAGGGTTTCGCGATCGACCTGTGATAGCCGTTGTCGTAACGCGATCGTGCCCTGTTTGGGGTCATTGAGCAGCGTATTTAAATCGCGTTGAATGCCGTCAGGATCGAGTTCCGACAGATTCGTGCGCCGCAGATAGTCTGCAATCGCTGTGGTTGTCTGGTCGTACTGTTCTTTCGTTTTGTCGGCAACAATGCGGGGGGCGTGGATCACGGTGTGACGCACATCCTCAAGCTGGCTGACAATGCGATCGGCTTCGTCCGGCGTGATGTCCTGCCGTTGGGCCAATAGCTGCACCAATGTATCGCGGTCGATCTGGCTCAGGCGATCGCGGAGCGCCGCCGTGCCTGCCTGTGGATCATCCAGCAGCAGGCGGAAGTCACGCTTGATGCCTTCTGGACTGAGTTCTGCTTTGTTGGTGTTGCGGAGATACGTCTCGACGCGATCGCGGACGGCCAGCGCTTCAGATTTGATGCGTTCTTGAGAGTCCCGCGCGGCGTTGAGAACGTTATCGCGGGTGGTCTCAAGCTGGCTGACAATGCGATCAGCCTCTTCTGGTGAAATGTCCTGGCGTTGGGCCAACAGCGCGACCAGCGTGTCGCGATCGAACTGACTGAGGCGGTTTTGCAGAGCTTCAAAGCCAGCATCGCGATCGTCGAGCAGCAAGCGGAAATCGCGCTCGATACCTTCGGGACTGAGTTCTGTCTTACCCGTCGATCGCAGGTAGTTCTCAACGCGAGCCCGCACATCCTGGGATTGCTCCTGATTGGCGGCAGCTCTCACATTGCCGAGTACCGATTCGCGGATCACTTCTAACTGGTCGGCAATTTCAGACACTCTCGCGGGTGTGAGATCGCTGCGCTGCGTCAGGATGTTGATCAGGTAACTGCGATCGATCTCTTCCAGGCGACGCACCACTGTGCCTGGATCCGCATCTGGGTCGTACAGCACATCCCGGAACTCAGTGTTCAGCGTTTCCCGATTGAAGTGCCAGTAATAGGCATTCAACAGGTAATTTTCAACATCGGCCTTGATTGTATTGAACGGTAGCGGCACCTTTTGCGCGACCTGCTTGGTCGTATCGCTGAGCTTATCCTTTGCGCTCTGCAATCGATTCATCACTTTCTCAACGTCCAGGTCAGACAGGTCGCCCCGGCCTAAAACGGTTCCGGTAAGCGTTGTAAAGCCGAGCTGCAATGCCCGGTCGAACAGGCTACCTTCTTCTTTCGTTGGCTGTGGCTGCGCCAGTTGGCCTGATTGAATGAGCTGCCGCTGCTGCCGCACTTCTTCCGTCAGGCGATCGAGTTTGGCATTCAGTTCACTGGAGTTTAACGCGCTGGGCTGGGCCGATCGCAGGTACTCCACCAGTTCGGCGGTCGGGTCTTTCTTTTGAAATTGATTGACGACCGTTTGCCAGACAGATTCAAGCTGATTGATCAGACGCTCTGCGTCGCGTCTCGAAAGATCGGTACGGCTGCTGACCAGATTTACAAAGGTGCCGCGATCGATATGGCGGAGACGATCGGCTACGTCTAGCGGTGAACCACTGCCTGCAATCTCTCTCAGCTCTGGATCATTGACCAGGCGCTCAAATTCCTGCCGAATTTTAGGAATATCAAGACCCGGTGGCCGTAAGGCCTCCAGGTAATCTTCGACCGACTCGCGCACGCTGGCTGGATCCAGGCCGGATCCCAATTCGCGCCGCACTGCTGCTGCGGCTGCTTCAGCCGTCGCCACGACTTGATTGTTCACCGCCTTGGCCCCGATCGCGGCAGTTGCGGTGCCAAAAATTGCCTGGAATCCAGACACTGCCGTACTCACGACTGAGCCAGCAAATGAACCTACGGTTAACGAGCTAAATAAGACTAACAGGACAAAATAAGCGCCCCAAATGACTACACCCACGATCGCCCCCAGCACCGCACTGCTGACCAGGCTTAGCTTAACGGCCAGCAGGGATGCCAAAAATAGCGCTACGCTAACTGTAATCAGTGTCCATAAGCCAACGGCAAAACCA
The DNA here is from genome assembly GCA_021323955.1 of Oscillatoriales cyanobacterium Centralia_MAG_596. Taxonomy (GTDB): domain Bacteria; phylum Cyanobacteriota; class Cyanobacteriia; order Leptolyngbyales; family Leptolyngbyaceae; genus Stenomitos. The sequence goes on along the minus strand of JAJPKC010000119.1, from coordinate 4,458 downwards.
ATCTTTTTGACCGTGCCGCCCAGACTACCCGATTCATGATGATCGGAGTTGGAATCGGCATCGGACGATCGCCCTAAATAAGAAATGCCGGCTGCAACCGAAAGATTGGTGAGCAATAATTGAAAGGCAAACGCCAGCACTAATCCAGCAATCAACGCGATAAAAAACTGCGGACCTGAAAATGCCAATGCTGCCCGCTCCGGCGTGTTGATCGTCGAATCAACGGGCACCTGTGCCATTGACGGCGGCAGACCCTCAAACAATCCAATCATTCCTAAATTCTGAACCATACACCATTCCCTCAATAAAGCCCTACCGACGCCGCACTACCCCAGAGAACTTCCTACTTGTGAACGATTCCCCTAGTTGTAGACAGAATGGCCGAATTCAAGGCGGTGCCTCATCTCTCCTGAGTTGGAGGTGAACGTGCTCAAAGGGATGAAATTTTTCATTAGCGGGTCTGTCGGCGGCGATCAGGCGACTGCGATTGCGCCCAACTGAACCCAACATTTTCTCCTGCGGAAATTGCCCCAAAAGGGACGTATCTGTATTACAATACTACTCTTGTAGTATTATCTGACGCTGCCGGAAAGCGTATAAAACACGGCGACTTTTCGGAGTGAGAACAATCAGATGGGGAAACAGCACTTTGTAACGGGCACTCCCAGACCGATGCACGAACTCTCAAACGGTGGACATCGACCGATGGACTTCAGATACTAGGCATAAGAGTTATTCAATACCGCTGACCACTCGTACACCTTCCACCTTCTGGTCAGGGGCACTAATGCAGGGGCTACTACAGACGTTGATGACCAAAATCAATGTCTATGTTGCACTGCCGGTTTCGTGCAATCTGTCGATTCAGGGAAAACTCAGAGCAGTCTAACGGCTGGCTGCTGACAGCTCATGTTGGGCTGACGGAACTGCCCGACGCAAATCTGGCATCGACTGTTTTTAGGAGGAATCATGGCGAAATTTCAAGACATTGTTCGCTATTACCAGCGGTACTGGCGGATTTCCGTCTTTAGCATTGCAATGATGAGTGCCTTCGAAATCATTGATTTATTTGTGCCGTACGCGATCGGGCAAATCCTGAACGTGCTGTCTAATCAACCGCTGGACGGTATGGTGCAAAAACTGGTGACAGGGGTGGCTGCACTAACAGGACAGCCAGAAGGGCGATCGCTCTCATTGATTGTGCTGCTGGTGCTGGTCTGTTTGGTTTCGGTTGGTCGGGCACCGATTCAACCCTGGTTGGGGCCCTGGTTTAACTGGGATACGGCCTTTCGTGCCCGTCGCGATCATGCCCAAAAAGCACTGGAAAAGGTGCTGACCTTGCCGCTGGAGTTCTACGACGAGAACAACCCCGGACGGATTGCGGCGCGTGTCGCGAAAGGTCTGGCAAACCACACCTGGACGTATCCCGAAATTACCGGACAACTGCTACCCAAACTGGCTCGTATCGTTGGTATTTTCATTGTGATCTGGCTGATCGAGTGGCGGATTGCGCTATTGCTGCTGCTGTCGTTTGTTGGCATTCTGAGCTTCAGCCTGTCGGGGTTACAAAAGCTGACGCATCAGGAGGAACGGCTCGATCGCTATATCGAAGACACGGAAAGCCGTAATTCTGAGATCATCACCAACATCAAAACGGTGAAAGCGTTTGCGACCGAAGCTCAAGAGCTAAAGCGGCAGCGACAGCGCTTTGCCCGCGAGTTTAAGGTGGTGGACTACCGCATTCACAAGGGGTATATCCAGCTAGCGACCTACGAACGGACGATCGTGCAAACGTGCGTGTTTCTGGTGCTGGCGCTGACGCTGCTAGCGGCGGCGCGTGGCACAATCTCGCTGGGTCATTTCGTCACGACGCTCACAGTCTCTAGCATGGCCTATGCCGAACTGGAGCCGATCACCCAACTGGCGGAGATCTTCGCCCGTCGCTATGCTTCCATGATTCGCTTCCACGAGTTCATGCAGCTTCCAGCGGGTAAGGATGCGGGTAGCCTGGTGCGGGATGCCGCCACGGCTCCCACCTACCAGTTCACAGGCAAGGTGGAATTCTCGCACCTGACCTTTGGCTACGATGCCAATCGTCCCGTGCTGACGGACATCAACCTGCTGATCGAACCCTATCAAACGGTGGCATTAGTAGGGCGCTCGGGTTCTGGGAAGTCCACCCTGGTCAAACTGCTGTTCCGTTACTTCGAGCCAGACAGCGGCTGCATCTTGATGGATGGGCACGACCTGCGCCAACTGGATGTCACCGGCTACCGGAAACGACTGGCAATCGTCCACCAGGAAGTCGATATCTTCAATGGCACGCTGATGGACAACCTGCTTTACGGCAACCCCAATGCCACCCCTGACCAGGTTCTGGAAGCCTGTCGCATCGCGCAAGCCGATGATTTCATTCGCAGTATGCCCAACGGCTACGCCACGATCGTCGGTGAACGAGGGGTGCGCCTGTCAGGAGGGCAGCGTCAACGGGTTGGCATTGCGCGCGCCCTGATTATGGAACCGGATGTGCTGATCTTTGATGAAGCCACCTCCAGCCTGGACTATGAATCGGAGCGATCGATCCAGTTAGCCATGCGGGCCATCCTCGGCACCCGTACGCTCATCATCATCGCTCACCGCCTCAGCACCGTCCGTGAAGCCGACAAAATCGTGGTTTTGGAGAACGGTCGCATTGTGGAAGTGGGCAGCCACGATGAACTCCTGAACCGTGAAGGCATCTACCGTCGTCTCCACTCCCTCCAGGAAACCGGCGAACTCCTGGCTTAGGTTTGCCAATGGCTCCAGGTGCAATTCTCGGCGTTGGGACATGGCGTTGCGATGTCCTGGTAAAGCGGAACATTTCTCAGGGAAATGTTCCGCTTTGTATTGGTAGCCACTATCGCTGTAGCCACATTTGTTAACCCATGCCCGATCGCTCTACCCTGCCTTCTTTGCTTGAATGACCTGAAGACTGCCGCCCGCGTAGAGGGTTTGTTGCATCACCTGAAAGCCGATCGCCTCTAGCAGGGCTACCAGGTCAGTTTGGATGAGCGCCCAGGCCGTTTCAGTCTCAAACAGCAGCAAAAAGAGTGACAGTCCGGGTACGAAAAGTGGATTCGTTGGTCGGTGAAAATCAACGAGGGTAAAGGTGCCACCCGATCGCAGCACACGATGCACTTCTCGCAGAATTTGCTGCAATTGGGACGACTCCATTTCGTGCAGTGCGGCACTGGTATGTACTACATCAAATTGACCATCAGGAAACGGCATTGCTTCCGCAAAGGCTTCCACATACGTCGCCTGTGGTACGTTTTTGCGGGCACGTTGTAGCGATAGCGGTGAAGCATCCAGCCCGGTGACATGGCGCGATCGCGCCACTAAAAATTGCGTTGCCTGCCCACTCCCGCAGCAGAGATCGAGGACGTTTGTTTCGGGGGCGATCGGTACTCCCGCCAGCGCCAGTTGCCGAAACCGTCGCTCTCCACCCACACTTAACGCCGCCAGTCTGGAAAAGCCGTCATAGAGCCATTGATACCGATAACTCCAATCTCTCAGAATCGTTGCCATAATGGGATGAAGGATAAGGAATGAAGGATAAAGGATAAAAGTTTTGAGTCGCGCGTTGACCGTTACACTAGAAAACTTTGAGTTTTGAATTTCTCCCTCCGCTTCCCCTACTCCCCACTCCCTACTCCCTACTTCCCACTCCCGGCGCAGCCAACTGACTCCGACTGAGCGCCGTCTCCACGGCCTGCTGCTGGTCACGGTGCGTGATCCACTGATGATAGGTGCGGGTATGAACGGCGACTGAATGCCCCATCATGCGGGCGGCAACGGTGTCTGGTAGACCAAAGTGGATGGTACGGATGGCCCAGGCATGACGCAAATTGTATGGGGAAAAGGGTAAGTCGTAGCGACGGAATTGGGACGTTACGCGCTGACCGATACGCTGTAGCGTTGTCTGGGTCAGATCCGTTTGAATGGTGGGCAGCTGGATCTGGCGCAGATTGAACTGCTCAACCCATTCCGGGTAAAAGGGCCATACATCATGCATACCCGTCTTGGTGGTGCTGAGGACGCGAATGACCGCTTCGGTGTTGCCCTGCAGGAGCGCTGAGTAGTCGCAGAAAAATACCTCGTGGTTGCGTAAGCCGTAGGTTGCCATGATGCCGTAAACAAACTGCCAGGACGAGTTGGGGATGGTTGCCCAGGTTGCCGCAATGAGGTCATCCGAAGGTAATCGCCGCGCCTGCGTTTGACTGATACCGTAGTTGCCCCAGAGCGATTTTAAGTCTGTGGGGAGTTCCAGGTGTAGAAAGGCGGCAAACGCACTGAGCGCAGTGCAGCAAATTTGGCGACTGCGAGAATTGGCTTCGGTCGCATGAACGGTGGCATAGATTGTTTCGATCAGATTGAGCTGTGGGTTAGCCTGCGCGATCGCCTCCAGCTTGCGGAGAT
>JAJPKC010000335.1 GCA_021323955.1 Oscillatoriales cyanobacterium Centralia_MAG_596 | reverse complement strand
TTGGCATGTCCATCCACACGGCTGAGCGGTTTGCCCACTACACCCTTCTTATCACTTGAATTCATGCCATGCCTCCTACCGTTGCCAGCGCCCGCATCACGGTGCGTTGAGTCAATGCCACTTTGAAACCGTTGTACTTTTGGGGCTTTGCGCCCTGCACGGCCGCTGCTGCCGCCGCTTGCAACGTCTTCTGATTCAAGGGTTGGTTAAGCAACGCTTTTTCCGCCTCATAGGCACGCCACGGTTTGGTGCCCACTCCGCCAAGGGCAAGCCGCGCCGATCGCACCACGCCGTCTTGCAGTTCCAGCGCTGCCGCCACCGATGACGTGGCAAAGGCGTAAGAAGCACGATCGCGTACCTTCAAATAATGCGATTGTGCTGCGAAGGGCGAAGCCGGTAGGTCTACGGCAACAATTAACTCTCCGTGTTCTAGCACCGTTTCTCGTTCTGGCGTCTGACCCGGCACCAAATGAAAGTCGGCGATCGGAATGCTGCGTGATCCCTGCGGCCCCTGCGTTTGCACCACGGCATCCAGCGCCATCATCGCCACGGCCATATCCGAGGGATGGGTGGCAATACAGTGATCACTACCACCGAGAATCGCGTGAATACGGTTGTAGCCCTCGATCGCCGGACAGCCAGAACCCGGCACCCGTTTGTTACAGGGAAAGGCCGTGTCGCGGAAGTAGTAACAGCGGGTGCGCTGCAACAAATTCCCTCCGATCGTTGCCATGTTTCGTAACTGCGGCGAGGCTCCTGATAAGAGGGCTTCCGACAGCACCGGATACTGCTGGCGAATCATGGCATTGTAGGCCACATCACTATTACGTGCCATCGCGCCAATCCGAACACCGTTACCCTGCCGTTCCACCTGAGCTAGCGGCAGGGCATTAATATCAACCAACTGTTGGGGGGTCTGGACGTGCAGCTTCATCAAATCGATTAAACTGGTGCCCCCGGCTAAATACATGGATTGATCGGAACGAGCGGACGCGATCGCGCTGTCGGCTTGCTCAGCCTGCTGATAGCTAAACGGCTGCATCTTGCTTGCCCTCTAAGACGTCCCGAACTGCCGTCACAATATTGGGATAGGCTCCACAGCGGCAAATATTACCGCTCATCAGTTCACGAATGTCGGCATCTGATTGAGCGTGCCCTTCGTTCACCAACCCTACCGCCGAACAAATTTGTCCCGGTGTGCAGTAGCCGCACTGAAACGCGTCGTGAGCTACAAATGCCGCCTGCATGGGATGGAGCGTATCACCTTTCGCCAGACCTTCGATCGTGGTAATTTCTGCCCCCCTGTGCATGATGGCAAACGTTAGGCAGGAATTAATTCGTCGCCCATTCACCAACACAGTACAAGCACCGCACTGTCCATGATCACAGCCCTTCTTCGTCCCGGTCAAATCCAGCCGCTCCCGGAGGGCATCCAGCAGCGTCACGCGGGGTTCAATGTTGAGTGTCTGCTCTTTACCATTAATTCGCAGCTTGACATCCACATAACTGTTAAGGTCAATAGGAGTTGCTGATATTGAAGTGGTTTGAGGTCTTGACTGAGCCATCGCCTGCTTTGTGATTCCTTCCAGCACTGCTCCAACGGTACCCGCGATCGCAAACTGCCCCAACCGTCGCCGTCTAAACCTCAGCCTCATAAGTTCATATTTAAGTTTGTTGCTCAAATAGTAGGGAAGCTGTCGCCGTATGAAATCTATCTGTTGACCGAGGTTATGCAAGTCGATGGCCAACTCTAAGGTTCCTGGTGCATCGACGCCGCAACTGCCGAAATGGCGGGAAGACACAGCCCAACATCGGTTGCCAGTCCAGCCATGACTAGAGTTTTGCATCCTGTTTGCTCGATCGCCCGCACAAAGTCCGGAGTTTCCCAGGAATTATTGGTCGCGTGGTTAATCCGAATGGCATCGGGTAGTCGGTCTATTAATTCGGGAAGGACTTGACCGCGATCGCCCATAATATCTGCCGCCGCAATAATCACAGGCAATTGGAGAATGGTGCAGACTTGAGCAAGCGCGATCGCGTTCCGTTTGAGTTCCAGTTGATCCATTGATTGAATTGTCGTGAGGGTACCCAATTGCAAATCAATAAAAATGACTGCGGTATGATCACGATTCAAAGCGGTTGGTTTAGCACTGGATTGTGACATGGTTGTTTCTCGATCGTCATTGGGCTAAACACTGATGGTTTAGGGCGTTAGTGCAACCCTACCTTTCACTGCGCGATTGAGCACTTGCTCATACGCCACGATCGCGTCCTGCAATGGGTAACCTTGCACGCCTGCAGTCGGCGGACGCAGTGCTTTTGATTCAAATCCTGGTGCCAGTTGCCTCAAGATCTCAGCACATGCAATCACGTCAAGTGCGCGACTATCTACCCCTAATAGCCGTGCTTCTTGATGGTAGAAATCAATCAGGTCAAACGTCACTCGTCGTTCTTGGGCGGGTGAGCTAATTTCGACTAACCGACCGCGATGTTGCAGCGCTTGCAGACAAAGCTCAACCATCGAGCCGCCAACAGTGTCCACAATCACAGCGACTCCTTGACCTTGCGTTGCGGCTTTGACCGCATCCGGTAACGCTTGTCCGGCTAGATTGATCACCACATCGACGCCAATCGCTTGAGCTAAAGCGCCATCACTCACTTTCCGCACGGTGCCAATCACGGTTGCTCCTCGCCATTTCGCGATTTGCACCGCCGCACTACCAACCCCACCTGTCGACCCAATCACCAGCAGGGTTTCTCCTGCCTTTAACTGTGCGGCATCCAGACACAGCCAGGCTGTGACATAGGTGACTCCGATCGATCCCGCTTCCACCATTGATAAAGCCTGCGGCTTTGGGCAAATAGCCGCTTTGGGCAAGGCAAGATAGGCTGCGTGGGAACCATCGCGAGTAAAGCCAATATCGCCGCCAGTGCCCCAGACCGCAGTGCCAATCAAATCAGTTGCTCCGGCGACAACAACACCAGCAAAATCCCGCCCTGGTGTGCGCGGTAACGTGGTGTGGAGCATGTTTCCAGCGACATTTTTGACATCACTGGGATTAATGCCAGCCGCGTGAACCTGGATCAAGACTTCATCAGCCACGATGTCTGGTTCAGGCAGTGTCTGGATCTTCAGTTCAGATGGTGGGCCAAAGCGCTCGATACGAACAGCTAACACGAGTCAACGCCTCATGAATGTGTGAATATCCGAACCAGCAAACCATAACAGTAGCCACCGATTAACACGCCTGTGGCACCAATCAGACCCATGAGCGGAGGCACGGGCGCAGGAAGGTTTAACCAACCAAAAACCACCCCAATGATCCAGCCACCCAACAGTGCCATACCGGCATCCTTCAGAAAACTCATAAAGCACTTCTAATCCTGATGTGTTTAACCATTGATCATCAAAATTCTCGCGAGATAATCCATTAGGCGATCGCGATCGGCAATGCCACCTCGAAAACCGATATACCAATCAGGGCGAATCAGGTAAAGGCAGGCAGAAGCGACCCCATACCGCTCATGGGCAAAATGTTCGCCATCCATCAGAATCGAGTCAGACCCAGAAAGACCTTGCGGCGGCAGCAGGTCTGGCACAACGAAGTAGGAGTGAATCAACTGACTATACACCTTACTCACTTTTTGCTGAATGCTCAAGAGTTTCTGATCGGTTTCAGCCGTGGCTTTTTGTCCCGTAAAGAGGAGTAATGTCCAGTGCGTTCCTCGAAACGCATCAAACAACTGGATCGTTTCTTGGTCTGCCAGTCGAACAATGGTGGCATTGGGAGCGCGATCGCCCGCACCGGCACCACCACTGCCACCGTGATCCTCAACAATCGGGCTGGTGTCTCGATAGCTAATATCCACCTCTTCTAACGTGTGCATCAACTTGGTACGAACCACTTGCTGATTGACAATGAAAGGCCCCAACAGCCGCACCGCATTTTGCTTCAACTCGTTTGGATGCAGGATGATGCGATAACTTTTGTCGGTTCCCGCTAGCAATGCCTCAGCAACCGGAACCCGCTCCGCATTGTAACTATCCAGTAGGTCAGGAGTGGCCTTGCCTTGCACCGTGTAAGCCAGTTTCCAGGCGAGATTAAAGGCATCTTGAATGCCCGTATTCATGCCTTGCCCGCCCAATGGCACATGAATATGTCCCGCGTCGCCTGCCAGGAAAATGCGTCCGTCTCGAAAGCGATCGGCGCGTCGATGGGACGTGCGATACCGGGCTAACCAGGTAGGATCATACAGTTCGGCATCAACGCCACCGAGAGCATTCAGCGCATCCTGGACTTCTTGTAGAGACGGTGCATCGTCACTCGCTCCATGTTCGTCAACGGTTGCATCCGCGGGGTGATCAGGCAATGAGATAAACACTCGCACCAGATCATCCGGCATCTCAATCACCATCATGTAACCTTCACGGGTCAAGAACAGATGGCTGATTCCTTTCGGCAGTGTCCAGCGGATTTTGGCATCCGCCTGAATGAATTGTTCTCCCTCGTATTTACCGCCCTCAAAGCGGAAGCCTAATTGCTTCCGAATCATGCTATGAGCGCCATCACACGCGATGAGATAGTGCGATCGGATGACTTCTTCAGTGCCATCAGCATGACGCACGGTGACTGAAACCTGAGTTGCATCCTGTTCAAAGGCGATCGCTTCCGTTTGCCATTCCACTCGTCCGCCTAATTGATGCAAATGCTCTTCTAAAACGTGTTCGGTGCGGTCTTGTCCCAAAATGATGGGATGCGGATAGGGACTATCCGCAATCTCGGCATGCAAATGTCCAATGATCTTGCCATAGGCCCGCAGAGAGATCTGGCGCATGGGGACACTGACTGACTTTGCAGCGGCGATCGCACCGATGGCATCAAACACTTCTTGCGTACGAACATGCAAGATCAATGCCTTCGAAATGGTTTTTGTACCCGGGTCCTTATCGATAATTCGGCAAGCAATACCATAGCGGTTTAACTCAGAAGCCAGGGTAAGCCCAACGGGCCCGGCACCCACCACCAAAATATCGAGTAATTCAGCAGACATAATGCAAGTTCTCAATAGATCAAGCTTGATGCAATTTCAATTTCAGTCTGATCTATTTCTTTCGAGGGAATGGCAAAATTCAGATTTTCTTCCAGATTGTGCCGCCATCGGTCAACCATTTCAGACAGACCGGCTTTTTCGGCTAGAGACAAGGACGCAAACAGTTGCCGATCTAAATCCCACGCCTGCTGGGGCAAGTTATCCTGCAACGCTTTGCCTTTCAAGGTTAGCCAAACTCGCCAGATCCGTCGGTCTTTTTCATCACACTGGCGCTGGATATACCCTTGCCTTTGCGGTTGCCGTGTTGCCAGATTTTGGCATCTTTGCGCGGTGGCATGACGGGCTTGGCTCCTTTAGCTGCAATCTCGTCATCGCAGTGGCGATGGTCATCAGCGCCATCGGTCGAAACTTGCTCAATCGCATCTTCAATCTGCTCAAGAAGGTCTGCCAGCACTGGACTATCAGCCACATCGTTGGTGCTCACCACCATTGCCCCAATTTCACCCGTTGCTTCATCCACTCCCAGATGCAGCTTGCGCCACGTCCGTCGCTGGCTCACTCCGTGTTGTCGGGTTTTCCATGCACCTTCGCCAGCCACTTTTACTCCAATCGGATCCACTCCCAGATGACGTGCACCCGCTTTTGGCATCATCGGTAGTTCAATCGATCATCGACCCAATCGTCGGGACAATGTACTGTGCTCTGGCACAGGCAGGTCGATTCCCATCCGCTCAAATATCGATTCGAGAAACCCCGGCCACTGCCGCCCAGCCAATCGATAGACGGCTTTGACAGTGGCCATTGTTGGAATTGCAACGTCGCTATCGAGCACAGACGCGCCTGCTTTGCCGCTCAACGCCTCGACCACCCACGGCACCAGCACAGATTCTGCGATCCAGAAGCGGAGGCTTCCCCTCGCATGCAATCCAGCGTTATGCTCTCACCAGTTGCGGATCCCGTATTGAGCTTTCATGGCAGTTTTTGTGTGGTAACTGAACCTTACCATGTCTCGCCCGTCCGCAACCCCTCTTCATGCAACAACGCCGGTTCTGTGTATAAAAACACACTATCAAAACGAAAAAAATCGCTAGAGGTCTTATTGGATAGGCAGGGCAGCCGTTTTTCAGAAGGGGTCATGAATAATCCAGGTTAGGACGTTGCTTGAAGGTAGGCATCAACAGAATTACGAAAGATGTCAAATTCATACCACTGTTGTCTCATCCTCTGCTTCAGCACAAACCACAAATGCTCCATAGTGGCATGGTTCTTGATCACATCGTTACAGGCAATCTAACACTCACGATCGTACCCATTTCTGGAGTCGATTGAATCGCTAACGCCCCACCATGAGCCTGCACAATGCGCTTGGTAATGGCCAACCCTAACCCCGTACCACCAGACTTTGTAGAATAAAAGGGGTGGGTCAATTGGGGCAGCACCTCGGCTGGAATGGGTTCACCACCATTGTGAATACTGATGCAAACCTGTTCTATCGCTGAAGCGTCTACTTTCCACGTGACAACTTCTCCAGCAGAAATTGCCTCGCAGGCATTCCGCAGGAGATTGATAAACACTTGCTTAAGTTTATCGGCATCGCCCGAAATGGTAACGGTAGAGGCAGCAGGCACAAAGGCAATCTGGCGTTCCTGTGCTTCTGGCATCTCGCAGATGGCTGCTAGCAATTTGTGTGCAAACTCGTTTAACTCCAGATCAACCCGTTGCAAGACCTGAGGCTTGGCATACTGCAA
>JAJPKC010000104.1 GCA_021323955.1 Oscillatoriales cyanobacterium Centralia_MAG_596 | reverse complement strand
TTGAGGCCGTTGACGCAAAGGAAAGATGCGCTTTACCAGGTGCAGCGTGCGCCGGAGCAATCCCGTGTCCACATACGGCCCGTAGTACCGATCCTTCTCACGGCCCACCCGCCGTTTACGGGTGATGAAGATACGCGGGTAGTCCTCTGACCAGGTAATGCAGAGGTAAGGATACTTTTTGTCATCTTTCAGCAGCACATTGAAGTGCGGCTGATGCTGCTTCACAAGATTGGCTTCCAGCGCCAGCGCTTCCGCCTCCGTGTCTGTGACGATGAACTCAATCTCAGCAACCTGCTTGACCATCAAAGCAATGCGGGGACTGAGGCTCTGACTATCACGAAAGTAGGAACGAACCCGCGATCGCAGCTTCTTTGACTTACCGATGTAGAGAATTTGATCGGTTGCATCCCGCATGTAATATACACCCGGCTCCGGTGGAATCTCTTTGAGACGGCTTTCCAGACGGTCTGGGTCTTTAACCAGCGGCAAGCTTTTAGCAGATGTCACAAGCAGGAATGAAGGGTGAAGCTTTATCTCAATTTTAAACGAATTGCTGGAGACTTCAAACAGACCTCGCGACGATCATCTCCGTAATTGATAGGATAAAGATGTATTCAATTAAACACCTATACTGATAGTCTGCGCCATGACGCTTGAAGAGTTCGAATCCCAAACCCGCGATGAGCTAGAACAGACCCTCAATCAGCTTCAAGCGGCAACCCTTCTAATTGCCGAGCTAGAAACCCGCATCGCTGAAACTGGCCGTACAGTACATTTGCTCAGCCGTTCGATCGAAACATTTGTGGCGCAACAAAGAAGCTAACGGTACCGACGTGGAACATTGCGGCACTGTGTAATCATGCTGTAGCCCCCAATCCCCAAGGTTTAACCAGTCCTCAAGGTTTAACCAGTCCCCAAATTTTAGTCAGTCCCAGATTTTAGCGGCGCGTTAACTGGTCAGATACTTGAGTTCATCGTTAATCGCCTGTTGGATTTGTGGTAATACCACAGGCTTAACAAGATACTGCCGTGCCCCCAACTCTAACGCCCGTTGACGATCGACCTGGAACGCAAATGCTGAAACCACAATGACAGGGATGTTTGCCCACTCCGACGATCGCTGTAGCTGCTCCAAAAGCATAAAGCCATCAATGTCCGGCAGCTTGAGATCAAGCAAAACAAGATGCGGACGAAACTGCGTCATGGTTTGAGCAAAATCAGAGCCGCTGGATAGAGCGCGAATGCTATAACCACAATGTCCCAAAAAGTCGCTCATGAGTTGGCGGCTGATGTCGTTGTCCTCAACTAGCAGAATGCGGATGGTGGAGTTTAGGCTAGGCACTGGGGCAGCGATCATTGAATACATGGGTCTTGTTGCTCTATAACCAACCAAGCGGAATGTTGGCTGCAGTGACGGCAATCAAATATTCCGGTTAAGCAATCGCTGGAATATCGGCTGCGATTTGCATAGGTATGCCGTTCGCCCCTTCAGGCGAGCGATCGTACGATGCTGATGTATTTGTCTCCACTTAGAGGCCACTTCATTCGGCCTTGGAACAGTAGAGACTGTAGATATACACCTTATTAGAAGGGATGTCTACGATCGAGATCACATCAGTAATCCCATCACCGCTAGTGTCTCAATCATAACCCGTATTACTGGGTATAGGTCTTATAGAACGCGTCTAAACAGCAGCCAGCCTACGTGCGGCCAGTAATCGTGTTATCAATCGACACCTCACGCGATCGCAGGCTCTGGCAAAGCTCCTTGCATCTTACTCAACCAGTTAAGCAAGTTATCAAGCTGTTGATCGGCATTGAGCACACCCAGTCCCCGCACCGTGACCTTGCCGGGAGTATAGACAAACCGCGAGTGCAAATGATCCGGCAGGTTGGCCTTCAGCAAGTTCCAGGCAGGCTCCTCCATTGGGGTTTCAAGCACGATGTGCTGGTTGCCCTCAGGTTTAATGCGCGAGAAGCCGAGCTTTTTCGCAATCTGCTTCAGTTCCACAACACGGATTAACTGGAGAGCCGCGGTTGGAATGGTGCCATAGCGATCGCTCCAGTCTGCCGCGATCTGAGCCAACTCTTGCTTACTGTTCGCAGACGCCACAACGCGATACGCACTCATCTTCTGATCCAGATCAGGGATGTAGTCGGCGGGAATGAAGGCGGTCAGGTTGAGGTCAATCTGGGTATCGTCCACTTTCGGAATTTCCTGGCCACGAATTTCACCGATCGCCTCTTCCAGCATTTCGATATAGAGGTCGAAGCCGATCGCGTCCAGTTGTCCTGACTGTTCGGCACCGAGTAAATTGCCCACCCCACGAATCTCCATATCACGCACCGCAAGCTGGTAGCCAGAGCCAAGCTGCGCGAATTCTTGAATGGCTCGTAACCGTTGGCGCGCTGTATCCGTCAGTTGGCTTTGCTTGGGGTAAAACAGCCATGCGTGTGCTTGAATGCCCGCTCGCCCGACTCGTCCGCGAAGCTGGTAGAGTTGCGACAAGCCAAACCGTTGGGCGTCTTCAATCAAGATGGTGTTAACACGGGGAATATCCAGCCCCGATTCAATAATGGTGGTACAGAGGAGAATATCGGCGTCGCCTTCGCTAAAGGTGAGCATGGTGGTTTCGAGTTCGGCTTCGGGCATTTGACCGTGCGCGATCGCAATCCGGATGCCTGGCACCATTTCACGAATACGGGCCGCAATTTCTTCAATGCCTTCCACACGGGGCACCACGTAAAAGATCTGCCCACCGCGATCGAGTTCCTGTCGCATAGCAGTGCGTACCACTTCGGGGTCGTAGGGCGAGAGGTGGGTTTTGATGGGACGACGAGATGGGGGTGGGGTGGTAATGAGGCTCATCTCGCGCACGCCCGAAAGCGCCATGTAGAGCGTCCGTGGAATCGGTGTAGCGCTGAGGGTGAGGACATCCACCTGGGTTCTCAAGGATTTAATTTTTTCCTTTTGATTGACCCCAAACCGTTGTTCTTCATCCACGACCAGCAAGCCCAAAGATTTGGGCTGCACGTCTTTGCTCAGCAGTTGATGAGTACCCACGACAATATCCAGTTCGCCTGTTTTGAGCCGCTGGATGATGTCCTTGCGTTCTTGCGGGGTGCGAAAGCGGTTCAGCAAGCCGATCTGGATGGGGTAGGGCGCAAAGCGTTCCTTCAACGTGTGATAGTGCTGTTGCGTCAGAATCGTCGTGGGAGCCAGCATTGCCACTTGCTTCCCTGCCGTCACCGCTTTAAAAATAGCGCGGATTGCTACCTCGGTTTTGCCGAAGCCGACATCACCGCACACAAGCCGATCCATCGGGCGATCGCTCTGCATGTCCAGCTTCACGTCCTGCACTGCTTTGAGCTGATCGGGGGTTGGCTGGTAGGGAAAGGACTCTTCCATTTCTTCCTGCCAGGGCATATCCGGCGGATAGGTAAACCCGATCTGCTGTGCCCGTTGCGCGTAAAGCTGAAGCAGATCCACCGCCACTTTTTTGATGGCTTTACGAACCTTACTCTTGGTCTTCTCCCAGGCTTTGCTGGACATCTTGTTGAGTTCGGGTGCGGTGTCGCCTGCCCCCCGAAAGCGTGACAGCGAGCTGAGTTGATCCGCCGCCACTCGCAGCAGCCCATCGGCGTACTGCAACACCAGATACTCACGGGTTTCGTGGTTGAGCGTCAGGCTTTCGAGTTTGAGAAAGCGCCCGATGCCGTGATTTTTATGCACTACAAAATCGCCTGGGCGCAGTTTATTGGGGTCAACCTGTTTGGAGGCTGCCCGTCGCCGCTTTCGCACGTAGCTGGGCGTTGCCAGGGAATGCTGACCGAAAAACTCTCGATCGGTCACGACCACCAGACGGAACGTGGGCAGAATAAAGCCCTCGAGTTCCGCCAAGCCAGAATATTTTACCGCTACGGGAACATGCTGCACCTGGAGTTTGTCGATCGCCAGATAATCGCGTGGATTAGGGATAAACTGTGCCGGACAATCGTGTTCTTGCAGCAGCGACACCGACCGCGACGGTTGCGCCGACACCAGCCAGATCGAAAAGCCGCGATCGCGTTCATCCCGCAACGTTTCTGCCAACCTGCCAAACTGATGCGGAATCGCAGGCACTGGACGACTCGCCAGATTAATGGGAGCCGGACCTTTTTCCTGGATTGTGCGAACTTTCGGCTCTTCTGCCAGTTCCGATAAATAGAGGCGATCGAACAACTCCACTTCTGTCAGCGATTCCGCAAACGATCGATGAATGCGAGGTAACTCCCGACTCCCAACTCCCGACTCCCGACTCCCCAATTCCACATACTGCTCTTCCGCATGCTCAAACCAGCGATCGCCGTGTGCCTTTGCTTGGTCGGGTTCATCGATCGCAATCAGGGTGTTCTCGGGCAAATAATCCAGCAACGACGCCGGTTTATCAAACGCAATGCCCAGAAAGCGACGCGATCCTTCCGGCATTTGCCCCTGATCAAATTTTTCCTGATCTTCTTCAGACAGAAATGCCTTCATTGCATCGGCTTGCTTACCAACCAGTGCAGACTGAATAATGGGCGCAAAGTTGGTTGGTGTGAGGACAATTTGTTCGATGCGATCGAGCGATCGTTGCGTCGCTGGGTCAAACTCCCGAATCTGATCCAGCTCGTCCCCAAATAGCTCCAGTCGCACAGGCAATTCCGACGCAACGGGAAACACATCGATAATGTCGCCGCGCCGACTCCATTGCCCCTCTGTTTCGACCAACGGGACGCGATCGTAGCCCAACCGCGCTAGTTCATGTCCCAACGTCTCCAGATCTAATTCTTTGCCTCGCGTCAACGTCAAACAGTACGGCTTGAAGGCAGCAACAGGGGGGAGGTGGGGTTGGAGGGCGCGTTCGGTCGTGATGATCGCGAAGGCTGAAGGCTGAAGGCTAACGGATGAATTGGCTTCACTTTTATCCTTTATCCTTTCGCCTTTATCCTTTATCAGGTCTGCCAACACCTGCAACTGCCCCCAAACCATCTCCGATTCCGGATCAAACGGCTCGTAGGGCGACGATTCGGATGTGGGATAAAAGTGGACGGTTTGCCAGCCCATGGCGTCCAATTGAGCAGTCCAGCGTCCGGCTTCTTCGAGCGTGGCGGTGACGACCAGCAGGTTGCGGGACTGTGCCTGCGCCAGGGCAGAACTGACCAATCCTTTCGGCAACCGCGCTAAGCCATTCAGCTTCAGGTGTTGATGCTGCTGAAGTTTGGCTAAGAGTTCGGTCGTGAGGGGCGATCGCCCCAGCGCACGAGTAATGGAAGAAAACGCCATGTTGAAACCGCGAAGCCTGTTGGGAAGAGTTACCTATCTTCATAATAGAGAACTTCTTGCGTGGCTTCAGGTTTGAGTGAGGCGATCGAGGTTATTTGTACACTGCACTTGTATGTCGCTTTATGCATTGCCAATGTCAGAGCTGCGATCACGAAGGGATGACGATCCACAACGAAGGTGTAGTCATCGATCACCATTGCCGCCCCATCCATTGCCAATATCACCGCATTCATTACGAATCGATCGCCTCACATTCGCATTGCAGAGCGATTAACCCCAACCTCAACCCAAACATGAGCTGATTCTGGAGTGCGAGTATCGCAAGTAACCGCTTCGGCACTAACTTGTGGAATATTGGTGGGATAAGTAGATCAGCATCCCGGAACAACCTATGACGAACCCAGAAGCGTATCGCGTCGAGAAAGATTCGATGGGCGATCGGCAGATTCCCGACACCGCGTACTACGGCATTCAAACGCTGCGGGCGATCGAGAACTTTCCCATTAGCGGCTTGAAGCCCTTGCCGACCTATGTGGATGCCTGCGTGCTGATCAAAAAGGCAACCGCGATCGCCAATGGAGAACTCAACTGCATCACGCCTGAAATCAGTCAGGCGATCGTGCAGGCAGCGGATGAAGTGCTGAACGGGAAACTGCGCGATCAGTTCGTAGTGGATGTGTATCAGGCGGGTGCGGGTACGTCGCACCACATGAACGTGAATGAAGTCTTGGCAAACCGGGCTCTGGAACTTCTGGGCGACGTGAAGGGCAACTACAAGCGGCTGAATCCCAACGACCATGTGAACTATGGACAATCGACGAACGATGTGATTCCGACTGCCATTCGCATTGGAGGGCTGCTGGCGCTGGAGCGATCGCTGTATCCAGCACTGGCAAGCGCGATCGCGGCACTGGAAGCCAAAGCGCAAGAATTTCAGGATGTGATTCGATCGGGCAGAACGCACCTACAGGATGCAGTTCCTGTCCGACTGGGCGATAACTTCCGCGCCTGGGCACAGATTTTGAGTGAACATCTGCTCCGCATTGAAACGGCATCAAAGGATTTGATGATTCTGGGTCTAGGTGGCAGTGCTGCTGGAACCGGACTCAACACCCATCCGCAATATCGCTTTCGGGTGGCAGAAATTTTGTCGGATCTGATTGATCAGCCGTTGCGTCCTGCCCCTCATCTGATGGCCGCGATGCAAAGTATGGCTCCGTTCGTCAACGTCTCCGGTTCGTTGCGAAACCTGGCGCAGGATTGCGTCAAAATCTCCCACGATCTTCGCCTGCTCGATTCCGGCCCCAAAACGGGCTTTAAGGAAATCCAGCTACCGCCCGTCCAGCCCGGTTCATCCATTATGCCCGGAAAGTACAATCCCGTGATGGCGGAGATGACCTCCCAGGTATGCTTTCAGGTAATGGGTTATGACACCGCGATCGCCTTCGCCGCCCAGGCTGGACAACTGGAACTCAACGTGATGATGCCCCTCATTGCCTACAATCTGATTCACAGTATTGAGATTCTGGGCAACACGATCGCCGCCCTCGCCGAGAAAGGGATCAAAGGAATTACGGCCAACCGCGATCGGTGTCTTGCCTATGCGGAAGGCAGTCTCGCACTCGTAACGGCACTCAACACCCACATCGGCTATCTCAATGCGGCTGCCGTAGCCAAGGAATCACTGGAAACCGGCAAATCTCTCCGTGAAATTGTGCTAGAACGCGGTTTGATGGACGCTAAGACACTGGCAGAAGTTCTGAATCTGGAACAAATGAGCCAACTTCCAGAAATATAAGTTTGTTCAGCCAGCCGCGAAAAGCCAATGATTGACTGCTGACCAATGACCCATAATTCGTACGATCGCTGACCACTGACCGCTGACCAATGACCAGATCGCGCAAAACTCAACGTTCAAAATGCTGAACTTGGGAACGAGGTCAGTACAATGCTATTTATGCTGACCGTTTGCAGACTGTGCTAACGGCTGGCAACCAGTCAACCAACTGCAGCTATTTTCTGAAGTTGGAAACCCAGTTTACCCATTGTGGGTGAGTGTATTGAGTGGGTGGTGTAAGGCACACTCTTTATAAGAGGGCGTTGAGAACGACTGGGATGACAACCTCATGGTGTTGACTGAAACAATGGTACTGGCTGAGGAACTGGCAACCGATTGGCGATCGCGATTAGAAGCAGACCTCCCCGGTCACAGCGCGGCTACGCGCGAGAGTATCGTGCGCTGGCTCATTGGTGATAACCCACTGCGGTTTGCTGACCTTTCTCCCAGCGCCCGGCAGATTGCTGAACAGGCAATGGACTATCGCTATCGAATTTTGCGTCAACGCTACTTAGACTTTGGCCCCGAACGCGCTTACAAAAGCCTGATTCAGCGATTGAGCAGCCTCTTCCTCATTCGCAACAAGATTCGCACCTGGATTGCACTGTCCCGCGATCGCCAGCGAACGGTTGTCGATGTCCTGCAAGAAATCATCCAGGAATTGCTGCAAACTGACACCTACATGCAGCAGCAAATCCTCTGGATTTCTCAATGTACCGATGATGCCAGGCTGCGCAACGCGCTTTTGTTGGCCAGCACAGAGGAATATTGCCTGCGACCCATTCGGAATCAACCACTGTTGTCCTACCGCTTTGTCAACTACCTGCGACGATCGCAGCGTGGCGGTATGACCCAGGTTCCAGCACAAGAATTCATTCGGCTGGTTTCAGAAGAAATCTCACCGGATGACTCTGAAGGCTCTGTTAGTTTGCTCGATTCGCAGGCTGTCATGGAGTATCAGGATGCGCAATCAGCAGAGGAACAGCAAGAGCTACGGGCAGCTGTCCGACAGCAGTTTGAAGCCTACCTCACCGAAAAAATCGGGCCGACAGCCGCCGAATGGTTGCGACTATACCTCCAGGGTCGATCGCAAGAGGCGATCGCCGAATCGTTAAACATGCCGGTCAGGCAGGTCTATCGCCTGCGCGAAAAAATTAATTACCACGCCGTGCGCGTCTTCGCGTCCAAGAGTCAGCGCGAGTTGGTCACAACCTGGTTGGGAAACCCGCCGGCATAAGGGGATGCGGCGATGACAAAAGGATGATCAAGCGTTGAATTAAATTATGAAGTAACGTTGAATATGAAGTAATCAATGAGGACACCCATCCGCCCAAAATTTGAAATAAGCTAAGTCTTATACGTCCAATGGCGACAATCACCGGATGCAATTAGTTTACTGATACCGCGGATCGTGCAGGCCGTGATTGCGTTGAAAGAATGCATGCGAGCGGAGACTCAGGGTGTCTGAAGCGACCCAAGCGAACCCAACGCTATGTTAAATGGTTGACGGTTTGTTGGCAACGTAAACGTTTCGGAACGTCGCTGGATCGAGGCAGAATCGATCATTCCACATATAGGCACGTCATTTTATGGTGACTTCACCGGGTGACAACATTGAAGCACAGGCCGCAGGATCGAAGGATATGAAATCGCTTCCGAAGCCAAAACCAAGCTGGACAACCCAAATTGATACCGAACAGGTCTTTCGCCTGATTGATAGCATCCTTCCGTTCGAGGCCTGTCTCTATCATCAAATCCTGCCGCTCTCGCTAGAGGGCAGTCGTCTGAAACTGGGCATGGTTAATTTAGACGATATCCCTGCTTTAGATTATGTAAGGCGCATTCTCGCCTACATGAATTGCTCGCTAGTCCCCCAAACGCTGGCTACAGACGTACACCACGCGGCACTTTCTGCCTACCTCAGCTACACTGGCAGCAAGAAACAAACAGCCAGTAGCCCCGCAGAGAGCAGCCACGCGATCGAGAAACGCCCCAAACAACGCTTTGTCTACAATGGCATCACGAACAGTGGGACGGCAAAGACCGACGGGAACGTGACCGATGCTCACCCGGCTCAACCCGACCAAAACTCTAACCCAACGCTCCTGGTTGACAGCCCCGAGAGTCTCAACTTCTTTGACTTAGACATTACTGACCCCGAAGCACCACCCCCTCCCAGTACGCCGTCGCCAGCGGTCGATGCGGCGATCGCTGTTGAGCAACCATTAGACACCACTGACAGCGCTCTCGCGCCACCACCGAACGGGTTAGATCCACTCCGAGAAACGCTCATCCTGGCATCAGACACCGTAACGGCGGTATCCCCTCCGCCTGAAATTCCGACACCTGGCGATGCATTACCAGAACTGTCGGTAGAACCGCAGCACCTTGCTGACCCCGTTGAGGTATTGGCCACCTTACCGCCCACAAAGCTGCTCGAAGAACTGCTTGGACGGCTGCTCATTGGTGGCATCGGACGGTTATATTTTGAGCGCCAGCTACACCACGGGCGTATCCTGTGGAGTCAAAACGGCGTGTTACAGTCTGTCCTCGAAGAACTGTCAGTCGATACGATTCAAGGCATCATTAATGAGCTAAAGCTGCTGACTCACCTGCCCCTCATTGCGGTACAAAAACCGAAGCAGGTTGAGATTGAGCGACTCTATCAAAAGCATCGGCTGCTGCTTCGCCTGCGCGTTATGCCGGGCACCCATGGTGAAGAGGCTACCGTTCAGGTGCTACGGGGGGCCGCACTAAAATTTTACCAGCAGCAGCAGCTAGCAAGCCTCAGCCGAGACGCGCTCACGATCGCGCAAGAGCTCCAGCACAAGGTCAATGAAATCCGCGTTCGCACCCGCTTCTACCCATTACTCAGTCCGGATCAATTGAGTATTCTACCGGCGCTTGATCAAGTGCTTAAAAGCGTTGAGCAACAGCTCGAAGATCTGAAGGCACTGCAATTGGCCGAGATCGAGAACACCGAAGGGCAACCCTGATTGACAACCGCCACCAACGGTTATAGCAGCGGACTGGGACTATTCCCTACCCACTGTTTGCAGCCTGCAGTGCCCGTCGTCGTTGGCTCGTAGGGATGGCGTCTGCCAAGGCTGACACGCGTTGAGGCAGTTTCAGGAAGAGTGCCTTACGAGGGCTGAAAAATAGTCTTCCACGCTTTCACCGTATCTTTGCCAATTTCTGTGTCTTTAGTCCGGCCATCGCGCCATACCAATCGGATTGGAACTTTCCCAGAGGGCGCACTGGCTAAAGCAGCAGCGAGATCCGGTGACACAGGGCCACTCTCATAGGTGTAGATTTTGCCGTTAATCGCTAAGCTAATTGAGTCAGGTGCGCTATCAACGGCATACTGCCGATAGATCGGAGTTTCATCCAGAAACGGATCAAACCACCGTCGATGATGGCTGTAGTAAGAGTCATAACCGATTAACGTGGTATGCAGCCGGATATACGTCACACCAATACCGTTTTTAGACCAGCTGCTGACCAGCACAAAATCATCTTTGTAGTTTCGATCGTAAACAACCTTGCCATCGAACGGATTGTCCACCACTTTCGACCACGCCACATTATCGCTGGCACTAATCGAAGCGGGTTGCACAGCCAGGACAGGTGCGATCGCGCTCATCCACAGGCCCAGTCCTAATCCCAGTCCCAGTAATCGCCGCTTCATATCAGTACCTCCCAGTCCTTACGCTGATCCTTGCTTGCTTACCCATCATTGGCTGCCGCGATCGCCCTTTTTGAAGGCCGCGCTTGAGTCCACAGCACCATTTCATGAACGGACGCACCGCTACTTCTATTGTGAAAAATTTGGCTTGACATCGACAATACATTTCGTGCATCGCTTGATTTTCAGCGCTTGAGCGGAAAAATCTATCGGAGCAGCCAAAGCCTCCACTCGTGGGAACTAAAAGTTCGACACTGCAAAATCTGTCTTAGAAGATGCCGTAGACCAGTTTCCCAAAATAGCTAATACAGATGACCACTTGCAGGGGCGTACAGCATCATTTGCATCCGCCACACCGTTCGGCTGAGCATTGTTCGACTGAAGGCTCACGTCGAAGCTCACGTCGAAGTCTACAGCCCACACCCACCGCGACAGGACTGTAGCTGACTCGATTGAGAATGACTGTAATTGGTTGCGTTCATCGATCGCATCAACACCCTTCTCATACCATTTCAAAAGAGCGCATCTTGGCCATTTGAACTCTGCGATTTTCTTAAACACGGAACTATTAGCTGATTTTCAGCAAGCGGATCAAATCATTTAATTGACATAAATGTAGCGGTGATATCATCATATCGATCCCCTCGATCGCACCATGACCAAGAGACGCTTTCATTCTCAACCGCTCGCTCCATAAGGGTTTGAAAGCCATAAATTGATCAGGACAGTGACGCCCTTAATCACAAATATTGCCTAAAAACAGCGTGTAACGATTAGAACAACCGTCTACGTACGACTAAGTTTTATTACTGACGCGTGTCATTTTAGCTACCTAAATCTGCATTCTAAGGTTCTTTACTTTTGCTTCATTCGATTTAGAAAATCTTTGTCTTCGCTTCAGATCCAGCATCGGTAAATCCAACTAAACTCCTGTCATGACCTCTCATGAATGAGATATAGGAGACCAATAGATGGGCATCAAATATCAAAAGATGGCTATTGTCATGGGTGCAATCTCCTTGAGTTTGAGCGTTGTCAAGGCAAATTCTGCCCAGGCCAGTGAAGTTGCCTGGGGAATCAGTTTTTTTAACGCGGCGGGAACTCAAGTTGGTAGCGGCGAGTTTAGTTATGACCCTGGTACCACTACTTTTGTGCAGACCAGTCCAGATATTCCTTCACCCCTCCCGCCTTCAGGGTTCAATGTCCACACCGCACTGAAGAGCTTTGCCGCAACGATTTTAGGGAATCAGTGGAGCCTTCCTTCGGCAGGCGTCGGAGTCACCTGGCTCGATCCAAGCAGCGGTTTAGAGCAACAGCGGTTCGGCAAATCACCCCAACCCTTTTTAGCGGATAGCTGGTTCTTTGGAGATGCCTTTGCTGGCACAAAGCAACTTCTGCTGGATGGCCAAGCAGCAGAATCTGGCGGTTGGGGAGGCTCCTGGATCCAATCGATCGCGTCAGGTTCGAGTAACGAGTCTGGCTCATGGGTTGCGGCATTACAACCCCAGTCTGAAGGCGTCCCCGAACCGACAACCGTGTTGGGCGCTGTCACATTTGGTGCCGGCTGTCTCTTACGGAAAAAAATGGCATCGAAAAAAATGGCATCTACGAAGAAATAAACACACAACTCACGCGCTAGCTCCCTCATTCTTAAAATGCGTTTCGGCGATCGCCCGTTCACACGGGGCGAGTGTCCTAACGGCGAGGGCGCGTACATTCAAATTATCAGGGTGTAGTTTTAAGACGAATTGTAAAATGTAGCTGTCGCAGACCACGACTGGCAGAGGCGCGTCAGAAAGCCGACCCAGATTCGTGTGCGAAGTTGGCTTTGTCCTCAGTGTTCTGACCAAAGCAATACAAAAGACTAGTTGAACGCAGTAAAACCGCCGCTGGCCTACCTTCTGGGATAGCCGAGGGGCGGTTTTTGCTATGGTTCAGGCTCTGTCATCGATCGGAGCAATAACGATCAAACCAAGACAGACACACTGGCTGATCCCTGCGGTATTTCACGCAAAGACAGTACTGATGAGCGGTTGGGGATCAGCGCAACGCCGCGATCGTGCCAGACTCTCCAGGCCAAGGCACCGTCACTTCAGCTTCTGCCGGATAAAGGCCAAGATCTGAGCCAACTGTTTTTTCAGGCCATCAATCTCAGCCTGCATCTTCGCAACCTTCTCAGTCAACGCCTGAATATCACCCGCAGGAGCGGCAGTCTCAACGGGTGCAGCCGCGGGGGGTGCCGTTACAACCCCGATTGGACGACGCTTCGCTTTAGCCATGGCGGCTTTGATGGCGTCGATCAACTCTTTCTGATCAAACGGCTTCTGGACAAATTCAAAAAACTCGAACGGTTCCTGAAGTTTTTCAGTCACCTCTTCTTTACGCCCGGACATCAGCACCAGCGGAATCGCCTGTAGGTCTTGCTGAGTCTGAATTTGCTGGTAAACTTCCCAACCACTCAAGCGAGGCAGCAGAAAGTCTAACATGATCAGGTTCGGGCGTTCCTGACGAATCAGATTGAGTCCCTGAACACCATCTTTGGCTTCCAGGACTTCAAAATTGCCCTTTGGCAACATATCCCGAACCATGTTCCGGATGACGTTGCTGTCATCAATGACCAGGATCTTGTGACTTGCCACAACTAAACTCCTCTGGTGGTGACTGCAAGGTTAGCGAGTAAGGGGGGATGTCACAGTTTTTCAACGTGGTTGCTGTTTGATCCGAGTAGAGGATGAAACCCTGAACTGAAAAACTGGTTGGTTTACGAAGGCGAAAGAACTAGATAGTAACAATTAAATGCGGAACTGTGCTCTGATCGGATCGTAATCTTGCCACGGCATCAACTAGTTTAGCCTCTACCGGGCAGAATTGCTGCGGATCGTTGTTGTCACAGTTATATAGCAAATTCTCAACTGGGCGCAGTCGATCTTTGAAGACATTGATGCGGCAACAGTATCTGGATCCACTAAACAGCCCTTCGTTCAACCATGCGACATCGAGCTGACTCTGATACTAGCTCCAATCCTTTAGAATTTGAGACAGTACCAGAGTCAGCATCCTGTTCTACGGGTAGTATTCCCAACTTTATGACTACTGAAACAAATTCGTCTGATTTGTTGGCGGTGCGTCACCCCTTAGCGGTTGGTAGCCTGCCAGAGTGGTTGAGACGTCCGATCGGTAAAGCGAGTGAGCTTTCCACCGTACAGCAAATCATCAAGCAGCGTCAGATTCACACGATCTGCGAGGAAGGACGCTGTCCCAATCGGGGGGAGTGCTATGCCCAGAAGACAGCGACGTTTCTACTGATGGGGCCAACCTGCACCCGCTCATGCGGGTTTTGTCAGGTGGACAAAGGGCACGCACCCATGCCGATCGATCCAGATGAACCGCAAAAAGTGGCAGAATCGGTAAGGCTACTGGGCTTGCGCTATGTCGTACTGACTTCGGTAGCACGCGATGATTTACCGGATCAGGGCGCGGAATGGTTTGCCCGCACGATCGCCCAGATTCACCACAGCAATCCAGCCGTACAGGTGGAGGTATTGACGCCTGATTTCTGGGGTGGGCGAGAGGGTGGCGACCCGGATGCGCAGCAGCAGGAGCGAATTGCCGTCGTGGTGAATGCTCGACCGGCCTGCTACAACCACAATATTGAAACCGTGAAACGGCTACAGGGGCCAGTGCGGCGCGGGGCCAAGTATGCGCGATCGCTGCGCGTTTTAGAGACAGTCAAAGCGCTGGATCCAACCATTCCTACCAAGTCGGGGCTGATGCTGGGGCATGGCGAAACCAATGCCGAGATCATCGAGACGCTAATGGACTTACGGGCCGTGGGCTGCGATCGCGTGACGATCGGGCAATATATGCGTCCGTCGCTGGAGCACTTACCGGTGCAGAAATACTGGACGCCGGAGGAATTTGAGCGGTTGGGCGATATCGCGCGTGACATGGGCTTTGCACACGTACGATCAGGGCCGCTCGTCCGGAGTTCTTACCATGCGGGCGAGGAGCCTTGAGCAAAACCTGGCCAAAGGTAGGATGAGTAAGATTACTGGGGGACGTTAAGATTCATCCAATGACATCCCTAATGTCAACAATCTTTGGTATGTCTTAAGAAGTCAACCTCAAAGGAGCCTTTCTATGACTGCTCGGGCTAACAAACCAGCATCTCCTGTCACCAAAACAGGAAATCCTCCCTATCCGTTTCGCACCTTTTGGGCGCTTTTGCTCCTGGGTGTTAATTTCTTGGTAGCGGCAATCTACGCTGGCTATCTAAAGATTTAGTTGCTTAGATTTAGTTGCTTTTGGTCTGTGGTCGATCGCCGGTGGCTTTGGATCAGCGCTGCCAACCAGAAAGCCATAACGCCTGGTTCCATCTAGCTGATCATCTACGGGCGATCAACCACAGACTGCGGCCCTGGCTGCGATTAAGGTTGGCGCGAGGGCTTGACCAAGCGCTGTCCCGGTCTATGCGGTGCCTCGAAAGAGTCCCTGAGGCCGAAATAGCAGGACGAGCACCATAATAATGAGCGCGACGCCGAGTTTATATTCGGGGGGTAGCCAGTAAGTGCTGACTTCCTGAGCGATACCGATGACAATTGCGCCCGCGATCGCGCCGTAAGGGTTGCCAATACCGCCCAGAATGGCGGCGGCAAACAAGGGCAGAATCAAAAACCAGCCCATATTGGGACGGACAGCTTCTACTAACCCCAGCATACTCCCGCCCAATGCCGTCATGCCGCCAGCAATAATCCATGTCCAGATAATGACGCGATCAACGTTAATGCCAGTGACGCGAGCGAGATCAATATCATCCGCAACAGCCCGCATCGCCTTGCCAATGCGCGTGTTTTGCAGGAGATAATGAAGGGCCGCGATCGCAACAACCGCCAATCCCATGACTACAATGTCATAGTAAGCAATGCGTAGCCCCAAGACCGACAGCGCTTCTGAAACGGGCAAATTATAGCTCTGGTTACCACCACCCCAGACCAAAATAATCCCATTGCGGACAAAGAGTGCCAGCCCGATCGAGATGATCACCAGCGTGGTAGAGTTTGCCCGCCGCGCGCGCATGGGCGACCAGATGAGTAGCTCACTGAGCAGCACCGCAAATACAGTCACACCGGCACCAACCAGCATCGACAGCCAGATATTCAGCCCAGCCGTATTGACCAGCAGGGTCAGATACGCGCCGAGGGTCATAAAGTCACCGTGAGCAAAGTTAGAAAGGCGCAGAATGCCGTAGGTGAGAGTCAGCCCAATCGACGCGAGCGCAATAATGCTGCCGACCGCCAGGCCGTTAACTACCAGTTGAGCAAGTTGAGGATCCATTGCAGTGTATTGATGCGATCGCTTTGATTCTCCAGGATAGCGGCAACACTTGGGAAGCATGTACCTACTTTTTCTTTTTCTTCTTGCCGCTTTTTTTGGCGGTTGACGGCACCGATTTACCAAACCCTTGGGGCTTCTGGTTGAGAGCATCAAACGTTTCAAGCAACTGTCGCATTTGAGCCAGAGCAGGCGGAACCTTTGGATTGAGCGCTTCCGGTGGAAAGTCCGTTGCTTGCTTCAGTCCCAGTTCTACCTGCACCCCGGCCCAACTGCCCACCATAAATTCATCAACGCGCTCGGCGGCAAACACAGGTTCCATAAGCGGTGCGGCTTCGACTACTTTGAGATCCAGCAGGTCACCAATCAAAATCGTGTTGAGGTCATCGTCATTGTCAGTGAACGCCTCTAACTGCTTGAGCATGGGTGCAATGCACGCCTCACGACGTTCGGGGTGTGCTTTGGCGATCTCCTTAAGGCAATCAACCGCCGTATTGCGTGCCCACGACTCGTGGGTCGGATCGCCAAGATAGTCGGCCAACACGGGAATGGCGCTGGGGCCAAACATCGCATAGACCTTCGGCATTTCCTCGGTCATCCAGTCAATGTCCCGGTCTTGAAATAGTTGGGTGAGTGGAGCGATCGCCGCTTCGGCCTGCAGTTGTCCGAGCGATCGCCACGCATGAATGGGTGCCCAAACTTCAAGCTGTTCACTCTCCAATTCCCACAGCATTGGATCAGTTGCCATGCGAATTAGCTCTGGAATATCCGCGTCTGTAAGGCCAACGGTTGCGGGATAGTCAGGCCAGTCATTCAGATCCATCTCATGACAATTGCCATAGGTCAGCAGTTTAGCGACGGGGTCATGATAAGTTTCAACGCTCATAGATGTATCCTGCAGTTGCAGTGCTTCGGTGCCTTCTCTACACCCTACACCCATCGCTCGACTTAGTGAGGCTGGTTGTCATCAGAAATTTGAGGCGCAAATCGAGATGCGCCTGCAGCTGCCAGGGTGATGAGTATGATCGCGGCGATCGCCTCCGGCTTTAGCGTTTCTCTGAGCACCAGCAGACCGGCCAGAGCCGCCACCACAGGCTCGATGCTCAGCAGAATGCCAAAAACCTGTACAGAAAGTCCGCGTAGAGCTTCTAGCTCCAGTGAATAAGGGATGGCAGACGACAGCAGGGCGACCCCAAAGCCGACCAGCAGCAAGTGTGGTTGGAGCAATGCGGTGCCTTCAGTCAGGACACCCACAGGCAGCAGAATCACCGCTGCGATTGCCATCGCCCACGTCAGTCCGGCGTTTCCTGCAATCACCCGACCAACGCGAGCCGTTAGCAAAATGTAAGCGGCCCACAGGCTACCAGCCAGCAGGGCCAACCCCAGACCCAATGGATCCAGCCCGGTTCCTGTAAGCGGCGTTAACAGCAGAATGCCGACCCCAGCCAGCACCACCCAAAGGACATCGAGCAGTCGGCGGGAGTAGACAATCGACACGCCAAGCGGGCCAATAAACTCCAGCGCAACGCCAACGCCTAATGGAATCCGTTCAATAGCTGTGTAGAAACAGAGATTCATCGAGGCCAGAGCACCCCCAAACGCCACGAGCAACCCCAGATTAGTCCGGATGCGATCGCTCAGTTGTGGCCGTTGCCAGGCAATTAGCACGATCGCGGCAAACCCAACCCGCAGCAGAACGACCCCCAGGGGATGGGCGATTGGCAGCAGCGACTTAGCGATTGCAGCCCCCAATTGCATTGAGCCAATCGATAGCAAGACCAACCCTGTAGGCGGAAGGGTGAACGCCGACACCATTCGTTTCATGCCAGATCCCGCTGTGCCCAGTAGCCACGGTAGGCAATCACAACGCCACCAGTAGCCGTTGCCGCAAACACCGGCGCAACCACTGGGATCCATCCTTGATCGAGAAAAATACCCCACCCAACGGCGATCGTGATCGCCAAAAGCGCTGTGCCAGCCAGCCCTAAAGCTAGCGGTTGGCGCACGAACCATGCCAACATCCCACCGATCGCCGCGCAGGTTGCAATCCAGCCAACCTCCACCCACCCGCGCCAAAACCAGGGCAACGGCTGACCATCCAGGGCTGCACTCAAGATTTGGCTGACCATCTGGGCATTGACCAGTACACCTGCCATCCTGGGTGTATCAACGCTGGCAGAGCTATAGGGCGTAGAAAATAGATCCTTGCCACTGGGAGCCGTCGTCCCAATCAGGACGACCTTATCCTTAATCCATTCCATCGGCACTGTGCCCTGCAAAACGGCACTCAGGCTTACCTGCCGCGCGATCGTGCGACTTCGATACTGAAGCATGATCTGGTAGCCGCGTGCGTCGATCGCCTGATAGCCGCCTGACTGACTCTCTAAAGGCTTAAATTGGGCTTTGCCCAACCGAAACACGTCTGGATTATTGGCGCGCGGTTGGAACGAAATTTGCTGCGCTGCCAGATACGCAAGTGCCAGACGCAGGGAAAATGAGTAGAACGTTGTCGTACTCTGGTCTGCCGTTTCATTGCTATCGGCAAACAGCAAATTACGCCGAACAATATCACCTGGATCCAGCACAAAATCGTTAAACCCAATGCGACTAAATGGCATGACGGCTGGTGCCGGTGTTGCTGGCACACTTGCACTCCCCAAATTAGTAATGGCGATGACGTTGGGCGAATTGAGTGCCGCTAACAGATCGGAGCGACCCGGTTCTTGCGGGATGTTGCGGAGGAGATCCAGCCCAATTACTCTGGGCTTACTGCGTTGAAGCACGCCTAGCACACGCGCCAGGGTGCGATCAGATATGGGAAATTGCTTCTCTGCCGTAATATCCGCTTCAGTGATACCGACTACCAGTAGCCGCGGATCGGGGCCGGGGTCAGGACGGAACTGCACCATACGGTCATAAACCGCAAGCTCTAATGGCTGCAACCATCCCATCTGGCGAATGCCCATAGTGAGTCCAGTCACAACCACGCTGGCCATACCGATAAACAGAGAAGCCCGCATTGGGCTGCGCGGTCGTTTACCGGCAATGCGATCGCGCAATCCTTCCCGGACAGGCGGCGACTGCAATAGTGCAGACTGGCCTGCTGGAATGGGGCCGGGGCGATCGGGCGCAATGTACCAGGGCTCCGTCGATGGGTATTCTGGCAATGTCTGTGGTAACTGCGTTTGATCAGCCACAATTTCCGTGGGATGCTCCAGTGCATACAGCGCTGCTTGTGCAGACTGGTAGCGCTGACTGAAGTGATAGCGGGTCATTTTAGTCAAAATTGCGGCCAGCTCAGTGCTCACCCGAGCCTGGTCACGCCAGATGACTTCACCAGTTTCAGGGTGCGTCGGTAGCTGAAATGGTTGCAGCCCTGTTAGTGCATGGATAGCGGTCATGCCCAGGGCATACAAATCGCTGCTATAACGCGGTTTACCAATCATCTGCTCACTCGGCCCATACCCTTGAGTACCGATGCCAACAGTGAGATTGGTCTGTCCTGGAAACACCGTTGTAATCTGAGTCTGGATCTCCTTCACAGCGCCAAAGTCAATCAGCACGATCTTGCCGTCGCGCCGCCGTCGAATCAGGTTTCCCGGCTTGATATCGCGGTGAATAACATGATTTTGGTGGACAAACTCCAGAACATTCAGCACATCCTTGAGAATATCGACCACGATCGATTCATCCAGTCGATCCACAGCCGCAATCTCATCGCTAAGCGCCTGTCCTTCCACATACTCCTGCGCCAGATAAAACTCCTGGTTCTCTTCAAAATCATCCAGGAGAGCGGGAATTTGGTCATGACCACCCAGCTTTCGCAGCGTCTCGACCTCAGTTGCAAACAGACGCCGAGCAATGTGCAAAAACTCCTGATCTTGTCGGGCAGGCTTAAATTGCTTGATGACGCACTTAGGGCAATCGGGTTGCAGAATATCCTCTGCGACATAGGTTTGGCCAAACCCACCGCTACCTAATGCCTGAATGACTCGATAGCGTCCGTTTAACAGGATTCCTAGCATGTCGTCCAGCCCTGGTTAAGTGCATCAATACGTATGGAATAGCTGTAGACTGGCAATTGCATCGCTGCTACCGATTGTGGCACACAAGCGTTGTGGTCAAGGTGCACCCACGTGAAGGGAAGTGCAGATTTGCTTTACACAGTTTAAGAACTTATTAAAAGATCGCCAAACTCGAAATTCTCTAGGTAACTTGAAGGTCAAGATACCTCCTAACTGCGTCTCTAGCCTCATTAGATTGTCAGCTTTGACAAGCGAGTGAGGCTTCTATATTGGTTTCAATTATTATTGGTTTCAATTATTGGCTTTATTGACTGGCGTTCAATGGTCAGGCATGGCTAAACGCGATCGCTCCATGTCGATAACGATCACGCCACCAAAGTCTGGAATTGGCGCTGCTGGCTTCGAAAGACGCACCCGAACTTTCTGCACTGGGATTGAAGGCACGCTAGACGCCGGGTTCAGTACAGCATCCGCGATCGCGGATGCTAGTCGTTCAAGCAAAGCAAATTTTGCACTTTTAACCAGCGTTTGCACGGCCCCAATCACCGATCGGTAATCCAGCGTATCTTCCAGACGATCGCTTTGTCCAGCTATCGCCAGATCCAGCCACAGCGTCAGATCGACTTCAAACCATTGCCCCAGAACTTGCTCTTCTGGCAGCGCGCCAGTATAGCCGTAACAGCGAATGCCGCTTAAGTGAATGCTATCCATCGGGTAAATGAGGTATGCCAGCCTGGTCGTGAGGCTACTGGCGTTGTCTATACTAAACTAACCGTTCCAGAACGGTCTGAAAGCCGTACTAGCGCCGACAGATAGTGTGGCGATCATTTACTCCAGACAGGCTCAGACAAAATTGATCGAAAAATTAGTTGACAGACTGCCCCTTGTTTGCGAAGCTAAAGATCGTCTGAATTTCGCGGGTATAGCTCAGTGGTAGAGCGTCACCTTGCCAAGGTGAATGTCGCGCGTTCGAATCGCGTTACCCGCTTCCAGGTCTTACAGTCAAGAGGTTTTGTTCTGCGCCTGAGACAGGGCAGCGTTTCGCTTGCCCAAGAGTCATTCTGACGCTTCAGGCGCGATCGTCACAGGATTGACACAACGACTTCACATGCAGCCGCTACTTTGGAATCGTTTTGCAAACAGAATCGTTTTGCAAACGCATCTGCGGTGATCGCTGAGTCTTTAAATTCTTTGAGATAAGCTAGGAAATCCGATGTTGCGAGACTTTTGGATGTGGCTACGCGCCGGACTTGTGCGCGAAAATACGCTCAGTCATAAGCGCCGTGCCGCTGAGGCGCTGGGTATCAAGACCAAGTCAGTTCGGGAAGTTGTCCGCGAGATGGAGGAGAAACTTGCCAAGGAAGGTAAGGAGATCCGCGTCAGCATCTATCATGACTCGACCAACTGAGGTTGGCAGGACAGATCCCGTACTCCACTTGTTGGCGATCGTCACCAACCCACACACCTGCAATTGGTAGATTCCGCTTCATGGTGCGAACATTCACTGCAAACTCATACTCAATTGCGCTAAGTTAACGGCCTGATTAAGAAGTGCAGCATTTCACCGATCTTCAATGTTGTTAAGGGCAGAATGTTTTCATCAGTACCTTTCTCTAATCATATTTAAGGTCTATGAAAACGGCTAAAACTGGCGTTGCTGCACTGATTGGATTTGGCTCTATCCTCCTGTCCCTCCCCGCACTAGCAGACTACCCCGCATTGTTTTGGTGGCGGGAATCGATTAGCTCTAGTGTGCGCGAGTGCTACAGTCAAGCTGAGTCAGCCATGAGACAGCAGGGTCTCCAGGGCATTGAGGTCGGCAACAGCGATGTTTACGGTCATACAGATAACGCCGCCGCTGCCATTACCTGCTTTCCATCGGGTGGCAAGACGCAGGTCGTGATTATGGTGACCGGGTCAGATACATCTGAAGTCCGCGAAATTCGTGAGGCTTTGAAGAAGGCGTTTTAAGGATTGGCCCCAGCATTCTGAACCCTCACGGTTAATGCTGGCAAGCTACACGGTGGAGCAGTTGGATTGTCATGAGGCGTCATTTCACGCCTCAGCTTCGCTTGATTGTCAGGAACATTGAGGAGGGTGAGTCTACCCCAATCATCGTTTTTCTAGCAATCACGCCATAAACGGAATCATGCGGTAACGGATTGAGCGCTATCCGAGTGCGAACCGTGTGTACATAGTCTAAGCAGCCAAGGGTCAATGCTCCTCAAGCGCCCGTTCAACCTAATGTCCTAGAGTAAACCGAAACGGTCGCCCGCCAGTGCCGAGTCACAGCAAGTAAGCCTCGTATCCAGGCATGGCTCCCAAATAGGCGGTAGCGCTGGTGTGATGGTCGATTGGGCAGTCAACGGGCTACAGTCTTAATGTGGCCCTGCCCGACCAGTCAATCTCGGCGATGTGTTGCTAAAGTGGATTCAAGATTGAAGTGAGAATGATAATATTTGGATTAAGCGCCAGATGACCATCGTATCGCTCGGTAATAATGAGATGACCTGACTACGGGAGATGACCTGAATACAGGTGCCTAATTGGTGGCTACCAGCAGAACTTAAGAAATCGGCACTATATCTAGTCTGGATATCAGCGTAACCCTTTGCCAGAAGCTTTTTACTGCCGCCTGTGCAACCTCAAAAATCCCAGAAGATTGACCTTACTCAAGACTATCCCTGTCCCTGTCGGCGGCGAGGACAGCTAACTCAGATTGCGCTCACTGAAGCGTTTGGCTGTAACCGCTGCCAGCAGATCTTCGTGGTTGAAGAGGGTGGTTACGTTTTGGAGGAACTCTCCACCAGTTACCGTTACAAGCGTACATGGCGCTGGAATGGGCATCAATGGCACGGTTCTACGGCTGGATTGGGGCCCAGCTACTTGTCGATCGCGCTGGGCGTCATTTTGATGATGCTGGTGATTGGGCTGTTGCTGGCGTTGAACTCACCCACTGGCTCCGGCTTACTTTTTTGGGCGATCGTGCTGCTATTGTTAGCGCTGCTTCCGGCATTGATGGTTTTGCTGGCATACAGGCGTTAGCTCAATGACAACTGACTTTCCTAGCCTATCGTCTGATCCGATTGCGGCTGTTCATCGGGCCCATCGCGCCTCTGTGGACATGGCAATCACTAAAGGTGCCCTGCGCAGTCAGGCGGTGCAAGCGATGGCACAAGCGCTCAAACACCATCAAGACGAAATTTTGGATGCCAACACGCTGGATCTTGAAGCCAGTCGCGAGATGGCGGTGCCCGACTTAATCTTAGAATGGCTGAAACTCACACCCGAGCGAATTCAGGCGGCTGTTCAAATATTGCAACGATTGAGCGAACTGCCCGATCCGATCGGACGGGTCATGAACGCAACCTACCAGATAGACCACTGTCAGACCTATTCACAGTTAATGCCGCTAGGCGTGATTGTGCTGATCTACGAAGCGTTTCCTGAGCTGGCCGCGATCGCGGCGGGACTCTGTATCAAGACGGGCAATAGCCTGATCCTCAAGGGTGGCAGCGAAGCCAGTAACTCTAACCAGGTGATTGCCAAAACGCTGTATGGCGCGCTTGAGCGCCTCGGTCTACCCGATGGATGCTTCCAGTCTCTGCCGTCCGACCAGGGCGCTTCTGTACGCGATTTGATCGTGCAGGATCAGTACATTAACCTGATCATTCCCTATGGTCGTCCGAGCCTGGTACAGCAAATTGTGCGGCAGTCTACAGCCCCCGTGCTGAAGTCAGCGATGGGCAACTGCTACCTCTACTGGTCTCCTTCGGGGAGCCTGGATGCGGTTCGCTGGATGATTTTTGACAGTCATCAAAGTGAGCCTGATCCGGTCAATGCGATCGAAAAGGTGTTGATTCACCGTAACCAAAACCCGTCATCACTGAACGTTCTTTGGAACAGCTTGAGAGAAAAAGGGTTTGAAGTCAGGGGTGACGCTGAGTTAGTTGCCGAATTTCCCGATGTTCAGCTTGTGGAAGAAGCGGAATGGCGGCAAGCATACCTGGCCAAAATCGTTGCCTTCAAAGTCGTTGACAGTCTGGATGCCGCGATTTCCTGGATTAATCTCTATAGCAGTGGTCATGCTGATTGTCTGGTGACAGAGTCCTACCAGGAGAGTCGTCAGTTTGCGCTCGGTGTGAACAGCGCTTCAACGTACATCAATGCCTCTCCCCGCTTTTCGCGCAATCCGAAACGGGGTGACTCGATCTTTTTGGGCATGTCGAACCAGAAAGGACACCGCCGCGGCTTGATCAGCCTGGAGACATTAACGACCGTTAAGCACATTGTGCAGGGCACAGGACAATTCTAAGTGCAGGGCACAGGACAATTCTAAGTGCAAGGCACAGGACAATTCTAAGGATCGCGAATTAAGCAATTTCGTCAGGACATGGCGTATCACATCCTGACGTAGAAAATTGCACCTTAACCCATCAGCGATCTTCGGCAGAAGTGGCAGGGGAAGGAGGAAGGATGCATCAAACTAATGTCAAATGTCTGATCCCTCTCCCTTCAGCCTTCATCAATTAGCCGTCTTTCTCGGCTAATTTCACCTTTTTCGCTAACCCCAGTGTTTGAAGTAGCTGAATTGTCATCCAGGTGATATCAAGCTCCCACCACTGCAACCCGTGACGGGCCGAATGTTGAAAGGCATGATGATTGTTGTGCCAACCTTCGCCGTAAGTAAGCAGTGCGACCCACCAACAGTTAGTGGAGCGATCGCCCGATTCGTACGTACGGTAGCCAAATTGATGTGTGGCACTGTTAACCAGCCAGGTACAGTGGAATACAGCCACCAGACGCACAAAAACGCCCCACACGACAAAGGGCCAGCCACCAAGCAGGTAAAGCCCCGCCGCAAGGAGGATTTGCAGTGGAATAAAAAACGTATTTAAGAATTGATAAACTGGATCATCATAAAGATCCCTGGTAAATCGAGCGATTTGATCGCGTGCCGGAATTTCGCGTAGCATCCAACCCATGTGGCTCCACCAAAACCCACGATTTGAGTCATGTGGATCAGCCGTTTGATCAGAGTGTAGATGGTGCAGTCGATGCATTCCGACCCAGTCAATCACGCCACCCTCACACGCTAATGTGCCGCAAAATGCGAGGAAATACTCTAACCACTTCGGTGCCTGAAAACTGCGATGAGTCAAGAGGCGATGAAATCCTAGCGTGATTCCCAGTCCGCCTGTGACCCAATGTAAAAGGAGCGCAACACCGACTGCTGACCAGCTAAAGTTTGCTGGCAGGAGAGCCAAGAGTGCGCCGCCGTGAACGATCGCCATGAACAGGATCACGGGGAAGTCAAATTTTAATTTGTTAGAAGTTGCAACAGTCATTCATTCATCTCTATGTGGATATGGTGCCAATCTGCGCGACAATTCAGTTTCACTCATCTAGTAGAAGAGTGAATGCAACCTGAGGCTGGTAATCACGGCGATGCTCAGAACGCACCTAGCGTATTCTAGAAAAAAATGAGGCACTAATGAGCAGCTTTCATCCGTTAGGAGGAGCAGAGCAGGCACTATTTTTGATTTTTTCTGGTATTGACGCGCAGGTCAAGGAAAATTTGCAGCGAGTGCTGGCTGCTTTTCGTGAGCATCGCGTGGGACCGCATCACTTTAGCAGCGTCTCAGGCTACGGGCATGATGATTTGGGAAGACAGGTGCTTGACCAGGTTTTTGCCCAAATTGTGGGTGCGGAAGCAGCGGCGGTGCGGGTACAGTTTGTCTCGGGAACGCACGCGATCGCCTGTGCCCTCTATGGTATCCTCCGGCCCGGTGATGAACTACTCGCCGTGGCCGGTGCCCCCTACGACACGCTAGAAGAAGTCATTGGTGTGCGGGGCCATCAGCAGGGTTCCCTGGCAGAGTTTGGCATTCGCTATCGGGAGTTGGCTTTGACCGAACTGGGCACGATCGACTGGCAGGCTTTGGAATCTGCCGTTAAGCCAGACACCCGCATGGTTCTGATTCAACGCTCCTGTGGCTATTCCTGGCGGTCTAGCTTGGCGATCGCCGATATCGAAAAAATTGTGGCGATTGTCAAGCGGCAAAATCCTGACACAGTGTGCTTTGTCGATAATTGTTATGGCGAGTTTGTCGCCGATCGAGAACCGACCGCAGTGGGAGCAGATCTAATGGCTGGTTCATTGATCAAGAATCCAGGCGGCACGATCGTCACCGCAGGTGGCTATGTAGCTGGACGTGCTGATCTGGTTGAAGCCGCAACCTGCCGTCTGACGGCTCCTGGGATCGGCAGTTCCGGTGGCGCGACCTTTGATCAGAACCGATTGCTGTTTCAGGGCTTATTTCTCGCGCCGCAGATGGTGGGCGAAGCGATGAAAGGCAATCACCTGACCGCTTATACCTTTGACCAGTTAGGCTATCCCGTCAACCCTCTCCCGCAAGCCCCTCGACGCGATGTGATTCAGGCCGTTCAGCTTGGCACCCCCGAAAAGCTCATCGCTTTCTGTCGGGCGATTCAACAACATTCGCCGATCGGCTCCTACCTCGACCCTGTACCCGCCGCCATGCCCGGTTACGAAAGCCAGCTCGTGATGGCAGGCGGCACCTTTATCGACGGCAGCACCTCCGAATTCTCCGCTGACGGGCCCTTACGCGAACCCTACACCGTCTTCTGTCAGGGTGGCACTCACTGGACACATGTGGCGATTGCATTAGAAGCCGCGATCGAGGCGATTGGGCCTGCTTAAGTTAAGAAGATGCGCCTGAGCTTGATTGAGCCAAAGGGGTTCTATGAAGGCTCCAAAAAGGAGCAGACGGCACCAGCTCCCTGAAGCATCACCCGCTTAGACAGCAGTATGAATTTGCTGTTGAATCGGGATTTGCATGATAAATTCTGTACCTTCACCAGGGCTGGAGAAACAATCGAACGTCCCCCCATGTTTTTCAGTCACAATCTGGTAGCTAATCGACATCCCCATCCCCGTCCCTTTACCAACAGTTTTCGTCGTGAAAAAGGGATCGAAAATGCGCTTGCGCACTGATTCAGGCATCCCAACACCATTATCAGAAATGACAATTTTGATCCACTTTGAGTCGAGCAGGGAGGTCTGAATGGTAATTTGACTGGGGTTCTCCTTGTTCTCCTGATACGTCCGTTTGGCATTGGCTTCTTCCAGCGCATCAATGGCATTTGCCAGAATGTTCATAAAGGCCTGATTGAGTTGACCGGGGTAACATTCCACCAGCGGTAGCTGCCCGTAGTCTTTCACCACCTGGATTTCGGGACGTTCAGCCCCTGCTTTGAGACGGTTGTGCAAGATGGTCAGCGTACTGTTAATACCGTCATGAATATCGACATCCTTGACTTCCGCTTCATCCAGTCGGGAGAAGTTGCGCAGGGAGAGCACGATCTCGCGGATGCGGTCAGTTCCCATCCGCATGGACTGCAACAGCTTGGTCAAATCCGCGGTCAAAAACTCCAGGTCGATCGCCTCAATTTCATCAGCAATCACCTGGGTTGGGTTGGGATAATGCTGCTGGTAGAGGTCGATCAAGTGCAGTAAATCCTGGGTGTAGTCATGAGCGTGGGAGAGGTTGCCGTGGATGAAGTTGACAGGATTATTGATTTCATGCGCGACCCCAGCCACCAGCTGTCCTAACGAGGACATTTTTTCAGTTTGAATCAGTTGCTGCTGGGATTGCTTGAGTTGGGCGAGGGCATCAGTGAGCTGAGTGGTGCGCTGTTCCAGTGCTGTATTGAGGCTTTGCAGCTTTAATTCAGCCTGTTTGCGTTCGGTAATGTCTTGGAAAGTACCCAGAATGCCGATGACATGACCCTGAGTATCATGCAGCGGCACCCTATTGACTTCTGTCCAGGTTTGCTCTGCGTCTGACGTTTGCTTCGCTTCAAGGATGCCTAATTCGGCTGTATTGGATGCCATGACCCGTCGATCGCACTCCTGGTAAAAGGCGGCGGCTTCTGGTTCCAACAGCAGTTCATAATCGGTTTTGCCAATGACCTCTTTGGGCGAGTGATAGCCAGAGAGGATCGCAAAGCGTTGGTTGCAGCCAAGAAAAATAGACTGGCGATCCTTCCAGAAAATGGCTTGTGGAATGGTATCGATCACAAGTTTCAAGAGCTGGCGAGATTCCTGGAGCTGTGTCTCCGCTCGTTTGCGATCGGTGATACTCAACCCAGCACCCCGAAACCCCACAATGTCACCCTGGTCATTGAGCAGGGGAACCCCGTTGACCTCCTCCCAAACAATCTCGCCTGAAGCCGTAATGTTGCGATGCTGAAGCTGAAAACTGCCTTTGCGTGCCGATGCCTCTTGTAAAATCGCTTCTACAACTTCGATGTCTTCAAGCGGCATGAACTCAAAGGGACTGTGCCCAAGCAGTTCCGAAGCCTCAAAGCCTTTCACAGCTTTTACCCTCTCTGTCACAAAGGTATAGATCCCGTAGACATCCAATTCCCAGATGTATTCCCCAGCCGCTTCGCTCACATCTCGGAAGCGCTGCTCGCTCTGTTGTAAAGCAATTTCAGCGGCACGGCGATCGCACATTTCCTGTTCCAGGTTCGCAACGGTTTGTTGGAGCAGCAGAGTACGTTCCTCAACGCGTCGTTCCAGTTCTTCGTTGGTTTGGCGCAGCTCTTCTTCAATGCGCTTGCGGTCGGTCACATCTCTGACAATCACCAGAGTCTCATCTTCGCCACAAACCACAATCCGCACTTCCTCTGTCCGGATCTCACCCTCGATTAAAATCTGTTGCTCATAGATTTGAATAGTGCCAGTTTTTAATGCTTGCCGAATGTGCTGCAAGCGCAAACTTGCCAGTTCGCCAGGGAAATTACTACTGAGGTCTTTACCGATCAGGGCAGGGCTACCGTGGGGTTTAAAGACTGACGCTGCAAAGAAGTCTAAATAAATGCCGTCGCCCGTCATCCGCATAATCAGGTCAGGAAGCGCACTGATCAAGGCTCGATTCTTGCTCTCACTCTGACGTAGAATTTCCTCAGTTTGCTTAAGACTTGTGATATCAAACGTTGTGCCGATTAAGCGGTAAACGTTGCCTGATTCATCTTTTAAGGGATTTAACGTGGTTAGCCACCAGCTTTTTTGCCCGTTGAACGTCAGACATTCCTCATAGTGAATGGCGGCGGCGGTCTGCACGCACTGGCGGTAGTTTTGGCGCACGCTTGCCCCTTCATCAGAGCCAAAAACGTCTTCTGGAGTCTTGCCCACGATTGCTGCATTGGCAATGCCCGTTGCTCGCTCGGTTGCATCATTCCAACCAACGAACTGAAAATTGTCATCGCCCAGCACGTTGATAAGACAGATCAAGTGCTCAGTGCCATGATAAACACTGTCTAAGAACGCTTCCTGCGCTCTGGTGGCTGCAGCGGTAGGGCATGATTCGGGCAGAGAGATGACTGCTCCAACGGTGGCAGTCGTAGGGTGATCATCTTCTCCGTTAGAAAAGGCAATGGTTTCAAGCCACTGAATTGTCTCGTTGTCACCGAATAGGCTGTTATCCGATCCAGCATCGCGATCGTGAAATGCCTTGTTGCCGTAGAGAACTTGGGAGTCTGCTGCTTGCAGAAAAACGGCATTGGGAAGCGCATCTAAAATTTTTCGATAACATTGCGCGTTTGCGTGCGATCGTCGCTCTGCAAGTCTCGCTTGGTCAACCTGTTGCTGCAAGAATACAATCTCCTGACGGAGTGCTGCCAGTTCATGCTGTGGCGAACTAAAAGAAGGCATGATTAACGTCATACAGCAACGATCCTGCTTGGTAGAGGTCAATAGCGTAATACTGGAAAGCTAAACAGGCCGTTGAAGCAGCCATCGTGGTGAGGCAATCCACGTCTGTCGGATGCTTACTTTGCCAGTCTGCTCTCTGCAATGTGGGCAGTCCTGCAAGCAAGGCAAGGTTGCGGTTCCTGTAGGGGGCAGACCGCAAGAGAGATATCGTCACTGCTTGCTTGATGCTTCCAGTCTAGAGAAGAAATGTGAAAAAGCTGTGGACACCAGTAAGCGGTAACAGATTCGTCTCAACTTGTCTCAACTTATAGTGAGAAGCGATCGCGCTAGAAGCAGCAATCAAATCAGAAAAGGCTAAAGGATAAATCCTTTAGCCTTTTATCTTTAGCCTTTGATCGTTTTCCTACCCTTCCTTTCCGTTCTCAACCATCGACAACATGCCCTGCAACGTTGCGGGAATGCTACGCGGATCCATAAACATGACTTTGCTGCTATCGCTCTTGCCGATCGTGCTGCCCATCTCCAGGTAGTTTAGCGCCAGAAGCATTTTGCTGGCCTCCAGTGCCTTGGGATCGGATTTGAGCGACTGATTGACAATCTGGATGGCTTCAGCCGTTGCCTGAGCTTTCAGGACTTGATTTTGCCGTTCTGCCTGAGCGCGAAGGACGATTGCCTTTTGTTCGGCTTCTGCCTGCAAAAT
Source organism: Oscillatoriales cyanobacterium Centralia_MAG_596 (assembly GCA_021323955.1). Taxonomy (GTDB): domain Bacteria; phylum Cyanobacteriota; class Cyanobacteriia; order Leptolyngbyales; family Leptolyngbyaceae; genus Stenomitos. The sequence goes on along the minus strand of JAJPKC010000104.1, from coordinate 5,785 downwards.
TAGCGACTTCTGACGGGCTTCGGCATCCAGGACTTGTGCTTCTGCTTTACCTCTGGCAGAGTTTACGGCGGCTTCGCGTTCGCCTTCAGACGTGAGGATAGCCGCCCGTTTGCGGCGCTCTGCGGACATCTGCAGTTCCATCGATTCTTGCACGGCTTGGGACGGAATGATGTCTCGCAACTCTACCCGAGTCACCTTAACACCCCAGGGATCGGTCGCTTCATCCAGTTCTTGTAGCAGGAGATCGTTGATTTGCGATCGAGCAGTAAACGTCTCATCCAGTTCCATTTTGCCCATTTCAGCACGAATCTGAGTGAGCACCAGGTTGACCATGGCAGACTGGAGGTCTTGCACCTTGTAGTAAGCCTTTGCCATGTCGACAATGCGCCAGTAAACGACAGCGTCCACCGTAATCGAAACGTTATCGCGGGTAATGGACGGCTGCGGTGGAATATCCAAAACGCGCTCCCGGATCGTGCCCTGATAGGCCACCCGTTCCATCATCGGCACGACAAACTTCAGTCCTGGTTCCAGCTTGCGATCGTAGACACCGAGCCGCTCAACCAGGGCCTCATTCCCCTGCTGAATGACTTTGGCGGACGAGAGCGCGATCCCGCCACCACCAATTAATAGGGCCAAAAACCAACCAAACATTGCGGTTGTCTCCTAGTTCGTAATTATTTTTGTACGTTTGTTTAATTTGCTGATTGCGTTTTATGAATGCAGTAGATGCTCTGGCATGACAATCAGCGTTGTGCCGCGACGGGCAATAACGTAAACCTTTTGATTGGGGGCGATCGTCACCTCATGGTCTTCGCACCGAGCCGCCCATGAGTTGCCTTCATATCGAACGCGTCCCAGCTTTCCTGGTGCAATTTCAGTTAACGTTTCGGCTTCGGTCGCGTCGAACTTGCGCGCTACCTTTTGCCGCACCAGACGACGGGAATAGACCACCAGCGCCAGTGATAATACAACCCAAAGTGCGACCTGGAACCCAAAAGGCATAACGTGCGACACGGCTGCAACCACAAACGCACTCACGCCCATCACACAGGCGACAAATGCAGTGGGCACAACAAATTCGATAATACAAAGAACTGCTCCGACTAACAGCCAGATCACCGTTGGATTCAAGGCCATATAACCATTCCTGAAAGTGTGAATGAACACAGATCGCGATCGCCATTACTAAATCCAGTCTGCAAAGACCACATTTCGGATTGTGAGAACGACAAATTTCTTAAGAATGCAATTGCGCGTGATTGCCAATTTCCCCCCTATAGTTGATAGGCAATTAGTCTAAATTGACCAAAGACACGCTAGTAATAGAGTTCCCTGAAATTACATAAGACCAACTTGATTGGCCTTTGCGTGGTAGCCCCTTAATGTTCGTCAACGCTTACAGCGGTGGTCGTATCACCAGTCTAGTCCTGACTGTCATCAATTGTTTGGGCAAGCAACGCAACGTTAGATCAGCAAACTAAAGCCGTTAATACGTGAGATCCCCGATCGTCCATGAGTGATGCCAAGCCGCAGATTTGCTGCCCCAATCCAAACTGTGCCGCGCCCTTAAACACCCTGGGGAAGTTGGTATGCGATGCATGCCAGACACCGCTCATTTACCGCTACTTATGGGCTGTGGGGCGTGAGGCGAACCGATTTCCGGCTGAGGCACAGGTTGCTGGCCGCTATTATGTCAAGGCACCCCAAATCTGGCTCGACACGCAACCGAGTCTCATGCCAGATGTGCCGACCGACTGGTCAGATGATGTGCTGCCTTATTTGCATCTTTACCCACGGCGGCTGCACGTTCCTGAAGTCTATGGCTTTTGCCCTGAAACGGCGACGCTCCCGGCGGGGACAATTTTTCTCCTCGACAATGTGCCACTGGATGCGAAGGGCAATCTGTTTCCCGCGATCGCTGCTGTCTGGCCACAGGCGACGGCCATTCGGCAGATCTATTGGCTCTGGCAACTGCTCCAACTCTGGCCCGTGCTGCTCGAACAGGGTGTCGCCTCTAGTATGCTTGCCGCAAATAATATCCGCGTCGAAGGCTGGCGTGTTCGCTTGTGCCAGTTGTTTAATGATGCCGATGTGCTGGCGACACCCGGTGTAACAGCAGATCCCTCCCCACCTGAACTCACCGATTTGGCTAATCTCTGGCTGGAATGGACAGTCCACGCCAGACCAGACGTTATGCAGCCCTTGCAGGCCATTTGCCGTCAAATGCAAGGTGGTGCCGCCTTCAACACGATCGCAACTCAGCTCAATCAACTGTTGATGACACAATCTGCTGAACTACCACTCCGGGTGAAAATCGTCGGCGCAACAGACACTGGCCCACAGCGATCGCACAACGAAGATGCCTGCTATCCGGCTGGCAACGATGGGGAGACCCAATCAGAGTCGATCGCCGCGCGCTTGGCAATTGTTTGCGACGGTATTGGCGGCCACGAAGGTGGGGAGGTTGCCAGTCAAACGGCTGTGCGGTCACTCAAACTCCAGGCTCAGGCGCTCCTGGCCGAAATTGCCGAACAGACAGAGCTGGTGCCTCCCGAACTACTCACGCAGCAGCTAGAAGCTTCTGTACGCGTAGTCAATAACCTGATTGCCAGCCAGAACGATACTCAGGGACGTGAGGATCGTCGCCGGATGGGGACAACGCTGGTCATGGCACTGCAAGTGCCGCAGCATCTCCATACCGCAGCAGAAACAGCAGGCACCGGACATGAGCTGTATCTGGTCAATGTTGGCGACAGTCGCGCCTACTGGATCACAGCCCACTACTGTCATCAGTTAACCGTCGATGATGATGTTGTGACGCGAGAAGTGCGTCTGGGGCGATCGCTCTACCGTGAAGCGCTGCAACGCCCTGATGCAGGTGCTTTAACACAGGCGATCGGTACGCGCGACGCTGAGTTCCTGCGGCCAACCGTGCAGCGCTTCATTCTGGAAGAGGATGGCATCCTGCTCTTGTGTTCAGATGGACTTAGCGACAATGGGCTGGTGGAACAAACCTGGGCAACCGATGCAGACGCTATCCTCAAAGGCAAGCATGCTCTAGAGCTAGCGGTCAAGAACTGGATTGAGCTGGCGAATGCGAAGAACGGTCACGATAATACGTCCGTCGTGCTGCTCCGCTGTAGCGTTTCCACACCAGTCTCAGAGCCATCCCTGCCAAGGGCTAGTGAGAGCCGTAGAGAGGAGTCTGAGTGGTCGCCCGCATCCAGAGCGCTCTTACAAGAAGATTTTCCGGCAACGCCTGAACCAGCGAGCACGAGCAACGCTCAACGCGGTGGCTCGCGCCGTCTGCTCACAGGGGTCGGGCTAATCGCCCTATTGCTGCTGGGTGGTGGTATTAGTCTGATTGCCTGGTCGCAATTAAACCCGCGTAGTTTTCAACAATTCCGTGAGCGAGTGTTACCAGGACTGTAGGAAGGGGACAGTCTTATGCAAAGATAAGAAATTGTTCAATGTATTTGAGTCGTGCTGACAGCAGCAATGGCTGCTACCCAGGAATTTCTAGTTATGCAAGTTGGCGAAACTTTCCCAGTTGGAAGTCGTGTCCGTGTGGCGACATCCGTTATTGTTTACCATCACCCGGAGCACCGCAATGCCCCTTTTGATCTACAGGGGCAGGAAGGGGAAGTTATTCAAATAATTCGCGAACTACACGGCAAGCCAGTGAGCGCTAACCTGCCATACCTGGTCAAGTTCGACAAAAAGTTTCGCGCCCATTTTCACAAAAACGAGTTGGAACAGGTGTCATAACGGTACGTTTCATCGACGCCCGCGATTAAACCACGCCAGTAGATTCAAATCTCTCTGCATCCGTTGATGTTCTTCGCGGTTGGCAGTTGCCGTGCGATGGTACCAATCGCAATATTGTTCAAACTCTTCGCGATATTCCACCTCACGGTAAAAATCGCGGGTGAGCGCATGGGCAATTAGCGCTTCGGATACTGCTGGCGGCGCGATCGCCATCCAGCGAAGATGATTAAGCATAGCGATGGGTCACAGTAAGAAACCGAGTTTCCTACTCTATTCTAAGAACACACTCACGTTATTCGGGGCTACAGCTCCAAATAACATCTAGCGATCGCAACGCTTGCATTTTCACCTGTGTGATTACTGTCCAGTTCAACCCGCATCTCTATGCTTCATAAATGCTTAGAGACTACTTATAACGTGAGAATTGAAAGGGTGGTTGTCCATCACACTTGCGAGCATAGAGATCACAAAGATCGAGAAATGATTGAACGACCATTACGTCCTCTCCCTCATGGAGCAAGGTGAATCAACGTGCTCAATCAGATGGGTGAAAGATGATATCGTCACCAGAGAAACTATAAAAAAAGGAACACATTCGACTGCATGAGCTTGCATCAAGACTGTTAAGTTTCGATTCCAAAATCAGTATTCTGCCAGTCGATCGCAAGCTTCACGAAGATAATTTTTTAGGATATTTTGTGGGTCAAATGCGTGTATGCTCCAAGTCCAGTTCACCTGAGCCAAAATTTGTGATGAACGCACGGTAGTCATCAGGAAATAAACAACCTAGTTCATTTTCAACTACTTTTAACTCTTGAGCAGAAATAGGATCTAGTGCTAGATTAGTGACTAAAAATTGAATACCCTGAAATTAAAACATGGGCTTAAAAGCTCATAGCCAAGTGTCTGCTATGGACATGGAGCTTACAAAACTACTGCATAAGGACAAATACAATTGAAGCAGCGATAACGCGGCAACAAATCCGCGTCGTCCTCTAGATCGCCAGATCGCCACCCCTGAAATTGGGAAATGGAGCAGTAGCAGCATTACAACAATATTTGTTGCCCAGGGATAGAACTTCTGAGGGAGGTTGCCGCGCCACACACCACCACAAATAACGATGCCTAAAGTCAGCAGAAATGGAGCGATTTGAAGCGTCCGTCTTAGTGGTGTCTGAGGCGCAGGCTTTTGAATGCAGCGCAGATAAATGCACGCACTAACTAGACCCAACGTGACAAACCAGAAATAAGTCAAGATTTGAGTCGTGATTGCGGCGATGAAGAACGTATTACCTAACGCAAAATCAACGTCTTTCCAAGTTAACAACAAGTACACAAAAGTTACCCCAGGTACGATCCTGACTGAATTCAAGGTAAGCCTGCTTTAAGACGGAGACAATCTCCGAAACTAGGTGTTGCTGCTGGAAATCAGGACTTCGCCTTTGAGCATTCGTTGAGCCGCGTCGAGGAGTGCTTCTTCCAGGTAAGGCTTGGTAAAGTAGCCGCTGGCTCCCAGAGATGACGCCATCTGACGGTGACGGTCGGCCCCCCGCGAGGTCAGCATCGCGATCGGGAGGTGGTTGAGGTTGGGGTCTTTTTGAATGCGAGAGAGGAGTTCCAGGCCGTCCATACGAGGCATCTCGATGTCGCAGAACACAATATCGCACGGCAGCCCAGCGCGGAGCTTCTCCCAGGCCTCCTGCCCATCGCGTGCCTGCTCAACGCGATAGCCGACTTTGTTGAAGGTCATCGACAACAGTTCACGTACCGTAATGGAGTCGTCCACAATCAGCACTGTTGGTTCGGTCTTGGCCGCCGGGGCTTCCTGCACTATCGTTGCGCCAGTTTGTTCCCACAGGGAACCACCCACATCCTTGCGGATACGTCCCATTGAGAGGTCAATCAGCTCCAGTACGTCCGCAATCGGCATGATGCGACCGTCCCCCAGCACCGTGGCACCCGCCACACCGACAGGCTTCGGAATTGGGCCTTCTAACTGCTTGATTACAATTTC
>JAJPKC010000570.1 GCA_021323955.1 Oscillatoriales cyanobacterium Centralia_MAG_596 | reverse complement strand
TTTGACCGCGAGCTGCTTTGCCGCGGCGATCGTGTCGTAGGTGTCGATCAACAGTGGCGCACCGGGAAAGTAGCGATGGAAGGCCGTAAATGCCTCGGCTTCGCTGCCTTCGGTCGTCGCCAGAGCCATGACCAGTGAGTGTGCCATTGTACCCACGGGTTTGCGCCCCAGCTTGAGTGCGGCCAGCACGTTAGAGGTGGCGTCTAACCCCGCCGCCAGGGCTGCTCGCGCGGCCCAAACCGATGCTTGAGGCCCAAATGCCCGCCGTGTCCCAAACTCAAACAGAGTTGCCTGGGGGCCAGCCGTGTCGCGCAAACGAGCGGCACGGGTCGCAATCAGGGTTTGGTAGTTCAGCGTGTTGAGTAAGTAGGTTTCGACGATTTGGGCTTGCCAGAGTGGGGCTTCGACGCGCAGCAGTGGCTCATTGGCAAAGACCACTGTACCCTCTGGGACTGCCCAAACATCGCCGCTGAAGCGGGCATCTGACAGCAATGACCAGAAGCGATCGGGCGCGTTAGCAAAGATCCCGCTTGCCTGCAACGCGGCCAACTGCGCCTGACTAAAGCGAAAATTTTCCAGATAGTCCATCGCCTGTGCCAACCCCATCGCGACTAGATAACCAAAGCCCTCTGGCAACCGCCGCGTAAATAGCTCGAAGCTGGCCTGCCGTTGATCCATCGCCTCGCCGACGTAGCAGGCCGTCATCGTGAGCTGATACAGATCTGTAAGCAGGCTGCAATCCTGCGGGAGCACGGTGAGAGATTGATCGTCCAGCCGCGCATCAACAGTAGTCGATCGCTCCGGTTTGGTAGCTGAACTGACCGCGCTGTGACCCTCGATCGCGGATAGTGAATCAGGCGATGAAGCGATCGCCAGCGGTACTGGATGATTTCCCCCGGCATGGTCGGAGGTTGTTGAAGTGCCCATTAATCGACTCGCTCATTCTGGCTTTCCTTAATTATAGTTATAAAAACCAAAACTGTAATACTGTTAAGAATGTCAAATGGATATTTTTTCCCGAATAAAGCGTGAAACTGGGTTAAAAACGTCCTGAATCGTGCCTTTCGCACCATTAAACTTTTCGCGATTTATAGTAAATATCATTAAAATAAATCAGGTTTTCTAATCCGTCGTCGCGAAGGCGGCAGCACTGGATAGAGGGTGATCAAGGCGTTCCAGCCGACTCCCAGGTAAAGGCGTTAGTCGAGCAAACGATCGCCCCTGGGTGGGCTAATACTGCCTCGATCGTCGCCAGTTTACCGATTTCCCGGTCTCTGATACTTTGAGTGCCGGTTTTCGGGTGCCAAAGAAATGCGTACGCGGGATCGTGCCAGTTTCGTTGCCGGTTTCAGTGCAAGCCAGTCGATCCTGATGTGTTTAGTTCCTGCTCGTAGCGCGATCGCGAACCATCCAGTAAGGTGAAACGTTTCCTGGCGCTGGCTATTCGTTTTTACCCAACCGAGATGCCGCGCTGCGTCTGGCGATCGCGGATATGGTCGAGGCTGCTGTTTGGAATCGCCGAAATGAGGTGACGCGTGTAGTCTTTTTGCGGTTCGCGGTAGATGCTTTCGGAGGGGCCGATCTCTTCGATTTCACCTTTGTTCATCACCATAATGCGATCGCTCATAAACTTCACCACGCTCAAATCGTGGGAAATGAAGATGTAGGTGAGGTTAAACTCGCTCTGGAGTTCTTTCAGCAGATTGAGCACCTGGGCCTGCACCGACACATCCAGCGCTGATACCGACTCATCACAGATGATGAATTTGGGGTTGAGGGCGAGCGATCGAGCAATGCAGATGCGTTGACGCTGACCACCAGAAAACTCGTGCGGGTAGCGCCTCATCGCATCGGCGGTCAGCCCCACTCGTTCGAGCAGGTATACCGCTCGTTGCCGCTGCTCCTGACGATTTTTGGGCTTGCTGTGAATCAGCATTGGCTCCATGATGGCCTTCCCAACCGACATCCGAGAATCGAGTGAACCGAAGGGGTTTTGGAAGATAATTTGCATCTCTCGCCGGAGCTGTCGCATCGCATTTGGCGGCAGGGTCGTGACTTCCTGGTGGTCAAAGCGGACGTTGCCACTGGTCGGTTTGATGAGTTGCAGAATGGCGCGTGCCAGCGTGGACTTGCCGCAGCCAGACTCACCCACCAGCCCCAGCGTTTCGCCCGGGTAAACATCAAAGGAAACATCCCTCACGGCCACGAAGTAGCGCTTGGTTTGCCCAAACGCGCCCCGCACCGGGAACTGGACGCGCAATTTTTGTACCGACAGCAGCGGTTCGGCCTGTTGGAGGGTTGCCAAACGCTGATTGAGTTCCTCTGGACTCACTTCGCGGGCGAGCTGGAGGGCACGATCGACCGTCGTTTCGCGCTCTTCAATCAGCAGTTCGCCTGATGGAGACGTGCTGACCTGCATGAAGTCGGACACGGTGGGCAGGTGATGCAGCCGGCGATCGAGTCGGGGACGGCAGGTGAGTAATCCTTTGGTGTAGGGATGCTGAGGGTTGGCATAGATTTGCCAGACAGGGCCAGCTTCGACAATTTTGCCCTGATACATGACAGCAACTTCGTCGGCAATCTCGGCGATTAACCCCAGATCGTGGGTGATGAACATCATGGACATGCCCCGGCGATCGCGCAGATCGCGCAGCAGGTCTAGAATGGTTGCCTGTACCGTCACATCCAGCGCTGTCGTGGGTTCATCCGCAATCAACAGGGCCGGGTCACAGGCGATCGCCATCGCAATCATGACTCGCTGCATCTGTCCGCCCGATAATTCGTGGGGGTAACGGTTGAGAAACGCCGCTTTTTGACGATACACCTGATGCTTGATTTCTGGAGCCGCTGGTAATGGGACATCCGGGCGGTTTTGCTGGAGATCAGTGAGATACTGCTGTTTCATCACCTCATCATCTGGCAGCAGGCGCACTTCCTGGAGACGCGCGATCGCCTCACGCTCGGCTTCCTCTTTGGTAATGCGCTTGTGGAGCCGGATCGCTTCCGTTAACTGAAATCCGATCGTATAGACCGGGTTAAGCGAACTCATCGGCTCCTGGAAAATCATTGAAATCTCGCCGCCCCGGTAGTCCTCAAGCTGCCGCTTGGGTAGTTTGGTGAGGTCGATCGCCTGTGCACCACGCTCGGCTCCCCAAAACAGAACTTCGCCCGCTGTCACCTTTCCAGGAGACGGCACCAATCCCATCACTGCCAGCGATGTTACTGATTTTCCTGAACCCGACTCGCCCACAATACCCAGCGTGTGGCCCCGTTTGACTGTAAACGAAATCCCATCCACCGCTTTAACCAACCGCCCATCCGATTGAAACTGGACTTCAAGGTGATTGACTTGCAGGACTGTGTCGCTCATGAGATACCGGAAGAATGCTGAGTCTTGTTTTCTGAATCTTAACAGCCTCTCTTGCATTGAGTGTGTCTAGCCTGACATTGTTTCAGTGGGCAGGAGACAAAAGGCAGGGGCCGCAGTCAGAAGACAGCGGGCCATATGTTCGGCTGATTTTAGGGACGCACGGGTTGCGGCGATCGGTTCCGGGTCATGGCTGCATCCTCGGCTGACCGCACGGTAGCTGGCTGATTGCGTCTAAAGCGTTAGATGATATGCTCGGAGCGGTTTGGATGCATAAAACAGTGGTGAATTCCTCGACCGATTCAGTTCGCGATCGCCCCCCGATGACGGCACTGGTTGTGGGGGCAGGGCAGGGCATTGGGTTAGAGTTTGTGCGGCAGTTGTTGCAGGATCAACGTATCGATCGCCTGTATGCCACCTATCGCCGTCCGCCGTCAGATTTGCTGGCGATCGCCGATCCACGCCTGCGCTGTTTGCCGATGGATATTACCAATGAAGGGCAGATTGCGAATGTTGTTAGAGATATCCAAACGGAGACGACGGCGCTGCATTGGGTGATCAACTGCGTGGGTGTGCTGCATGACGGCACTATGCAACCCGAAAAAAGTCTCCGGCAGCTCAATTCGGATCAACTGCTGCGCTATTTTCAGGTGAACAGTATCGGTGCGGTGTTGCTGGCCAAGCACTTGCAGCCGTTATTCAAGCACCGCGATCGCGCCATTTTGGCGACGATTTCGGCCAAAGTGGGCAGCATTGGTGACAACCAGCTGGGCGGCTGGTATGGCTATCGGGCATCAAAGGCCGCGCTCAATATGTTTATGCGAACAGTCGCAATCGAATACAGGCGCACCTGTCCCCGCGCGATTGTTGTGACCCTGCATCCCGGTACGACCGATACCCAACTGTCCAAGCCCTTTCAGCGCAATGTGCCGCCGGAGAAATTATTTTCAGTCGATCGCACCGTGCAACAATTGCTGACCGTACTCGATGGCCTTCAGGAACGTGATAGCGGCGAGTTCTTTTCCTGGGACGGCAGCCAATTGCCGTGGTAGATGGTTAGACCGCTGATTGCGCCAGGCAACCGAACGTCTGGATGCGCTTTAGCGCAGTAACAGCGAGGCAGACTGGAGTAGCCCAATCACCAGCCCCAGAATACCGCCCAGGTTGACGATCGCCTGTAGCTCACTTTTGACAATGCCGTTAATGGCGCTTTCCAGATCCTCGGGGGCGGTCGCTTTGACACGGTCAATGATCACCTGGTCAATATTTAAGATGGGAATGACTTGAGTTACCAGCGACTCCAGATCGCGCTCTAAATAGCGTTCCAGGATCAGCGCCAGATCCAGACTGATGACTTCAAGTGATGAATTCACTACATCAGAAGACCGTAAGCGGTTGAGAATCAACGTGGCTACGTTCTCCCAATCAACTGACTTACCGAGATCTTGCAGGACATCGGAACCTTTTTCCTGGACATAGGCACGGACGCTGTCACGCATCGTTTTTCGCAGTTGCCGCACGGTCGAAATCGGCAAGTTTTGCAGCGACAGGTTTTGAAGCCATTCCTGTAGCCGTCGCCGTAGATTGAGCGTGGACACCAGTTCGGCAATGCGGGTATTGCTGGCTTCCTTGTCCTCCAGGCAGAACGTCCGGAGGCGAACCAGCGAATTGCGAACCCCAAACAGGTTCGCGACCACCCAATACGTCCCGCTCGTTTTCTCTCGAAAGCCTTCGTCGATCACCTGAATATTGCGATCGGTCAGGAAATCGACCAGCGCCAGACGCAGTGTGTCGGGCGGCAAAACAACCTGGAGCAACCAGTCTGCCAGCTTTATAGACTGATCATCGTTGAGCTGAAACTCCAGCAGCACCTGATCAAAAATCTGGTTGAGCTGGGCTTCCAGGAAATCTTCACGACGTGCTAATACCTTCAGCAAGCGCGGCAACGACTGCCCCATCAGATCCCGCAGAATGTTGGCCAGTACTTTAGCCGTTTTTTGTTCCTTATCGGTTTGGATCTGCTCCAGCCCCAGCTTTAGCAGCCACAGAATAGCTGCCTGCACCCGTTCTGTCTCCAGCAGCCGCTTTGCCAGATTTTGCAGTTCTTCGGGTGTCAGAAGTGACCCCATGATCGTGTCTGAAATGCGCTTCGCCAGCCGCTCCTGGTTACGCGGGATCAACCCCGGTGTAAACGGAAGCTGTCGATCGCCGATGTAGCGCGGTTTATAGGGGCGAAACAGCATTTTGATGGCAATGTCATTGGTGAAATAACCAATGATGCCACCGACCACAGGCGGGCCAACAAACAGCCAAAGTGAAGAGAAATCCAAGGGACGCAGAGAAAGATATAAGGATAAACAATGAAGGATGACTACTTTAGCCTTTAGCTTTTAGCCTTCAGCCTTCAGCCTTCAGCCTTCAGCCTTCAGCCTTTAGTAGCCTTTCATCACCACCAACACTCCCATCGTACCGCCCGCAATCGGGTAGTGTGTGGCTGTGGCAAAGCCTGCTTCCTGGGCCAGCGTGACCTGTTCTCTGCCGGTGGGAAAGCGATCGAGGCTGGGCGCAATGTAGGCATACTCTTCGGTCAAACCAAACCGTTGCGCGGCTGGGACCACGATCGCATCCAGATACCACTGCTGAAGCACGCGGACTTGTTCATTGGATGGTCGATGGAAGTCGAGAATGGCGGCTTTGGCGCTGGGCTTCAGGACGCGATGGAGTTCTTTGAGGCTGCGCGGAATGTCAATCACGTTTCGCAAGCCATACCCCATTGTCGCTGCATCAAAGCGATAGTCGGGAAATGGCAGATCGAGGGCGTCGCCTTCGAGCCAGGTAATGGAGAGAGGGGGATAGTTTGCCTGCGATCGCTGCTGGGCGATCGCCAACTGTTCGACAGCAAAATCCAGACCAGTAACATGCCCATTGCGACCAACCCGTTCGGCCAGCAATAGCGCCAGATCACCACTCCCGCAGCAAATGTCCAGGCACGTGTCGCCCGCCTTCGCACCGCTCCACTTCACCGCCATCTGCTTCCAGATGCGGTGCTGCCCCAGGCTGAGTTGAGTGTTGAGCTGGTCGTAGACCGGAGCGATCCGGTTGAAAAGGCTCCGAATGTGGGTAGAGGCCATATTGAAGAGAATTTGGACAATAGACGGTTGGCATTAGACCTTGCTCCAGTCTAAAGTCTACCGTCCACAGTCTATAGTCTTTGGTCACCTCATCACGCAACGGGACGATAATAGCGAGTGCACGTTAGCGCAAGGGCGACTTGCTGAGCCGACAGATGCAGCAGCACCAGTTCATCTTCCCGAAGGGTGGCGGGTTGCTTCCACTGAAGGGACAGCACCGCGAGGACTTCGTTACGGTAGGTTACCGGGATCAGCAGGTGCGCCTGTACGCCGGATGCGGTGTAATGCTCGATCGCCGCGAGGTTGCTATCGGCTGGGACGTTAACTGCCACCTGAGCCTTCTGAGACGCGATCGCGCTTTTCACTAATGGGTCGTTGTCGAGCCAGTTGTCCAGCTTGCCGTTCGTGCTGTATTCCCCTTGAGCGGCAACCAAATGGTTGCCTTCCACCAGTTGCAGAATGCAGCCGTCAGCCTGAAAATTTTTGCCAAACGCGGTTGCGATCGGCGTCAGGCTGTCTTCCAGGCTGCTGGCCTCCTGTGCCGTGCGTACGATGGTTGAGAGCAGCGCGGTTTGGGCCTGCGATCGACGCAGTTCTTCCGTACGCTGTTTCAGCAGCTCATAGGTTTCGGCGGCACGCTGCACCACCGCTTTGAGTTCATTGGGATCCCACGGCTTCGTGATGTACTTATAGACCTGTCCCGAATTGATCGCTTCCACCAGATCTTCGACATCGGTAAAACCCGTGAGAATAATCCGCATCGTATCGGGAAACTGAGGTACAGTCCGGCTGAGAAACTCGGTGCCTTTCATCTCAGGCATCCGCTGGTCGGAAATGATGACCGCAACTTCGCCTTCCGATGCCAGCAGTTCCAGCGCGCGGACGCCGCTTTCTGCCTTCAGCACCTGGAAGTCTCGTCGAAAGGTGCGATAGAGCAGATCCAGGTTATCTGGCTCGTCATCGACCACCAGCATCTTTGCCTTTTTGGTACGATCGAGGCTGGTTAACTGGCGGCTAATGGCATCAAGCTCAGGAATGGCGTAGTCCATAATTTACAGTAAGCTCCTTTGACAGTGCCGCTGGTGCGAGGCTTCCAGGGCTGCATCATCACAAGTGTGGGCAAATCAACACAATCCAGTCGTCAAGCAGGGCGATCCGGCAGCAACCTCAACACTCTAGTAAAGAGTATAGGTGGTCGCCCGAAGGATCCCAATCAGGTGCTATCGAATCCATGCAATGCTGCGGATGGAATAGACGTGATCTAGTCTTGCCAATTCCACTCCATTTCTAACTGGTCACACGAAAAAAGTATTGCCCACGAAGATCCAGCATTGCTCATCACCATCGACGAACGCGCGCTCCCGGCTGCATTCAAATCCGCGAAAATCGATCACGCGATTGCGTCTCGCTGGGATGAATTGCGAGCCGATCGTTGACCGATTCCAGCACTCGCGATACTCGATACATCCGCCAGACGCTTGCCGCGATCGCCTGCAGTCCGCGTGAGATTGAATCAACAAGACGTTAATGCGACTGCGACACGCGTGGGCGATCGCTATGGCCCCTTCTATTACAGCCGGTTAGCACTTACGACCTTGTTCGGCTGAGCGATCCCGTTGGAGCTGGCACCCCGCAACCGGCTTGATCGAGCGTTGGCTGACCTGGTTCACTGCTATAAGGTTCAGCGTGCTCGGCAAATTCAGGCTGAGGATGTAAGCCACTCCCAACGGCACGTTGGATAAAAGAAGACTAAGCAAACGTTCGCTTTGCCAAGTGAAATGTTTAACGCTTCTACCTTGATGGATGGCTCAATCCATTCTTTGCGGCAGAGCAATGTCATGCATAGCTGTGATACGTTCGGGGCGATCCATATCGGTGATCCACACAGCGACATCAGCAGCGGGGGTGTCAGTGAGCGAGATGCGGGTCATACCCGTGATATAACCAACATAGCTGCCCATCAAAAAATAGACGGCGACCATTGCGGCAGCAGAAAAGGCGACCAGCGTGCCAGCCAGCATAAGAGAGAATTCGCTGCGATCGACTGCTTGCTGCATCAGATGCAGCGACCAGGCAACGAGAGCAATGACGATGACAAGAATAAGTATCAGCATACTTAAAGTATTGTAACAGATACTCAGATTTCGTCATCCCCTTGCGGTAGAAAAAGTGTCTCGCAGATCCGGTCAGGGTACGGCAGTGAGGGCAGAACTACACCAGCCGAACAGGCACATTTTGTTCGGTCAGGTGGGCTTTGATCTGGGCAACGGTGAGGTGACCGTAGTGCAGCAGCGAGGCGAGGAGGGCGGCTTCCGCTTTACCCTCTGTTAGAGCAGCATGGATATGTTCACAGGTTCCAGCTCCACCCGATGCAATAACGGGAATCTCGACCTGTTCGGCAATTGATCGCGTTAGCTCCAGGTCGTACCCTGCCTGAGTGCCGTCGGCATCCATGCTCGTGATCAACAATTCTCCCGCGCCACGCCGCGCCACGTCCTTGGCCCAGGCGATCGCGTCCAGTCCAGTGTTCTCTCGCCCACCGCGCACATAGACGTCCCAACCCGGGTTGTCAGCATCAAGCCGACGACGGGCATCAATTGCGACGACAATACATTGGTTCCCAAAGCGATCGCTGGCCCGATCAATTAAGTCCGGATCACGGACGGCG
>JAJPKC010000595.1 GCA_021323955.1 Oscillatoriales cyanobacterium Centralia_MAG_596 | reverse complement strand
TGGCGCACACCCGATCGGGCACTGGTCGATCTAAATCTGGCATCCTAATAAATCTGGCATCCCAATAAATTCGGCATCACTAAATTCGGCATCACTAAATCTGATTCGCATGGGCGAAACCGATTACGAACGTTGGTATAGCGGTCAGAGCAGTTCACAGATGCTACCTTAAAACTGTCGATATGAAACACTGGCAAGGTAAAGGCCCCGTTAAGGACGGGTGTAAAGATGTCGGGTATTTTAAGGGCATGGCAAAACTTTCATACCTGACTGCAACCACGATGGGTGTCTGTACGCTATTAGTGCTTGCCGATGCGACGCTGCCAGTGGATGTGGGGGAATCTACCCAAACGCTGGCGCAACGCGAGACATTGGATACATCGGTCTGCTACATGCGCCTGGCAGACGGTAGGCTGATGGATCTGCGGGGAATCTGTGGGAAAGCAGCTCGCGATCGCCCATCGGCAGTACCCGTCAAACCATCCCCATCGCCGTTGGATGACGATGACGATGAATCCACGATTACAGGCCCGACTCCATCTGCTTCTAAACCAACGCCAGTCACGCCAACGCCAACGCCAGTCACGCCAACGCCAGTCACGCCAACGCCAGTTATAACGCCGGTTAGCCCCAGCCCCTCTAATACCCCTGGCACAGGGCAACCGACTCCCGCCACACTGCCCGTCCCCACGCCCACCGGAGCGCCGGCATCGCCGACGCTGACCCAACCGGGAGTCGCACCCGCAAACAGCCAACCAGTGGTGCCATCAACGCCGCACGATCGGGATGATTGATGACGCGACAGTGCTTATTCCCAGTTAACCTGCGATCGCTCGTGCAGGATCCGGCCATACACGGCTTCGGTTTGCAGGGCTAGCTTGGCCCAATCAAAGCGATGGCTAAGATCGGCGTAGGCGTTTTCAACCAGCCATTGGGCATAGTCTGGACGGCGCAATACTTCGAGAATGCCCCAGGCAAGGGAGTCGGCGTTGTTCGTCCAGGTGACGATCCCGGTTTTGTTGTGACGGACGACCTCGGGCAGTCCACCCGTATCGGACACGACGACGGGCACGCGCGCCGCAAAGCTCTCCAGTGCGACAATACCAAAGGGTTCGTAGAGACTGGGGAACACGGCACAGTCTGCCACTGTTTGAAATTTGTCCAGGTCATCATCAGACATGAAGCCTGTGAAATAGCACTTGTCCCAAATCCCTAATTCCCAGGCCTGCCGCTTCAAATGTTCGGTGTTGCCGCCACCAATCAGCACAAATTTCACGCGTTCACCCAACGCCTGGATCACTTTTGGAGCTGCATTCAGCAATACGGCAACGCCTTTTTCGTGGGTCATACGACCCACATAGTAGGCAATCTTTTCCTCGTCATTGGCAAATCGTCGTCGGAAGTTCCAGTAGTCAAAATCTGGGTGGCGATGTTTCTTCTCGGGGCGAATCCCGTTGTAAACCACATCAATTTTGTCCCACGGTGCTCGCAGTGCCCGTTCAACCTCCAGCCGCATATAGTTTGTACACACAATGATGCGCCAGGCATCGTGTCCGAGTAGCGTTTCTTTTTGATGAATGTAGCGCTGAGCATCGTTGTGAATGCCGTTGTAGCGCCCAAATTCGGTGGCGTGGATGGTCGCAACGAGGGGGATTTTGAACAGATGCTTGAGGGCGCTCGCCGCGTCCCCAACCAGCCAATCGTGGGCATGAATCAGATCAAATGGCCCTTCTTCGAGCAGAAGTTTACCACCGTGTTTCCCCAGGCTCTCGTTCATGTTGACCACCCAGTGAAAAAAGTTGTCGCTGGGTGCAACGCTAACCCGGTGGACATACACACCATCGACGACTTCGTACCAGGGTGCTTGACCAAACTCTACGGTTACCAGATGAATTTCGTGTCCTCGCTTCGCCAGTTCGGGGTACAGCTCTGCTACATGCCGAGCAATCCCACCCACAATTCGGGGTGGAAATTCCCAAGCCAGCACCAGAATCTTCATGGGCAATTGTCTCGACTGTTGATTGATCTTAACTTTACACAGCCCTCTCTATTGCTTTGTTCAGGCGGTATAGCCATTTTGTTACCGTACAGAATTCCATCCCCGATCGCCACTGTGGATCTTGCCGGAATCACACCCGAGAATCACACCGTTCGAAGGGAGGCACTGTTGTGATTACGCATCAACCGGCTGTGATTACGCATCAACCGGCGCTTGACTACCGTGGGTTGGGCAGGGCGGCGCGGAAATGGAGCGATCGAGCCAGGCGACCGCCTGCTGCAACCTGGGCAACGCTTCTTCGGGCTGGTCTTTTAGCAAAAAGACCAGGGCGGCGGCGGCCTGTTCGCGGGCACGCGCATTGCGGTTAGACTTGAGGCGGTGCCAGTCCCGGTCGGCGATCGCCAGTTTTTCTAACAGGGCTTGCGCCAGTTCTACTGCGCTGGCTGAGTGCAACTCATCCCGGTTGGTGGGTATGGAGGGGCGAGGAACAATGGTGTCGGGCATAGGTTTTCTGCAATCGAGGGCATAATCAAGGGTATCTCTACTCTACTACTGCTGCTATGACGCTGCCTCAAGAACCGTTGCCTGATTCTTCCCCTGTCGAGGGTGATGCCTCGCTAACGACAGCGGAATTTGAGCAGGCAATAGCGACGGCTGAGCACTCGCTCCATGCGCTCAAAGAACGCTACACCCAGGTTCAGCAAGATGAACAAAAACAAGCCCAACTCCAGGCACAAAAGGCGGCGATCAAACAGCAACTCCAGCACAGGCGATCGCCCGAACTCAACGCCGAGCTGATCCGCATTCAAACCCAACTGGACGATCTGGCGGTGTCGTTAGAAAGTCAGTTGTTCTCCTGGGGGAGCCTGCGTGAGCCGTTCTGGCAAATTGTGCGCTTTGGCGGACTCGGCATCATTATTGGATGGTCGCTGGCCTTTGTGGTGCTGCGGAACCCAACGCCCACGCCCCGGGTACCCACGCCAACCGAGCAATCGCCTTGATGGACCGTCGGTTTCAGCGTTTCGAGCTTTACCAATGCTCGCCGGTTGTTGTCTGTCTTCCATAACCTACTTCTCACCCTCTAACAGACTTTTGGCCTGTAAGAGCTGGTGATGGTGAGCTTCGGTAACTTTGGGATAGCTCAGATGCAATGACTTTAGCTTTTGACCGATAAAGTGGGCCACGGTCAGGCGCGTAAACCACTTGTTGTCTGCGGGAATAATGTGCCACGGTGCCCAACTGGTGCTGGTATGGGAAAAGACAGCTTCGTATGCTTGCATGTAATCATCCCAAAAAGCCCGTTCGCGGACATCACTGTCTGAAAATTTCCAGTTTTTTTCCGGCAAATTAATGCGATCGAGAAACCGTTTTTTCTGCTCTTCTTTGGAGACATTGAGAAAAAACTTAAGAATCATAATGCCATTGTTGACAAGATATTTTTCAAAATTATTGATCTCCTCAAAGCGCTGTTTCCAGATAGATTTTTTAGTGATACTTGGTGGTAGCTTTTGCTTCTCCAGTAGTTCTGGATGAACCCGGACAACGAGAGCTTCTTCGTAGTAAGAACGATTAAAAATGCCAATGCGTCCTCGTTCTGGTAATGCCTTAAACGATCGCCACAGATAATCATGATCAAGCTCCTCGGCGGAAGGTGCTTTAAAGCTGTAGACCTGACAACCCTGGGGATTTAATCCAGACATCACATGCTTGATCGTGCCATCTTTACCGGCAGCATCCATTGCCTGAAAAATAACTAGCAGTGCATAGATATCTTGAGCGTAGAGAATATCCTGATATTTGGCTAGCTCCTCTAC
>JAJPKC010000188.1 GCA_021323955.1 Oscillatoriales cyanobacterium Centralia_MAG_596 | reverse complement strand
CTCAAACCGCAAACGGGTGGCGACACTACGAAATGGTTCTGCGTAGAGCACTCCTGGCAGATGGGCAATTTCATAGCGAGTGCGGGCGGGACGCGGCTCGTTGAACACGATCGTCACATCATCGCGTTGCACGATCCGAAATTGCGTATTAATCAGATATTCTTTGGCATCGATCGCATAACGTCCCGTCACCAGCATCGCGACTGCTAGCGCAATTCCCAGCATGGACAGGCTGGCCTGAATCGGTTTGCGCTCAAGATTGCGAATAATGATGCGCCCTACAGGAGAGAGCCAGTGCTGGAGACCCAGTCGCTCCATAAGGGTGGCATGGAAATGGGCGGGTGATTCGGGACGCATGGCTTCGGCGGGTGGTAGCGAGACTGCCTGTTGCACCGCACTTACGGCACCCAAGATGGCGGCTGTGACGCTGATCAATACAGCACTGACGATCATCCCTGGACTCACTTCGTAGCGCAGCACCGGAAAGTGAAAAAACTGGACATAGACCTTGACCAACGACGACCCCAGCCACAGTCCACCAGCAATGCCGATCGCCGCTCCCAAACTGGCAATCAGCAGCACAAATTTCAAAAAGTGGGCACCAATGGCCCAGTTGTCATAGCCAAACGCCTTAAGCACAGCAATTTGGTCACGCTGCGTGCTGATGAGACGCGACAGCAAAATGTGCAGCAGGAATGCCCCAATTCCCAAAAAGATGCCGGGAATGATCGTTGCATGTCCTCGCAACTGCACAATCTCATCCGAAATAAAGCGGTTCGAAACCTGGTCAGCGCGATCGTAGGCTCCAAACCCTCCATAGCGCCCCAAAAGCTGGTCTACCCGAAAAATCACCTCTGCGGTATTCGTTCCGGGCATCAGAGTGAGGGCCACATCATTAAACGCGCCATCCATATTGAAAGCTGTTCCCAGTGCTTTACGGCCCATCCAGACCACGCCAAACCGCTGGTTATCAGGAAAAATATCACCACCCCGGATTTCGTAGATGTACTCTGGCGAGAGGGCAATTCCCACAATCTGCAGTGACTGCCACCGTCCGTTGATCACGGCACCCAAGCGATCGCCGGGGTGCAAATGATTGGCATCCGCAAACGCTTCACTCACCAGCACTTCATCCAATCGCCCCACTTCGATGTAGCGCCCTTGACGGATGTAGAGGTCATTCAGCATGGGCGTTCGCGATTCCGGAATCGATACCAAGCGCCCGGTCACCGGTTCCGATCGTTCTGGCACATCCAGGGTTACGTCCACAACGACCCGTGTTTGTACTTGCGCTACTCCCGGTATTGCCTGAACCTGCGACCGCAAAAAATCTGGTGCTCGCTTCAGTTGTGCAAACACCTGCGCAAAGCGGTACGCATCATAGTAGGTGGACTGGGAGAGCTTGAGCGACTCGTAGGTGCTCTGCATCGCTACGAAACTGGCAATGCCACAGGCCACAATCAGGGCGATCGCTAAAACCTGCCCCCACTGGCGCAGCAGATCCCGAAGGAGTTTGCGATCGATCGTCGGCATCCGGTCTGCCTCAAAATCATACTACCAGGCTCTAGCCTGACAGTTAGACGTGAGGAACTTGTGAGGAGCTATGTAAAACGCTTCTTGTTAACAAGGCAGTGGATTTAAACCAGGGAACCTTCAATTGCTTTCCAGTAGAACGTGATGGATATCGCGGAGAATCTGCTCCATCGTAGGCAGCACATCGTCATGAATGCCGACACAAGCAATCAACGCACCCAGCTTCATCAGCGATTCTCGCCTGATAATTTGCCTCCAAATGGCAGGTAGAAATTTTCAAATGACAGTTGACCATGCGTAGGGCGACGGTACATACGCTTGTGCAAGGATTTTAGCCATTTACAGCAATTTCCCTTGCCCTTTACCAGGTCTTGATCCCGTTAGAAACCAGTTCCTTCAAGTCTTTCAAGTTTTTTCAGCAAACTCTATTTAGTAACTAAATATTAAACATCTTGACGTTTTTTTGACATAATGGTCTGATTGGTTTTCAAAAGTAGTCCGTTTCTAGTCCAACTTTTTTTGGTCGTCAGCCGAAACGTCTTTCAGACAGCAGTTTACAAAAGTAGGGAGCTTCTAACAATGAAACGACTTCTAATCGCCGTCTTGTTAGCATTGGCTGGCGCTGGTGGGATTGCGTTCTACTACTGGCAGCAGGCGACCAAATTGCCTGAATGGTATAGCGAAAATCAATCTGAATCGGTGCAGCCGAATCAATCGGATGTCTCGAGTTCAACGGCAAACAGTGCTACACCTGACAGTACCACCGCTGAAGCTCATCAGGATCGTGCGGGCGATCGTGCTCAATCGACAACCCAGCCATCACCATCATCGAAATTAAGTTCACGCACGCCGAGTTCGATGGCGACTGCTAACAAGCCACCATCGCAGCTACATCAAAATGAGTTAGCACAGCGGTTTACAACTGAAGTCACACGTAAAGTCGAGAGCAAAAAGCTTGGTAATGCGTTGAAAGGCGCAAACACAACCATGCAGAACGGTACGGTTGAGAGCGGCGCTGTGGTTAATCTGGGCGGCATTTCGCCCGACCAGTTGCCTCCCGATGAGCGAGTATTCTACTCCAAGCTGATCGCGGCGTTTCCAGAGCTGAGTCATCAGAACTTCTATATTGGCGTAGAGGGTAAACCCCTGGTGAAAAATGGGCAAGTCCAGCTAGACGACGACATTCGCATCAAGTTGGGCAATCTCAGGTTTACACCCGCGCAGCTCTCCAAACGCCTGGGGATTCCTGAACAGCAAATTCGCCAGCAGCTTAAACTTCAGGTGCAGTTGGGCAACCTCAATGTGGATGATCTACGGCTAGCTGAAAATCGTTTGGCGGCTCCGAAGAGTTCAAACTGAAGGACGATCGCGACCATCAACCGGATCCGGCACTCAAAGCCGATGATGTCACAGGTGCTTAATACTCACAGCGCTGCACCACTCCATGTCGCGACGGTTTATTGCGCGCTGGTACTTTGCGGCGACTCCTCCTAAACTAAGGGCAAGCGATCTTTTGTTGTATTTTTGCCCCCCATGACCAATCGCCTCGCCCACAGCAATAGCCTCTACCTGCGCAAACACGCTGAAAATCCGATCGACTGGTGGTACTGGTGTGACGAAGCGCTGGAGACAGCCCGCCGTGAAAACAAGCCGATTTTTTTGTCGATCGGCTACTCTAGCTGCCACTGGTGCACGGTGATGGAGGGGGAAGCCTTCTCTGACTGGACGATCGCCGATTACATGAATACCTACTTCTTGCCGATCAAGGTCGATCGGGAAGAACGTCCTGATCTGGACAGTATTTACATGCAGGCGGTGCAGCTCATAACTGGCCAGGGCGGCTGGCCGCTAAACGTCTTTGTTGCGCCGGATGATCTGGTGCCCTTCTATGGCGGCACCTACTTCCCTGTCGATCCTCGGTATGGTCGTCCCGGCTTTTTGCAGGTGCTCCAAACGGTTCGCAACTATTACGACACACAACCAGAAAAGCTCCAGGCCATTAAAGGTGAGATTTTAAGCAGCCTGCACGGTGCCGCAACGCTGCAAGCAACGCGATCGCCGGGGGCTGACATCCTCCAAAATGGACTGGAGTACAACACCGGTATCCTATCTGCCAAGACACCCGGCCCCAGTTTCCCGATGATTCCCTATGCGGACGTTGCGCTGCGATCGCGACGGTTTACGCATGGATCACGGTACGACGCCCGTGCGCTCAGCCAGCAGCGCGGCCTGGTTCTGTCTTTGGGCGGCATTTTCGACCATGTCGGCGGCGGGTTTCATCGTTACACCGTTGACCCGACCTGGACGGTACCGCACTTTGAGAAGATGCTCTACGACAATGGACAGATTGTGGAGTATCTGGCAAATCTGTGGGCCGACGGTGTGCCAGAACCCGCCTTTGAGCGAGCGATCGTGCTCACGGTGCAATGGCTCCAGCGCGAGATGACAGCGCCCGAAGGCTATTTCTACGCTGCTCAGGATGCCGATAGTTTCATCAATCCCACTGCTGCCGAACCTGAAGAAGGCGCGTTCTACGTTTGGGATTACGCGCAGCTCACCGAACTTTTGATGCCTGCAGACCTGGCAGACCTGGCGGAACAGTTCACCGTCACCCAGGCCGGCAACTTTGAAGGGCACAACGTCCTCCAACGACGCCATCCTGGCAAACTGACCAATGCGCTGGAACTAACCCTCAGCAAGCTGTTTCTGCTCCGTTACGGTGCGCCTGCGGATGCCTTGCCGACGTTTTCGCCTGCCCGCAACAGTCAGGAGGCCAAGAGTACAGGCTGGGCGGGTCGCATTCCACCCGTGACAGACACCAAAATGATCGTCGCCTGGAACAGCTTAATGATTTCGGGTCTTGCCCGTGCTGCCAGCGTCTTTCAACAGCCGCACTATCTGGACTTGGCCGCCAACGCCGCCCGTTTTATCCTCCAACACCAGTGGGTTGACGATCGGTTTCATCGCGTGAACTACGACGGTAAACCCGCTGTATTGGCGCAGTCGGAAGATTACGCGCTATTCATCAAAGCGCTGCTGGATTTGCATCAAGCGTCCGTTTCCCTCCATTCCGCGCCCGACTCCCACCCCCCTCACGCTTTCTGGCTCGATCGCGCCGTTCAAGTCCAGGCCGAATTCGATGAATTTCTCTGGAGCATTGAACTGGGTGGCTACTACAACACCGCTGCCCGCAACGATCTCCTCCTGCGAGAGCGGAGTTATGCCGATAACGCAACTCCTGCCGCCAATGGCGTGGCCGTGGCGAATCTGGTGCGCCTGTCGCTGTTGAGTGAAGATTTGAGCCATCTAGACAAAGCAGAACAAACGCTACAGTCATTTGCGAGTGTGATCGAGCAATCCCCCCAGGCGTGTCCCAGTCTCGTGGCTGGCCTGGATTGGTTTCACAACCACATCCTCATCCGTACCGGCCAAACGCAACTGACTGCACTTGCAACCCAGTACCTTCCAGCGGCGGTTTATATGATGCCAACCGAACTGCCGGAAGGAGTAGTGGGTCTGGTCTGCCAGGGGCTAAGCTGCCGGGAACCGGCCCACAGTCAAGCGCAGTTTCAAGCGCAAATCCAGGCAAGCCAGAACCGGGCCTAATTTGTTGTTGGCGGATCGGGTGCCGCTGCCGCTGGGCCTGATTGCCGAACTTGTGACCCGGTCGGTCTTGAATGCGATCGCGTAATGTTCCGCTGATTAGAATTATTGCCATTAGTGCCCTAACCACCTAAGGCAAAGGTGGCTGCCACATCCGGCAGTTTCAGCATTTCTTGCTCCACCTGAGCAATCACCCGACAGCAAATAACTTGAACGATCTGGCAACACCCGAATCAGGGATGGGAGAATTACGATAAGAAGGGTGCACCATGAGATCAGCTCAATCGGTTCGTGAGCCGAGCCGTATCGTTTTCCTTTGGCTATGCAAAGTGAGTCTGTTGAACCATTTGTTGATAACTGGGCGTATTTAAGGGCAGAGCTAACCTGGCTGGATCGCGCGTTGAGTCTGGCGATCGCGCGGCAGCGAAAAGAGACGAAAGAGGTCGATCGGGCTGCCCGCTCACGAGCCGATCGCGTCACTAGCCATTGGTGGAAAGGATTAGTCACGTTGGAAGGCGAGACGGCGTATGACTCCCCCGTTGAGAGCATGCGCCGCCGATCAACTACTCCTAAAGCCAGCTATCAGCAGCAGCTAGAGGCCAAAATTGACATCAGCCAGCAGCGGGGCATTCTGCTGGGGTTGCCGCTGCTGTGCCGCCGATTGCAGCTCAGCGTGGCCGAAAAGAACCTGGTGCTGATGGCGCTTGCACCCGAAATTAGTCGTCGCTATGGCCGCCTATATAACTACATTCAGGAGACAGACTATCCCGGTGCCACTGGACTACCCACCGTCGATTTAATTTTGCGAATTTTGTGCCGCAGTGATGCCGAATGGCGATCGCTACGCCACTGTTTGAGCGGTGACTCTGCACTGATGCAGCATCACTTAATCGAGCTAAAATCCGCTCAAACCGACCCCTTACTGGGTCGCCTGGTCAAACTGGCTGATCCCCTCGTCACCTACCTGCTGGCTGACCAACCAACCGCGATCGCCCTCGAAGCACTCCTTTCACTACCCACACCCCTCACCACGTTTGGGCAGGCTTACGAGCCGTCACCTGCACCGCGTTCGTCGAGGCTCACGAGCCACCCCACCCCCTGGTCAGCCCTCATCCTCCCCCCCGCGCTCGTAGCAGACCTGGAGCACCTCTGTCATCGCGTGCAGTTTGCTCAAGCCGTTGATGCAACGTGGAATTTTCAATCCCCGCACCCCGGCACAATCGCGCTACTCGCTGGTGCGCCCGGTACCGGTAAAACAATGGCAGCCCAGGCGATCGCGCAAACTCTACAAACCCCTCTGCACTGCATCGACCTCTGCCAGGTAAGGCCCGATGACCAGTCGCGCTACCTCCAGGAACTCGTGGTACAAGCGCCGACTGTCCTGTTGCTCAAGTCTGCCCAACACTGGTTTGGACGCAACGCCGCCCTGTCGAACGCAGACATCCATCAGTTTCTCATCCAGCGGCAGCAGCAGGGCATCACGCTGTTGAGCGTCCACCATAAGCAAACCGTGATGGCTCAGTGGCGACAACTGGTACAGGCTGTGCTCGAATTTCCGCTTCCCGACCAATCAAGTCGGCGTCGGCTCTGGCAGCGGGCATTCCCGGCAGCAGTCCCCCTCGACCCCGCGATCGATTGGAACTGGTTGGCGCGTCGGTTTGTCCTATCGGGTGGTGAAATTTATGCGATCGCCCGTGAAGCGGCCATCTATGCCGCTGCCGCTGCCGCAACCACTGTGACCATGCAGCATCTCATGCAAGCGTACGAACTGGCGAAAGGGACGCAAGGAAGGGGAAAAAGGATTCAGGCGTAAGGAACCAGTCTCCAAGGAACCGTGAGCCGTTGTGTCCAAAGCGCTCCACGTGTCACCGATTCGCTGGTTACGGTTCACAGCTCCCAACTCCTTTCGCATCTTCTTTGACCCTTTCCCCGTTACTGTCTCCCCTACGGCAGTCGATCGCCCAATTTACTCACAATCGGCAACCGCAAAGGTTTTCGCTGCCATACTCGTACCATCAAGTAAATGTTCACCAAGAAATAACCCGACGTGAGCAGGCTACTGGTGATCAACAGCGGTAGGGCAAAAGAATCAGCCGCATTGGCACCCATTCCCAGCAGGATATAGCCAACAAGCCAGCCCAAAGCCAGCGTAATCGTCAGTCGGCTCAGGTTTTTCTGCTGTCGTGTCCCGCGATCGCGATACAGCGTCCACAGAGCTGGAAAGAACCCAACGACTGGAATCAGATACACAAATAGCTGGAGATGCTTAACGTCCTCATTCTCAAAGGGGTTTTGGGTTGCCATCGGATCTTCTCCCCTGCTGGTGCTCAATGCAAAAACCGCTGTGATCGTTTCATCTAGACTACCCATCCCATCCATTTCACCCCCATCGTTCTATTATCTGCAAACAGATCCCGAACTGATGCCAGCTAATTTAGTCCAGAAAAGCAATTAGGACTATTTAAGCTTAAGCGGTGGCTCAAGGAAGCAACCAGTTTTTCTGGGCAATGGATCAAGTTCTGCCCACCCCTGTCAAGATTGCGTTTTACGTGGCATTGGTGTATCCCAATATCTGTGTGGACTGGCGATGGAGGACTGCCTGCCTCTGATCGTTTGCGGAGTGTGAGCTACAGACAAGTACCGTACACCAGTTGTTGCCATTGTGGCCATCTCCATTCACGCTAAGCAAAGCAAGAGCCAATGATGTTAGCAGGAGTCAGCGGGTTGTGTCATTCTGCCTTCTGAGTCCTGTATTCTGGATGCTACGTTGACAGTTGACAAGGGCAAATGTATGGGACGCGTAGACAGTAAAGCATGTGTGGTGACAGGAGCCGGGTCTGGCATTGGTAAAGCGATCGCCGAACGCCTCGCTGAGGAAGGTGGCAAGGTGCTTTGTGTGGATTTGAATGGGGATACGGCGGCAGCGGTTGCCGATGGTATCAAAAAAATGGGTGGGATTGCGTCTGCTGTTGCCGCGGATGTGAGCGATCGCGCTCAGGTCGATGCATTTATTGCCCAATGTGTCGCCGAGTACAGTCAAATTGATGTATTGGTGAATAACGCTGGCGTCAATATTCCCGGTGTCTTTCACGAAGTACCTGATGCCGTCATCGACAAAACGCTAAATGTCAACGTCAAAGGTGTCATGTATGGCTGTCAGGCGGCGATCCCGCACATGCTCAAGAGCGGCAAGGGATCGATCGTCAATATTTCCAGCGTCAATGGCCTGGTGTCGGAACCATTCCTCGCCGTATATTCTGCCTCCAAAGGAGCGGTGGTCATGCTCACACGCGGCATTGCGCTGGACTATGCCAAACAGGGCATTCGCTGCAATGCCATTTGCCCCGGTTGGGTAGACACACCAATTAATTACGCCCATGCGGAAATGCTGGGTGGCTTGCAGAAGGTCTACGACAGTATCGACTCCTTTCAGCCGATCGGTCGTCCCGGCGAACCGCGCGAAATCGCCCACCTTGCCCTCTTCCTGGCATCGGATGAAGCGTCCTTTCTCACGGGTTCCATCATTTCGGCAGATGGTGGCATGACGGCACAGTAGGCGCGATCGACTGACTGAAATAAAGCAGGCCAGGATGAAGTCAGGTTTGGCGGGATTGAGGTTGGGCAAAGGCGTCTCGTCCTAATCCTTCAGCGATTGGGAGGATCGCTATAATTAGCGCTATGGCTCATGTCCTATATGGGGGGCGAGTTACATGATTGACCTGGCCGGGGTCACTATCCATAGCAAGATTTATGAGAGTTCTAAATCGCTTGTGTATCGAGGCCGGAGCGAGCAGGATAATCGAGCGCACTGCTTTGCAGATATTGCAAGGGGCGGCGTTAAGCTACTGAGGCAAGATTATTTTTCTCCACAAGAATTAACCCGCGATCGACAGGAATATAAAATTACGCGATCGCTCAATTTGGCAAGCGTGGTGCAAGCATGCGGCCAGCAAGACTATCAGCGCACCGTTGCGATTTTGCTTGAAGATTTTGGTGGAGAATCAATCGGACATTGGATGCGGTGTCCAGAAGCATTTCGCCTGATGCCCTTATCTCCGTTTCTTTCGCTGGCGATCGACCTAGATGACATCCTCAGCAAAATTCATGCCGCCAGTATCATTCACAAAGATATTAATCCTGAAAACATTGTGCAGTGGCAATCGCGCCTACTCGCCGCTTTGGGCGGCAATGGACAATTTATCATTGATGCTATCCCGAAAATTGAATTGAATATTGGCAAGGAACCCATCGTACCCAAAGTGGGGGCGATGGAAGCCCAAAATCGCTTTAGTCGAGTCTTTGGGCAGTTCATGCGGGTATCTTGCTCGAAGGAACATCCTCTGGTGCTGTTTTTGGATGCTTTGCCGTGGATCGATTTGACCACGCTGAAGTTGATCGAACTGCTACTGTTGCACGAACAGACCCACTCCTTATCTCTGAAATGAATTATCTCCATAGATACTATCTAGACGAGGCAGAAAAAGCGCGGGTCTTAGGGCAATTTCTTGAGGCTGAGGAGTTTTATGAACGGGCGATCGCAGATGCTGCTGAGCATGAGTTTATTCAAGATGAAGCATTAGCGTATGAATTAGCCGCCAAACATTATTTGGCGCGTGGTCGGGCAAAGATTGCTCAAACCTACATGAAAGAAGCCCACTACTGCTACAGTCGCGGGGTCGCAAACGCTAAAGTTGAAGACTTAGAAGCTCGCTATCCGCAGTTCTTTTCCCAGCCATCTAGAGTTGCTCCCACATCAATTTCTCTCCCTTCTGAAACCAACTCCAATCGTTCAGGCAGCGATTTAGACTTGGCAGCAGTGATCAAAGCATCCCAAGCAATTTCTCGTGAAATTGAGCTAGAGCAATTGCTCCGTTCGTTAATGCAGATCTTGATTGAGAATGCTGGCGTACAAACTGGATACTTGATTCTAGAGAACTCAGGAGAATGGAGCATTGAGGCTGCTTGCGAACTGGGTAATGGTGAAACTGTTTGTGTAACACAAGTGCTGCAATCGATTCCAACTGCAAATCGATTGCCTGAATTAATCATTCAGCATGTGATTCGCACTCAGGAGTCAGTTATCTTAAATGATGCAACTCATGAAGGAAACTTCGTTCATGAACCTTACATTCAACAGCACCAAACTAAATCTATCTTTTGTTTGCCACTGCTCAATCAAGCGAAACTCGTTGGCGTATTGTATCTGGAAAATCAGTTGGCGGTTGGGGCATTTACACCAGAGCGATCGCAGCTCCTAAACCTACTATCAACTCAGGCAGCAATCGCGATCGAAAATGCCAAACTCTATGCAAAGCTGAGGAAGAGTAAAGATAAGATAACTCAATTTCTCGAAGCCGTTCCGGTGGGAATTGCAGTTGCGGATATGAGTGGACGCCCTACCTACTTCAATCAACGAGCAATTCAGCTACTGGGTAAAGAGCCTGATCCTTCTGTGGCACCGGAGCAAACGGCAGAGGCTTATCAAGTTTATTTAGCGGGAACCGACCAAAAATACCCAACTGCAAAACTGCCAATGATGCAGGCGTTGAGTGGCGAACGTACCCGGACTGAAGATATGGAAATCCGTCGAAACAACACTACAATTCCAGTTGAAGCCTGGGGAACGCCAGTCTTTGACAAACAAGGAAATGTTATTTGTGCGATCGCCGCCTTTCAAGACATCACCGAGCGCAAGCAAGCCGAAAAACTACTAGCCGATTACAACCGCACGTTAGAGCAACAGGTTGCAGAACGAACCGCAGCATTACGACAAAGTGAAGCAAATTACCGCAACCTGATCCAGACGGCGAATTCAATCATCCTGCGCACGGATAGACAAGGACGAATTCGATACTTAAATGACTATGGACTGAATTTTTTTGGCTATGAGGAAGAGCAGATTCTAGGACGCACCCTACTAGAAACGATCGTTCCAGAGACCGAAACCTCTAGACGTGATCTCAAACAGTTTGTTCACGATCTGTTTCTTAGTCTTGAATCTGACTTGCCTCAATCTTACCTGCAAGCTGAGAATGAAAACCGCTGTCAAGATGGTAGGCGAGTTTGGATTGCTTGGTCCAACCAAGCCATTCTGAATGAGCAGGGAGAGCTGATTGAAATCTTATCGGTTGGGAATGACATCACCCAGCGCAAACAAGCAGAATCAGCTCTACAGCGCAGTGAAACTAAGTTTCGCAATATTTTTGAAAACTCACAGGTCGGCATCTTCCGCGCTCGCCTCTCGGATGGATTGTTTCTCGATGCGAATCAACGCTTTGCGAATCTACTTGGCTTCGATTCACCACAGGAGGTGATCGGGCTTCTACACGGCGTAGATTTTTATGTAAATCCCGACGATCGCCAGCAAGCGATTGCCTTACTAACCCGTGATGGTACATTGCAAAACTTTGAAGTGCAGTTGCGAAGACGAGATGGCACAACATTTTGGGCACTTTACTCTGCTCGTCCGAATGTTGCCGATGAATGTATGGAAGGCGTGATTGCAGATATTAGCGATCGCAAGCAAGCAGAAGCCGCACTGCGTGATGTCTACAACGAGCTTCGCTTACGAGAACAAGAGTTGCGGGTGATCGCGGACGCTCTACCTGCCCTAATCTGCTATGTGGATGCAAATCAACGCTATCAGTTTGTGAATCAGGCGTATGAAGTCTGGTTCAAGCGGAGTCGGGATGAAATTCTGGGCAAGTCTATTCGTGAGCTCCTGGGTGAGGCAGCTTATCAGATTGCTGCGCCGCATATCAATCGAGCACTGGAGGGGCAGATCAGCACTTACGAGGGAGAAATGCCTTACCCGTTCGACAAGAAATATTACAGTGCTACCTTTATCCCCGATTTCGGTGCCGATGCTCAAGTCAAAGGATACTGTGGTCTGATTACAGACATCAGTGATCGCAAACAAGCAGAAGCGGTGTTGCGCGAGTCCAAAGCTCAATTTCGGGAACAGGCAATCCTCTCTGCTTTTCGCGCCGATGTGAGCAGTGCCCTGGCTCAAAGCGATCGTTTGTCCGTGATGCTGCAACGCTGTGCAGAAGCGATTGTAAAACACTTCGACGCGGCATTCACTCGGATTTGGACAATCAGTCAAGACCAGGCTGTTTTGGAGTTACAAGCCAGTGCGGGAATATATACCCGTCTTGACGGCACCTACAGTCGCCTTTCCATGGGCCGCCAACCGACTGGCCGCTTCAAAATTGCGCGAATTGCTCAAGAAGGCCGTCCGTTGTTAATTAACAATGTGTTTGATGAATCATTTATTGATCCAGAATGGGCGAAACGAGAAGGATTAATGGCATTTGCAGGCTACCCAATATTGCTCGATGAGCAGCTTGTTGGCGTGATCGCGACGTTTGCTCGACAACCCATCCCGGTGTCCCACTTTGAGGCGTTAGGGTTTGCCGCTCGTGAGATGGCATTGGGAATTAAACGCAAGCAGGCAGAAGCCGCTTTACAAGCTTCAGAGACAGAGTTACGGACGTTAATTGCGGCAATTCCCGACCCACTGTTTGTCATTTCTGCTAAAGGGCAAATCATCGAAGCAATCGCAGTGGAGCCGGATCAGTTACATAAACCAATCGAGGAGCAGACTGGTAAAACACTCCATCAAATTTTTGAAAGAGAACAAGCTGATGAATTCCTAGACTACATTCAACAGGTGGTGAGCACCCAACAAATGCTCACCGTCGAGTACAGCCATCTACAGGCTGGGCGAGAAACCTGGTTTTCGGCTCGCATTGCTCCGTTCCGGCACAATCAGGTGATTTGGCTGACGCGAGATATTACGGCGCTTAAGCAAGCAGAACAAGCTTCAATTCTGGAAGAACGCAATCGCATGGCGCGGGAAATTCATGATACCCTCGCCCAGGCGTTTACAGGCATTCTGGCTCAGGTTGGAGCTGCCAATCAGGTATTAACAGAGGATTTGGAAACGACTCAGTTCCATCTCAGCCTGATTAAGGAATTGGCACGCACTGGACTGGCTGAAGCGCGGCGATCGGTGATTGCACTGCGTCCCCAGCTTCTAGAGGAGGGTAGCTTACCCAAAGCGTTGCAGCGCCTTGTCTCTCAAACGAGAGCCGCCACCGAAGCAACGCTGTATTATGAGACTCAGGGAACCATTTACTCCCTGCCGACTGAGGTGGAGAGTAACCTATTGCGAATTGGACAGGAAGCATTAACCAATGCCATCAGGCACGCCAATGCTGATGAAATTCGGATCAAGTTGGTATATGACGATGTTCAATGTCTTTTGCGCGTGCAAGACAATGGGCAAGGCTTCGGGGTAGGTAGTATTCCATCGGCTGACGGCTTTGGCTTAATTGGTATGAGCGAACGGGCAGAGCGCATTGGGGCACAACTGACGATTAGCAGTCAACCTGGGCAAGGAACAGAAATTATTGCAATTGTTTACCGGAAGTGAGAATCACGATGAGCCAATCCACTTCCATTCGGGTTCTAATTGCTGATGATCATGCCATTTTTCGGCAAGGATTAGCTACGATCATTAGCCGTGATCCAGATATGGTGGTGATCGCTCAAGCTGAAAATGGGCAACAGGCGATCGACCTGTTTCGGGAACACCAACCGGATGTAACGCTGATGGATTTGCGAATGCCTGAAGTCGAAGGGGTAGAAGCAATTACGGCTATTCGCGCTGAATTCAAGCCTGCTCGGATTATTGTCCTGACAACCTATGATAGCGATGAGGATATTTATCGCGGATTACAGGCAGGGGCAAAAGGATATTTGCTGAAAGAAACAGAACCGGATGAGCTTCTCAATGCCATTCGCGCCATTCATCGTGGTCAGCAATATATTCCACCGGATGTGGGGGCAAAACTGGTGCAGCGCCTCAGCAACCCGGTGCTGAGTGAGCGAGAGCTGGCGGTACTGCGTGCAATGGCACAGGGCATGAGTAATGCTGAGATTGCGGCTGCTTTGAGTATCGGTGAAGGCACCGTTAAATCTCATGTCAATCGAATTTTAAGCAAATTGGATGTGAACGATCGCACTCAAGCTGTGATTGTTGCGGTCAAACGTGGAATTGTCAATTTGTAGGTTGTGCTTTCGGTGGACTGTAGACTCTAACTTAAGATAGAGCCAGCCTTCTACTTCAGGAAAGCAAGATTGCTCAAACAATTTATAGTGTAAAAATTTTAACTCTCTATAGATGTCACTTCAGGAGCAATTTCCTATATTGAGTTCATGCAAGCACTAATCTAGTTTGATTGCATTAAATGCTTGATGCTGGCCGTAGACAGATGAGTGATAACCATAGAGATTGTTATGAACATTCAAGAATCTGTTGCTTTCGTCACAGGTGCAAATCGGGGAATTGGCAAAGCCTATGTCGAAGCCCTAGTCCAAGCAGGTGCTCGCCGTATTTATGCCACTGCTCGTAGCGTTGACACACTCAGCAATGTGGTTACAATCGCTCCCAATCAGATTATTCCGCTTGCCTTGGATGTCACTGACCTTGAGCAGGTGAATGCAGCAAGCCACGCTGCCCAGGATGTCACGATATTGATTAACAATGCTGGTGTCATGGGCTTTGGTGGGTTATTTACACCGAAAAGTGTGGAAACAGCTCAATGGGAAATGAATACTAACTACTTGGGGACACTTTCGATGGTGCGATCCTTTGCACCCATTTTGCAGCGCAATGGAGGTGGGGCGATCGTCAATATGCTGTCTGTGGTATCCATTGCGAATGCACCTGTATATGGTTCTTACAGTGCGTCCAAAGCGGCCCTCAATTCCTTAACCCAAAACATTCGGGCTGAGTTGGCAAAGCAAGGTACACAAGTGATTGGCGTATTTCCGGGACCTGTGGAAACGAACATAGCTGAAGGTATACCTGGGGATAAAGTTGAACCGATCACAGTGGCTAAAGCAGTCTTGCAAGCGATTGAGCAAGGAATTGAGGATGTCTATCCCGATCCCGTTTCTCAGAGCATATTTGCGGCGATTGCTGACCCCTTAAAAGCTGTTGAAAAACAGTTTGCAGGTTGGTTGCCTCAGTAAGTTGTTAATGAATAGCCTTTCCTGAAATTAAGCCTTTGTATGACGAGTTGGTCCAGTAGATAGCCACAATTAAACGTAGGATATGTTAGGCGCAGCCGTAACGCATCAAGCTCTTTGGCAGCATGGTTTACGCCATCGCTAACCTATCCTATAAGAAGTGATATTTATTTGCGACTACTTACTTAATAAATCATCAAAGAATCTGAAAAATATCGAGCATTAGAATTCATTACATTCACATTAGAGAAGACAAGGAGAATTTAATGTAGTCAGTTTCAAATATTGAATAACAGAAAACTGAAGTTTTTATTGCACATTTGGCGTTTGTGTTCAGTTAAAGCTTTCTTGAATCGAAGCAAACCTATGAATCTGAATTCTCTTCATGCTTTCACAGATGCAATGCAACGCAAAGACCCAAATGTCATACTCACTCACATGGCTGATGATGTGATCTAAGACCTCGCTCGTCGCTGAACCGTTCAAAGGATTCGCCC
Organism: Oscillatoriales cyanobacterium Centralia_MAG_596; assembly: GCA_021323955.1. Lineage (GTDB taxonomy): Bacteria > Cyanobacteriota > Cyanobacteriia > Leptolyngbyales > Leptolyngbyaceae > Stenomitos. The sequence goes on along the minus strand of JAJPKC010000188.1, from coordinate 6,314 downwards.
GCACTGAGTACGAATACTTTACTAACCCACAGAAAGCCGGGGTTGATCGAACAGGCTGCTGAAGCCTCTGAAATGGGTCGAGAACGGATCGATCTTGCGAACTGTTTTGGTCAGCAGTGGCATCGCTTCTGGGAGATGACGGAATCACTGTTTAGCTCATGCAACCATCACAACAAGAAGTAACTATCATGATGTCTCAAAATAAGGTGGCTTTAGTGATTAGAGGAACATCAGGCATTAGGAGAGCAACCGTCGTTGTGTTCGGGGCTGCTGGTGCGACAGATATTGGATTTTTATACTAGCGAGGTTCAACGCCATGCCTGAAAGATCTGATTTTGGAACATTTGGTCGATTTGAGGAAACTCCCATCGATCAAATGCCCGCCGATATGAAAGAAGCCTATCACTTCACGCTGAAACTCCGAGGTTTAGTGCCTGGTCCGCACAAGATTTGGTTGGCAAACCCGAAATTGTCTAAAACGATCGCGCCTACAGGTGCTTACTATCAAACGCAATCGACATTGACGAAGGCTGAAATCGAGATCGCCACCAATCTCATCAACGGTCGCTGGTTAGCAGCCTACTCAAACTATGAGCACGAAATGATTGGAGAACAAGCTGGAACTCTGCCGCCAGCGAAAGTGGAAGCGTTGATTTCTGGATTGCCGACCTCGTTTGAGGATCCTCGACAGCAGGTCGTATATGAACTCACGTCAGCGTTGATTGCTCCACGGGTCGTACCTAAAGGTCTCTACCAGCGCGCCAAGCAACTGTTGGGGGATGCGGGCATCGTTGATGTGACCGTTCTTCTAGGATGGTTCACTGGCGTTTCGCTGACGCTTAATGCTTTCGACGTTCCCTCCAACGCCGTTGGACTGAAGCAGTAAACAGACAATCTTCCCGTGTTCATAGCATGCGTTCATTACAGGAGAGCAAATCCTTGGTATCTATCACAGCGTTTGTGCGTTACTCAACGGGTTTGAAATCCCTGCTCCGGAGGGGCTAGTTGAGGAAACAGCATATGACCAACTCAAATCGGAAAAGCGAGTTCGTGACCGAGAACGGTGTCGAGATAGAGACTTACATTGACGGTGATGGGCCTGCGTTCTTCATACTTCCGTCATACGGACGCGATGGAGCAGAAGATTATGACATCTTTACCGCACAAATTGTCAGAGCGGGATGGCAAGTCCTACGTCCACAACCACGCGGCATTGCAGGTTCAAAAGGACCAATGACTGATGTGACGCTGCACGATCTGGGGAATGACGTTGCTTTGTGCATCAGGACGATGAGTGATGGTCCTAGTGTCCTGCTGGGTCACGCCTTCGGAAATGCCGTAGCGCGCATAGTTGCCACAGACCATCCAGCTCTAGTGAGGGGAGTAATCCTTGCAGCGTCTCAAGCGAGTAAGGTGCCCGAACATGTCGCCAAGGCTCCTTTCATCGCTGGCGACCCCTCTACCCCTGCAACGGAGCGGCTTGAGGTATTGCGGACGGCATTCTTTGCGCCAAACCATGATCCTAGCATTTGGCTTCGCGGCTGGTATCCGAAGACCTTAAAGATGCAGCACAGTGCTGCCCAAGCGGTTACTCCTTCGGAGTATTGGGCCTGCGGCGACGTTCCGCTTCTTGAGGTGTTCGGACAGCTTGACCCTTTTAAGCCTAAGGAGTACTGGACGGAACTGCGCGACCAGTTTGGCGACAGGGTGACCACTGTTGTGGTCGATGATGCTTCTCATGCCCTCTTTCCAGAACAGCCTGTACCAGTTGCACAAGCGGTCATATCTTGGCTGATGTCCTTCCATTAAGGCTCAAAAACATCACTGACTATCGAGACCGTGCCGAACGCGTCACGATCGCCACACCTGTGCATACCTCTTAAGCAACTTATACATCATGTCACACAACAAAGCTCCTCAAGCGACTTATACGACGGTCGCAGAGTTCCCGAAGCAGTACTTCCTGGAGAATCTTGCAGTACGGGCGGATAACTCTGTTCTGATCCATGTTGCTAACAAGAAGGAGTTATGGTACGTTCCTTCGTCAGACGGGACAACAACCGTGACTCCCGTACTACTTCACACTTATCAAGAGAACGCTGGCGGTATCGTTGAATTGGAACCTGATGTGTTCGCACTACTGACTGGTAATGTTTACACCACTCATGAGTGCTATTTGCATCGCTTGGACCTTCGCAATTGGAAGGCCGGTACTCCGATTTCTCCAACCACCGTCTGTCAATTTCCGGCACGAGCACGTGGTGTGAACGGAGCATGTCTGCTTCGTCCAGGCGTGGTACTCGTAGCCGACTGCTTCGCTGGCTTGATCTGGCGGCTCGACTTTGGCTCGAACGACGTGAAACCATCCATTAGCGTTTGGCTCGAACACGAAAGCATGGGTTACTTTCCGGGGAAAATGAAGCCCGAACAGCCTGGTGTTAATGGTGTGAGATATGCAGCCGAATCGAACTACCTTTACTACACCGCTACTGCCAAGAAGTTGTTCATGCGAGTTAAAGTGGATCCAAATTCACTGGCACCAGTAGGTCAGCCTGAGCTTGTAGTTGCAGGACGCATGGGAGATGACTTTTTCATCGACGAGAGATCGGGCGTCATCTATCTCACGACGCACAGGCAGAATACGATCGATGTCGTGTCAATGGAGCCAGCACTCAACAGTGGGTTTACGCAGAGCGTCGCAGGTGACCCATATACCGATCAAATGATCGGACCTTCCGGCGGTGCCTGGAGACGAAATCCAGGCGACGTGGGCCGTGTCGCTTTTGTCATTACTGACGGAGGCACGGCATCTCCTCCTCCAGACGGCCCTAGACCAGCAAAGCTTATGTTGATGCAGTTTCAGCCACTTGACGGCTTTCCAGGAGTAAACCAGTAATTCAATGCAGTAATACTGGCACTGGTCTGTTAGATGGTGATGGGTAAAATGCTTGCAGTGCAACTACTCCAGATTCATGGATTGTTCTCACTGCCAGAGCCTCCGGGTCGTAAAGAATGGGCGGGAATCGCTTTCAGACGGGGTGCTACTCCAGCGATATTGCTATAACGACTGTAGCAAGCGATTTAATAGCATACCAGCACCCCAATGGCGCGCCTTCGAACCCCCAGTTCAATTGTGGCCACCGTTGCAAAGCCGTACCGAAGGGATAGGAGCGCGGGCGGCAGGCCCGCTGTAGGGTAAGCGTCCGGGGCTGACGGCTGATCCCATTCGGGTCATCTGTGTGACTACGTTCGCACGCGGCAACATCAATAAGAAATGGACCTCGAAATTACTTTTTTGTTCCGGTGCAGCAGCTTTGTTGAGCCGCTCGACATTGACACCGGAGCGCTTGACACAGTCAACTAAATTCCACCACCGCGCAGCCAAACAACCCGTCACCGCCGCCCTATGGGCGACGAGCTGCCAGTTAACCTAACACAACAAAGAGATGACCATGAATGACAAACCTGTTGCCCTAGTTACTGGGGCAAACCAAGGAATTGGTTTTCAAGTTGCCAAAGAACTCGTGGCACATGGCTTCACGGTGTGCATCGGGTCGCGCAATTTCGAGCGCGGCGAGGCTGCGGCTCAAACGATAGACGGAGACGCCCAGGCAATCCAGCTCGATGTCACCGATCAGGCATCGATCACCGCTGCAGCGGAGCGCATCCGCAACGAGTTTGGCCGCCTCGACGTACTCATCAACAACGCTGGGATCTCGAATACCACACGGAACTCTGACATGACCATCGAGGAGTATGCGAAGTTGACCCGTCCAAGCAATGTGTCACTCGACGAAGTACGCACGATCTGGGAAACGAACGTGTTCGGCGTTCTTGCCGTTTATCAGGCGATGCTGCCACTGCTGCGTGAGGCTCCGGCAGCCCGCATTGTCAACGTGTCGAGCAGTGTTGGCTCTCTAACGCTGAACTCGAACCCGAACTTCCCCTTTCGTCCGATCTTTGGCCCCGGCTACGCGGCATCCAAGACGGCGCTTAATGCGATAACAGTGGCAATAGCAATCGAACTGGAAGCAACGAGGATCAAAGTCAACGCCGTTTCACCGGGGTTCATCAAGACCAACCTTAACAACTATGCAGGTTCGGGGACGCTCGAAGAGGGTGCTCGCGAGCCGGTGCGTCTTGCGCTGCTTGGCCCAGAGGGTCCGACAGGCACCTTCACAAGCTGGGAAAACGAAACGATTCCCTGGTGATTTTATGTACAGTAACTTTTTATTTGTCGTGGAGACACATTAGTGTCATTAAAAAGCAAAGCTAAATCTGGCTTGCTTTTTCTGGCCTAACGAGCTTGGCACTCTTGCTGGCCTGATGCTAGCGCGCTGAGCAAGCTTTTTCGGGGATTCTGCAACAGAGAGGGTTTTGCTCAACGACACTAATTTGTCTAGATGTCATTTAATTTGGCACTGTACATTTGAACAGAAGTTGCTCAAGCAGTAGTTTTTCTCTGTTTTGATGCTGCCAGCTACATCACAGGAAAACCCTTGGAGATCGATAGCGACCGCAGAACAGCTTTACGAAATCAGCGGAGAAAGAAGCAGATGAACAATACGGATAAAGTTTGGTTGATTACTGGCAGTTCCACAGGATTGGGGCGTGCTTTGGCACAAGCAGTGCTGGAGCGTGGATGGCGTTTGGTGGCAACCGCCCGTCAACCTGAACAGTTAAAGGAACTGAGCGATCGCTATCCTGATCGAGTGACGACGATCGCGCTCGATGTGACGAAGCCTCAATCGATTCGGCAAGCTGTGGAAGCGGCATTGCATACCTATGATCGTATTGATGTGCTGGTCAACAATGCAGGTTATGGCACAATGGGCGCGATTGAGGAAGTGAGTGACGATGACATCAAACGGCAATTTGACACGAATCTGTTTGGCGCACTCAATGTCACTCGCGCTGTCTTACCGACGATGCGTAAACGCCGTAGCGGTCACATTCTCAATCTGTCATCCTTCGGCGGTGTCGCTGCCGTAGCAGGCTATGGGATTTATTGCGCCTCAAAGTTTGCTCTAGAAGGGATGTCTGAAGCTTTAGCGCAAGAAGTAAAGCCATTGGGCATCAAAGTCACGATTATTGAGCCAGGTGCCTTTCGGACAGACTTCAGAGGTCGATCGCTGGTTATCTCAGAGCATACGATCGCAGACTATACCGAAACCAGCGGCAAGGCGATCCAACGCACTCAAGCAAATAACGGTAAACAACCTGGTGATCCTGATAAAGCGGCTGCCGCAATGATTCAAGTGGTTGAAAGTGAAAATCCGCCCCTGCGATTGGCGTTAGGCGAAGATGCGGTGAATATCATTACTCAAAAACTCGCATCAATGAAAGCTGAATTAGAGGCATGGAAAGGCGTGTCGATAAGGACAGGGTTTGAAGAAGCGAAAGCGAGTGTGGGTTAGCCTCCTTCCCAAATTACGAATCGACAAAATACTCACTGTGCGCCCATTTCAAGCGATAACAGACGGGCTTCATTTTCATCCCATATTCCTATCCATTAAAGAGAGGTTCACAAATGAAGATTTTTGTTGCTGGTGCCACAGGTGCGATCGGTCGTCCCCTCATTGCCCACCTGCTAGCGAGAGGGCATGATGTTATGGCATTAACCCGTTCTTTTGAGAAAGCGACGACGTTGATGGAACAGGGTGTAAAACCTGTCGTTGCAGATATTTTCGATGCTGATGTGGTGAAAACCGCGATCGCTCATGCTCAACCGGATGCCGTGATTGAACAACTCACATCTCTCCCTAAAACCTACACACGTGAATCGATGAGTACAGCCGCAACGTTGAACCATCGTATTCGATTAGAGGGTGGTGCCAATCTACTGGCAGCGGCACGAGCGGTAGGGGTACGACGTTATTTGCGACAGTCGATCGCATTTTGGGGAATTCCGGGTACTGGATTAGCAGACGAAGAGACCCCAATAGTATTTGATGCCCCGCCTGCGGTCGCGGCAGATGCTCAGGTTGTGACTGAAATCGAACGTCGGCTACTCGAAGCATCCGATTTAGAAGGAATTGTGCTCCGTTATGGTTTCTTTTACGGACCTGGCACCTGGTTTGCACCAGATGGTGATGTGGCGAACCAGGTGCGTCAGCAACAATTCCCAATTGTGGGTAAAGGAACAGGTGTCTGGTCATGGTTACATGTTGAAGATGCCGCGATCGCAACGGTTGCCGCCGCCGAACAAGGCAATCCTGGTATCTACTTGATTACTGATGATCGTCCCTTAGCTGTACGCGATTGGCTTCCTGCCTTTGCGAAATGGCTAAATGCTCCGTCGCCACCCCACTTAT
>JAJPKC010000171.1 GCA_021323955.1 Oscillatoriales cyanobacterium Centralia_MAG_596 | reverse complement strand
GATGGCGTTCACGGTCGCACAAAAGGTGAGGGGGCTGGTAATGACCTCATCTCCAGGTGAAAGCTTGGCAGCTACCAGGCTCAGGTGTAATGCGGCTGTGCAGGAATTAACCGCGATCGCGTGGGCAGCACGGCTGTAAGCAGCAAAATCGCGTTCAAATTGGGCGACCTTTGGGCCTGTTCCCAGCCAACCGCTGGTCATGCTGGCGACCACTTCTTGAATTTCGGCCTCTGCAATCGCAGGCGCACCAAAGACCAAAAACCGATCTTTAGACCGGATGGGAGCATCAACGGGCTGCGGCGTGTTTTGCGGTGTGGAAGAATCTAGCGCGTTCATTGCAGTCATATTGAGTAGGGACACGTCGGCAAGATGGGTATGTCGGTTGTGTTTTACCCGGCGGTTGCGGTAAAAGCGTGGATACAGCTTGTGGATGCTGCACCTGACGTAATCGAGACAATCTATTCTTGCCCGTGTGGGCGACATGCAGGCAGCATACCGTACAATTTCGTGCCGCCCACATTGGACTCTCCTTCCAGTCAAAGCGGGCAGTAAATGGGGAGCGTTGGCTGGCTGATTCGTGCGGGAAGCGCAGTAAGATGACGATTACGCTTCAACCTGTATGTATGCATCGTCAGATTCTGCGAACCTTCCTGGCCGCTTTGATCAGCAGTGGTGTCATGGCAACTGCACCCCATGCAACCGCCGTACCGGCCAATTTACAGCCAGTGCCCCAGTCCCGATCGCGCGTGGTTCAGAGGGCAGATGCTCGTCTGTCGCAGGCCGATCAACTGTTAGACCAGGGAATACAGCAATACCGCACGGGACAACCGACTCTGGCGATCGTGACTTTGCAGCAGGCATTGGCACGCTATCAAGCCCTGGCCGACCAGCCGAAGATCATCAAGACGCTGCGTAACCTGGGCAATGCGTATTTCGTCATGACGGACTATCAGCAAGCCATTAGTTATTATCAGCAGAGTTTGGACCTGGCACGCAAAACCCAAGACCGAACAGGGGCCGCGGCAGCACTGGGAAATCTGGGCGTGATTGCCATTAACCTCGGCCATACAGACCAGGCCGCCGCGTACTACCAGCAAGCATTGACCCTCTATCAGCAGGTGAATGATCGCCAGGGAGAAGGTCAAACCATTGGTAATCTCGCAGAAATTGCCTACAACAAAGGCGACTATCCGGGCGCGATCGCAGCGTACCAGCGCGCGATCGCCATTGCGCGTGAAACTAAAGACCGTCAGCTAGAGGCCAATAGCCTGGGCAGTCTGGGCGTAATTTACTACAGCCTGAGTGACCAGGCAAAGTCTATTGACTACTCCCAGCAGCAGCTCGCGATCGCGCGGAGCCTCAACGATCGATTGAGTGAAGCCGCCGCACTAAACAACCTGGGCAACAACTACTATGCGCTCGGCAATTACGGACAGGCAATTCACTTTCTTGAGCAACGGTTAGCGATCGCTCAGCAAATTCAGGATCGGTTGGGTGAAGCACAGTCGCTCGGCAACCTCAGCAATATTTACTACGACCTGGGTGACTATTCCAGGGCGATCGATGACGCATTCAAAGGGCTGGCGATCGCCAGAGCGATTCAGAATCCAGCGGTTGAAGCATCCTTCTTGACCAAGATTGGCAATCTTTACTACATCCTGCAAGATTTTCCCCAGGCGATCGCTTATTACGAAAAGCGTCTGACCAACGCACGCGCGGCGAACGATACCAACAGTGCCGCCATTTCGCTCACGAATTTGGGCAATGTGTATCGCTCGCTGGGGCAGTACGACAAGGCGATCGACTACCACCAGCAGGCGCTAGTGCTCACCCGCCAGATCAGCGATCAGGCTGGCGAGAGCACCATTCTCGCCAACCTGGGGGTGGAGTATGACGACACCGGGCGATCGGCCAGAGCGATCGAGTTCAATCAGCAGGCATTGGCGATCGCGCGGGCAACCAAAGACACTGCCACCGAGGGCCTGGTGCTGAATAACCTGGGCAATGCGCTATTTCATCTTGGCAGACTGGCAGACGCAGAAACAACGCTCACTCAAGGATTACAAATCTGGGAATCACTGCGGGCCAATCTGGGCAGCAACGATCGCAACCAGATCTCCATCTTTGACCAGCAAGCGCGAACCTATCGCCTGCTCCAGCGGGTTCTGGTTGCACAAAATAAAACGGATATGGCGTTAGAAATTGCTGAGCGCGGACGGGCACGGGCGTTTGTGCAACTGCTATCAAGACGGCTGGCCGGAACGAACATTAGTTCGGCTACCATGACCCAGGCTCCGCCGACGATCGCCCAGATCAAACGCATTGCCAAAACGCAGAATTCAACGCTGGTACAGTATTCCATTACCTACGAAGACACACTGGTTGATGGCAAGGTACAAGGACGGGAAGCAGACCTGTTCATTTGGGCGATCGCACCCAACGGCACCATTACCTTTCGCAAAGTTGACCTGGTTGCGCAAGCCAAGGCTGGTCTTGTCCTGGACAACCTGGTCATGACCAGTCGAGAGGGCATAGGCGTCAGGGGACGGGGGCTGGGCCTTGTGGCCAGTGCCGATGACCCAGCCGTGGCTAAAACGCAGTCCCAACGGCTGTATCAACTGCTGATTCAGCCGATCGCCGATGCGCTCCCCAAAGACCCCAACGCCCGCGTCACGTTCATTCCGCAGCGATCCCTCTTTCTGGTGCCCTTTGCCGCTTTGCAGGACGCGTCCGGCCGATATCTGATTGAACAGCATACCGTACTCACGGCACCATCCATTCAAGTGCTGGATCTGACGCATCAGCAACGGGGCACGAGCGGACTGAGGGGTGCAACGAGAGGCGGCGGGCAAGCAGCGATCCCGGCCCCAGCCCTGGTTGTGGGTAATCCAACGATGCCCAAACTCCCCGCACCAATGGGGCAGCTAACGGAACAATTAGCCAGCCTACCCGGAGCCGAGCAGGAAGCGATCGCGATCGCGCCGCTGTTAGGAACCCAGGCAATTACGGGGAACAAAGCGACGAAGGTGGCAATTGTGCGACGAATGCCGCAAGAGCGCATTATTCATCTGGCAACCCACGGGCTGCTGGATGACTTTAAGGGGTTGGGGATACCGGGGGCGATCGCGCTGGCTCCGTCGGGCAGCGACAATGGCTTACTCACAGCCGATGAAATTCTGGACTTGAAGCTCAACGCCAATCTCGTTGTCCTCAGTGCGTGTGACACCGGACGGGGGCGCGTCACCGGGGATGGCGTGGTGGGATTATCGCGATCGTTCATTGTTGCTGGGGTGCCCAGCCTGATTGTGTCCCTCTGGTCGGTGCCTGACGCCCCGACCGCATCGCTAATGACGGCGTTTTACCAAAACTTGAAGCGTCATCCCGACAAAGCGCAAGCCCTGCGACAGGCGATGCTGATGACGCTAAAGCAGTACCCTAACCCACGCGATTGGGCCGCGTTCACACTCATTGGTGAGGCAGAGTGACTCCTTACGCCCAGTCGTTTTCCGATTCAATGAGCTTCACGTCTCCCTACAGTCAGACTTAACAGCCCTGCAGGATCACCCCTGAAATAGAGTCAGTGACCGCCATAATTTCTTAGCCTACAGTGACGTTCGTTTGGCCTGACGTTTAGTTGGGGTAGTGGAACTGCCTGACGATCACAGCAGCACGCGCTTGTTCTCAAAGGATCGCACGCACAACGCTGGGCCAATCATCGGCCGCACTGGTAGAACACAATTCACAGCAATGACGACAGCCAAATCGATCGAACTGCGAGAAGGAGATTTGACATGACACAATCGCTCGACAATCAACAGACGCTCAAGCACAAAAAGGTGGCGATTCTCGTTACTGATGGCTTTGAGCAAGTGGAATTAACTGGGCCAAAGCAGGCTCTGGAGAAGGCTGGCGCACAAACACACATCATTTCACCGAACAGTGATACGGTTCAGGGGTGGAACCATTTCGACAAAGGGGACACTTTCCCAGTGGATGTGCCGCTCGATCGCGCCAACGCCAATGATTATGACGCGCTCCTGCTGCCGGGTGGGGTCGCCAACCCGGATCAACTGCGGACAAAGGCTGCTGCGGTGCGCTTCGTCAAGTCTTTCTTTGAAGCGGCGAAGCCTGTGGCGGCAATTTGCCACGGCCCCTGGACATTGATTGAAGCGGATGTCGTGAAGGGCCGGACTGTCACCTCCTGGCCGTCGTTGCAGACTGATTTGAGAAATGCAGGCGCAACCTGGGTCGATCAAGAAGTCGTGGTTGACCAGGGATTGGTCACCAGCCGTAACCCACAGGACATTCCTGCTTTTAATCGCAAGATAATCGAAGAGTTCGCCGAAGGAACCCATCAAGCACAGCGGCTTTCAGCCGTTCGCTAGTCTAATGCACACCGCCCGTAGTGCTGTCGTTACCGACAAATCTACGGGCGGCGGATCATCTTTCCGGGATCGGGGCGTGCGCTCGCGACACCGAATTTAATCTGTAGAGGCTATTTCATCCGCGATCGTCTAGCCCGGAACAAACTTCAGCGCCACGCCGTTCATGCAGTAGCGTTGTCCTGTCGGGGCGGGGCCATCATTAAAGACATGTCCCAAATGGCCACCACAACGGTGGCAATGCACTTCAACACGGGTCATAAACAACGATCGATCAATTGTGGTGTCGGTCGCGCCCTCAATGGGTTTGAAGAAACTGGGCCACCCCGTACCGCTGTCGAACTTTGTATCGGACGTGAACAGCGGCAACTCGCAACCGGCGCAAAGGTAGGTACCCTTGCCGTATTGCTTATCGAGCGGACTGGTACGGGCGCGTTCTGTACCGTGTTTGCGCAGCACTTGAAATTGCTCTGGCGTTAAGATCTGCCGCCATTCATCCTCTGTTTTTTGGATCTCAAATGTGTGGTCATTTGTTGCTGTCATGGCCTGCGATCTCCCAAATAAGTAGCGTGATAACCAGATGGCACCAACAGTGGTGGCACCGATTCCCAAAAATGTTCTTCGTTTCACGATCGCCGATGTCATAACCGACCTGAATCGTCTGTACCTCTTTAATTATGACGCGGCGAAGCGTCAGTCAGGCCCAGATTTGAGGTGTCGATCGCTAGGGAAATTTGTGTTCACGAACTTCAGTGCTATAGGTTTGAACGGCGTCACGGATAACGTCGCGTAAATTGACGTAAGACTTGGCAAAGGGGGGCTGCCGCACCGAAAGCCCCAACAGATCAGCGGTAACTAGAACTTGTCCATCGCAGTGCGGCCCGGCACCAATGCCAATCGTCGGAATGGATAGCTTTTGCGTAATCTGTTGGGCCAGGTCACTAGGCATATGCTCCAGCACGATCGCAAAGACGCCCGCCTGCTCCAGCGCGATCG
>JAJPKC010000388.1 GCA_021323955.1 Oscillatoriales cyanobacterium Centralia_MAG_596 | reverse complement strand
GTAAAGGGGCCAATCTGAATCGTACAGTCATCTGGCAATACCATGCTGCCGTTCACGCGCTCTCCATTCACGAATACCCCGTTCGCGCTGTAATCGCGCAGGATGTAATGATCCTGGCCATCGGGTTCGATCGTGGCGTGACGACGGGACACGATCGGCGAGTCCAATTCCAGCGTGGCTTCAGGATCGCGCCCCAGCAGCACAGACCGATTTTTGAGCACCAGCGATCGCGTCTCTGGCATTGCGGCAGTTTCGGCACTCAGCGGATTGCGATAGGTCAGGACGATCTGACTGCGCGGGTTTTGTCCGATCCGCAGCTCGGCCCCATGTTTGAGTGCATACCCCTTCGCTGGCGTGATCCGGGTGCGGTTGAGAAACAGCCCGTTGGTACTGGGAGTCTGCCCATCACCATCGTAGATCCGGTAATCTTCGCCCGATCGGCGCAGCACCGCATGGCAGCCAGAAATCAGTTGCCAGTCGGTGGGCAGCAGGAGGTCAGCCCGCTGGGGATCGCGGCCGAGAAAGTGTTGATCCTGGGTGAGAAACCGCTGAATTGTCGTTCCCTGGTGCGTGATCTCCAGGTAGGGCTGGGTTAAAACCGTCTTCTCACTGATTTGCATGAGGCATCATTTGAAGGGGCAGGCGTGTCCTGTGTCCAGGATACCCACAGAGCCTTACCGGTTATAGTGTCCCCACTGGATAAAGGTGGTCACCAGGTAAATGATAATCGTGCATCCAATCACGGACGGAATCAGCGCCACACCGTCAATACTCCAGTAGAGAAACGGGTAGTTCAGGTAATGCTGCGTCTTCAACAGCCGCAACACCGTTTCTCCCAGCCATACGCCAACCAGCCCCGTCAGCACTAGCCCGAAAAACTTCCCGGGGATGCGACGGGGAATCAGCATATTGGCAATACCACCACAGACCACAGCCGCAATTAACTGCACAGCGATATGAGACAGATCCATTGCTTCTCCTTACCCAATTTAAGATTGGCGACGAAATGATGGCACCCTCTTTAAACGCAGGATCGAGATGCTCCACCGGAACATCTCAGGCAACGGTATTGAAATGTCAGAAAACCAAGACACTCTGGTGAACGATCGTCACGTCCGTCAGTCAACAATGCTCTGTAAGGACACGAAAGATATAGTGTCCCGACAGCCGCGATCGCGCCAGCCGGTGATTGGGTTTAGTCAGAAAGCAGATGATAGAATGCACAGCCCAACCAACGGGCCTGACAACTTTCGAACTTGCCGTCGCCGATTCTGCATGGCAACGGCGGTAGCAAAAGAAACGGTAGACGCAGAATGGCTCAACGCAAACAGGATGACTCCTGCTGCCTTCACTCTACACCCATGTCTTTTAATATACTCCGTATCGTGATATTTGCGTGGGCCGCTAACGACCCAGTTCTTGGGAGCGGCGATAGGCAGCCTGCACCGCTTCAATCAGCGCTGATCGCAGTCCCGCTCGCTCTAGTGCCGCAATGCCCGCGATCGTCGTACCGCCAGGGCTAGTCACCTGATCTTTTAGCTGTCCCGGGTGCTGCCCCGTTTCTTGCAGCAGTTGGGCCGTCCCTTTTACGGTCTGGATGGCGAGCTGTAGCGCGATCGCCCGTGGCAATCCAGCCGCAACGCCCCCATCTGCCAGCGCTTCAACGACCAACGCCACATACCCCGGCCCTGACCCCGATAGGCCAGTCACAGCATCCAATGCCGACTCTGGTACCTCCACTACTTCACCCACCGTTGCAAAGATCCGGCGTGCCTGCTCCAGATGAAGCGGCTGCGTATGGGAGCCGGGCGCGATCGCCGTAATGCCTGCGCCTACCGTGGCAGGGGTATTCGGCATCGCGCGCAAAACCGGCTGGTTGGGGAATGCGGCTTCTAGCTTACGCAGCGGTACACCCGCCAAAATTGAAATCACCAACGATGCTGAGGGAGCCGCGGCTGTAGCCCCAGAGAGTGCTGCCGTCACAGCCTCAAAGACCTGCGGCTTGATCGCCAGCAGCAGCACTTCAGCCTGCGCTGCAAGCTGATTATCATGGGTAGTCTGGACGCCATACCGCTGGGTCAACACCGATCGACGCTCTGCCTGTGGCTCACTCACCAGCACATCTGACGGCGCATACAGCCCTTGATCAACAAGGCGGGATAAGAGAGCTTCTCCCATTACCCCGCCCCCGATGATACCAAGTTTGCTAGGCACTTGATTGCTAGGCAATTTAACTGTCTCCAAGCAGTTGTTAGCTCTTGGTCATTAGCAGCTAGAAAACAACTTGATTGCTTGTCTAACCACTAATCACAAATAACTAATAACTATTACTGAGCCATCCGCATGGGTTCATTAGCCCAAGCGGGAGTTGGCGCGGCCTGACGGGGCGCACGAACCTGTGGTTGCTGTTGCTGTGGCGCTTCGTAACCCGGCACGCCCTGAGTACTGACCTGAACACAGCTCGGCGTGAACAGAAAGATGCTTTCGCCAATGCGCTCTTGATGACCGTCGATCGCGTACGTACCACCAGCCACAAAATCAACCGCACGCTGCGCCTGATCAGGATCCATGATGGTCAGATTCAGCACCACAGACTTCCGTTCGCGCAACGCTTGAATGGCTTGGGGCATCTCTTCAAACGAGCGCGGTTCCATGACCACAACTTCCGAAACGCCGTTGACACCGGGCATCCCAATCACATTCCCCATCGACGTGGCCCCGATCGATCCGACCTCTGTACCCAAAGGGGCGCGTTCACGCAATCTGCTAGCACGACGAACACGAGCATCTTCCTGGGGAGCGACCGGCTGGGAATGCTCCTGCTGGTAAAGATGCTGGTACTCATCGCTGTCCATTTCGTCGTACTCGTATTCGTAGTCCATAGGTTCGTTAAATCCTACAAAGTCCCGTAGCTTGGTGAAGATGTTGCTCACTGTTCACGCTCCATCACGATCAGAGGTAATTGAGAAACTCATAATGACCAGAAATGCAGCACAAAGCTAAATCCAGTCAGTGGCATCGAACGCATCGAGAAGAGATTGCCTCTTAAAACTCTTAGTAAAGCCCAACGAGTTAGTAAAGCCCAACAAGTATAAACGGCTTACGTCTGCAAGTGAATAGGTTAGGCACCCCGCCTGATCTAGCCGAATTGAAAACCCAGTATACATCCGAATTCCCAAATTCGAGCACGTTACAAAAAGTTTTTCCAGTTTAGATGTTTTAACCATTGTGACGACTGTGAAATGCCGAAATCGTTGCTTTTCCCAACCGCTTCAGATGCCTTTGAAGCAGCGCCTTAACGATACACCATTTCTGAGAAAGCGTTTAACATTTTCTCAAGGTTCTAATCGTCAATCTGCGGTTATCCTAGCGGAGGTTTACCAATGCTTCGTAACGGCTATGTGACGCGATCGCCAAACAGAATACGTCCCAGCCGAATCATTGTTGTGCCTGCTTGCACCGCCAGACTGTAATCATCTGACATTCCCATTGACAGTGCTTGCATTTGAATGTGGGGCAAATGCTGGTCACGAATCGTGTTAGCCAGCGTATGCACTTGTTGAAACGCTGCCACCGCTTCGGCGGCTGACAACCCATAGGGAAGGATAGTCATTAGTCCCCGAACATTGAGATGTTCACATTGATTTAATGCAGGCAGATCGTTCAAAAGATCGGCAATGGTCCAGCCATATTTGTTTGGATCAGGCAGCGGTTTTACCTGCAACAATGTTTGTGGTTTTTGCGGTTGATCGGCAGCCAGTCGGTTCAGTCGTTGTGCCAGCTTCAGGTCATCGATCGCGTGGATCCATTGAAAACACTCCAGTGCTTTTTGCACCTTATTGCTCTGAAGATGACCAATTAAATGCCAGGTGACATCAGTTAACTCCTGAAGCTGCATCTGCTTAGCTTCTGCCTCCTGCACACGACTTTCGGCAAAATCACGTACACCAGCAGCATACGCCTCTCGCATCGCCGCGATTGGAACCTGCTTGGTGACGGCAATCAGACGCACCGACGCGGGCAACGTCTGACGAATTTGTTGAATGCGCTCTGAGATTGTACCGCTAAGTGGAGAAAACGTTGTCATTGAAACGTTTGTTTATAGATCACCTGAAGCTGACTGTAGTCCTGGTGTTGCCCCTGCCGACGCAACACACGCATTCGATTTTCCACCAAAATGCGGGCATCAGTACGCGTGATTGGCTCAAATTCCAGTCCTTCATCGCCATTGGCAACGAGAAAAAACAGGCGCTGTGCGTACAGTGTAGTGAACAGCTCCCGCGTTGCATCAATGAGACAGACTCTGAATAGCAAGCCAAAATTTGGATGATTTAAGTAATCTTCGTGGGTCATTCAGATCTTGGCTGCGTGACGTTGAAATGTTACACCCTAATGCAGGTATGCCATCACTTTACGTGATAACGATACTTCTGCATCAGCTTTTGTGCAGAGGGAGCAGAGAGGGACAGGAGAGCGTTTAAGCGAGTCGGGGCAATGATCGGTGGGATTCCCTGGACACCCCAAACTGGCCATTATTGCCCTTCAGACGGTGGAGAACACCGCGAACGGCGACCACACTCCATCTGGTCAGCGTTCTGCCTCGCCCCTGCCACACATCGGATCGCGACCGTTATCGGGGCGATCGCGCCCGCCGTGTCTCCTGTCTCATCGCTCCTCACTACACTTAAAATTCCCATCCCCAGATCAAACGCGCACACCACAGTCCAACTAAACTCAGCAAGGCCAGCCAGTCCCACCGTCCAAATCGGAACTGATGCCACTGCACTTGATGTTCATTGGGACTGGTAAATCCGCGAACTTTCATCGCGCTGGCAATTTGTTCAGCCCGTAGCAGCAGATTTTCTAACAGCCGTTCGGCCACAATTAGCCAGACCTGGAGTGTGCTTCGCCAGCCGAGTTTGCGCCAGTTGATAGCGCGGGTACTGACCGATCGCACCAGGTTCTGCACTTCCTCCAGCACCAAGGGGATAAAGCGTAGCGAGAGCGTCAGGGTGAGTGCAATCTCTGTAATTGGCAAGTTGAAGCGACGGAGCGGCGACATCCAGTCTTCGATCGCGGCAGTAATTTCCTCTGGAGCCGTCACCAGCAGGAATAGATTGGCACTGTAGATCAGGGTAAACAGCAGCGTGCTGTAACGAATGGCCAGATCCAGAGAACGCTTGGTGATAGTGATCGAGCCACGTTGGAACAGGATGTAGCGGTAATCGGTTGGCTGTGGCAACGATTCATCGGACGCTGAACCTGTGGCTGATGTCGGGGAAGCAGGGCGGCCAAACCCAAACGGGTTATACCAGGGATTTGGGGGCGACGCGGGCGGTAATGTATTTGGCTGCTGCGCAAACGCCAGTTCATTGGCCGGTAGTCGCGGATAGTACTTGGTATCCAGCCCGTCGGGGATCACGGTGGTTAAGGCAAACACCATCAAACTCAATAGCAGCAGCCAGCCCATCTGCTGCCGCCACACGCGCAGGGGAATCATGGCCATGATCGTGAACACAAGCAGCAGAGCCGCCAGTATCACGCGCCACAGCGGATTGGCGAGCAAGGGCGCGGCTAAAAACGTCATCAGCCACGCCAACTTGATTCGTGGATCTAACCGATGGAGCCAGGTGATTGGTTGTTCTAAGTACAGCCCCAGAGGGAGAGAGCGGAGGAGATCCATGAATCGGGCAAACGGTAAACAGCAGCAGTCTACAGTGTGGTCTTTTACTGGCCAGAAACAATGATTTTAATGCTTTAAGCAAACAGTCCGAATCAGTGCGGCGGCCCGGTATAGATGGGTTTAGGGCTGTCTTCGACGGATTATGCCCGCGTGAAGGTTTCTACTGGACGTTCCTCGAATCGTTCCCGTTTCCCGCTTGCCTCCTAACGCGTTGCCCGGTTTGCCGTGACGCGATCGCGATCCACCTCGCGCGATTTTTTACCGCGCCAGAGCAGGCGAATGGGCGTGCCCGTGAAGCCAAGGGATTGGCGAAACTGACGCTCGACATAGCGCCGATAATTGTCATTGAAGAGGGCTGGATCGTTGACAAACAGGGCGATCGCGGGCGGACGGCTGCTGACCTGGGTTCCATAGTAGATTTTGCCCTGACGACCTTGCCGCGTCGTCGGCGGAGAATGCCAACCCACCGCCTCTTCCAGCACTTCATTGATCACTGAGGTTGAGACGCGTCGCTTGTGCTGCTCCGCCGCCACATTCACCAGATCCAGGATCTTTTCGACGCGTTGCCCCGTTTTAGCGCTGATGAAGATAATGTTTGCCCACTCATTGAAATGGAGGCGATCGCGCACGGTCTTTTCGTAATCGTAAATGGTGTAGGAGTCTTTCTCGACCGCATCCCACTTGTTGACAACGATGACGCAGGCCCGCCCCTCGTCCGCAATTCTCCCCGCCAGCTTCTGGTCTTGCTCCGTGACCCCGTCCAGAGCATCAATGACCAACAGCACGACATCGGCTCGATCGATGGCCTTGAACGCACGGTTAATGCCAAAGAATTCTGGGCCATATTCCACATTCTTCTTCTTACGGATGCCAGCGGTATCAATCAAGCGATAGGTCTGTTCGCCGTGCTGCACCACCATATCGATCGCGTCTCGCGTGGTGCCAGAAATAGGACTGACGATGGATCGGGTCTCGCCCACAAAGGCATTGAGCAGACTGGACTTACCAACATTGGGGCGTCCCGCGATC
>JAJPKC010000195.1 GCA_021323955.1 Oscillatoriales cyanobacterium Centralia_MAG_596 | reverse complement strand
TGTTGGTGTCGTAAGTGTTGGTGATTGGATCGTGCTATCGTTACTGCGTTTATTCCACTCTTAGCCCCAACATTGGTCGTAATGTCACTGCTATGACTCCGATTTCTCTAGACTGCGATCAACGTGTTCAACAATTACTGCGTCACTGTGGTCAATACGCAGAACAGATGGCAGATAAGCAATTTGAGGTTTTTGAAAAAGGGCCAGATGATTACGTTACAAATATTGATCGAGTCCTCGACCAAAAGCTTTCGACCGCATTTTCAGAAATGTTTCCTGCAGACGGCATCATTACCGAAGAAGATGCCCAGTCACGCCAGAAGTTTCATGCTGGCTATGATCGTCTGTGGTGTATCGATCCAATCGATGGAACAGAAGATTTTATCCATCGTAAACGCGATTATGCCGTAATGGCGGGCTTGCTGCAAAACTATCAGCCGATCGCCGGCTGGATTTATGCCCCCGCTTACGATCGCGCTTACCACGGTGGCGTCCAGTGGGGAGTGTTCCAAACAGTAGCGAACTACCGATCGGAGCCCATCGTGCTAAAAGCGCCCCCATCTCCCACCGCTGGATTTTGCCCCATCTTAATCGGACACCGCGATCAGGCACGCTTTGGTCAGGCGATCGCCCACTTGATTCCAGAAGCCCAGTTTTACTCTCTAGGCAGCTTTGGGCTGAAAGTCATCGAGGTCATCCTGGGGCGGGCCGGACTATATCTTTACTGCAATGGGCGGGTCAAGCTGTGGGACACGGTTGGGCCATTGGCATTAGCGCAAGCGGCTGGTTTGGTCTGCTGCGATCTGGATGGTCGTCCACTCGGTTTCTCGCCCAGGGACATTGATTCAGCTACGCTGGCACACACTCAGCCCATTTTGATTGGTTGGTCAGAGTATGTTGATTTGTTGCGACCAAAACTGCAGGCGGCGATTGCAACCGTTCAGCTAAATTTCGGCACGTAGACCTGGGCGGACGGCTTATACTAAAACTCTGCTGGCTTTTGTCAGACTGTCTTTTGTCAGGCGGTTTTTTCCCAGAACTCCGAAATTTAACCGGGATATGATGAAGTAGTTAAAGCGTGTGATCGTCCGACCAGGCTTCAACGCCTGAAGGCAGTCGTTCGACCACATCTTCATCGTCGTGGAGAGATCCAGGGACGATCGCATAAGCGATAGTTATTTTACTTAACGGCGATCGCTGGTACAGCCCAAAGCTTGCTACCATTTTTGACAGATTCGGTAGAATATGCCTTTACGCTGAGAATCCGTAAATTCTCCCTAAGGGAAGGGCTGGGAACCCTGCCATGATGGTGAGAGGAGAGGCTGTTCTACAGATTGGCGCTTTCCTTACCGATTGCTGTTCGCTTTACTTTATATTCCACCGACTTTCATGCAGATTGAAGCGTTTAGTGAACTCTTCCCACTTTTGACCGCAGCCAATCCTGAGACTCTCGACTGGCTGTTATCGGTTGCGGTTGAACACGAGTATCCCGCAAACCGGGCCGTTTTGATGGAAGATGCCTGGGGCAATGCCGTGTATTTCATCGTGTCTGGTTGGGTAAAAGTGCGACGTTTATCTGGTTCTGGTGAAGATGTGGTGACACTCGCTGTTTTAGGGCGGGGAGACTTCTTTGGGGAGATGGCAATTCTGGATGAGTCGCCGCGATCGACAGATGTGATTGCGCTCTCTGCCGTTAAACTCATCAGCATTTCAGCGCAGCGATTTATTCAAACCCTGTTCAAAGACCCACAGCTACACCACCGTATGTTGCAGCTCATGGTGCGACGCCTGCGGCAAACGAATCTCCGCTTTCAGCTACGACATCAGCCACCGGCTGTGAAGCTAGCCAACACGCTGGTGTCCCTTGGGGAAAATTACGGTCATGCGTTGCCAACTGGCGTAGAAATTTTTAACATTCCCTTTAAAGATCTGGCGGATGTCACCGATATTGGAGTTGAGGAAACATCCAAGATCATGGAAAAGCTAGACAGCAAGGGCTGGATCAAAATCGACTCCACAGGACAGGCCATTCACCTGATCAATATGAAGCAACTGATGCATTTGGCAGGAAAGGTTTAGGGTAGAAGTATAGGCTTACCCACTACTTGCTAAGTCAGGAGCAGATTAAGCATGAATCGAGAAGAGGTGGAGTTGGAGCAGGTGTCTCCCACGGAACAATTTCAAACCACTGAGACACGCTCAGAACTAGAAACGACTCCATCTTCGCAGTCTGCCAGTTATCCAGTGCTCTCCTTGCATTACCAGGTGGCAATGCCAGCGCCGGAGTCACACCTGTTTGAAGTGACATTGCAAGTGGAAGGATGGACGACGGCTACATTAGATTTAAAGATGCCTGTGTGGACGCCAGGATCGTATCTGGTGCGGGAATATGCCAGACATTTGCAGGATTTTACGGTCACTGTGGGCGATCGCGCCACTCTACCTGTGCCCTGGCAGAAGCGAAGCAAAAATCACTGGCAGATTGAGACTCAAGGCCACGAATCCCTGATCATCCGCTATCGAATTTACGCCAACGAGCTATCTGTACGAACCAATCATCTGGACGGTACGCACGGTTATTTTAATGGGGCCGCTCTATTCTTCTACATCCCAGGGTTTGAGCAGCAGCCGATGCGCGTCACCATTGTGACTCCCGATCGCTGGCGGGTGTCCACCCCCCTTTCAGCCGTCACCGATCAACCCAATACATTTCTGGCTCCTGACTTTGACACGCTGGTAGACAGCCCGTTTGAAATTGGGCAGCATCAGGTACATGAATTTACCGCCCTGGAGAAACCGCATCAGTTAGCTGTTTGGGGCGAGGGGAATCTGAACCCAACGCGGCTAATTGCCGACATTCAGAAGCTGATTCAAGTTGAGGCCAATCTGTTTGGTGGATTGCCCTACGATCGCTATCTGTTTTTGCTGCATCTCTCATCGCAGGGGTTTGGTGGGCTGGAGCACAAGGCTTCCTGTTCGCTGATCTATCAGCGATTTGGATTTCGTAATAAGGAAAAGTACGATCGCTTCATCCAGCTTGTCGCACATGAGTTCTTTCACCTCTGGAATGTGAAGCGGATTCGCCCCAAAGCGCTGGAGATATTTGACTACGAGCAAGAAAATTACACGCCATCGCTCTGGTTTAGTGAAGGAACCACCAGCTTTTATGATCTAGTCATTCCTTATCGGGCGGGGATCTATGATGTGCGCGCTTATCTGGCAGCGTTGAGCCGAGAGATCTCACGGTTTCAGGTCACGCCCGGGCGCAAAGTCCAGCCGTTGAGCGAGTCTAGTTTTGATGCCTGGATTAAGCTGTATCGGTCAGACGCCAACAGCCCTAACTCCCAGATGTCGTATTACCTGAAAGGGGAGATGGTATCGCTGCTGCTCGATCTGCTGATTCGGAAGCGCCACTGCAACCAGCGATCGCTCGATGACGTGATGCGGCAAATGTGGGAGCAGTTTGGCAAACCAGAGATTGGGTTCACACCAGAACAACTGCAAGCGGTGATTGAGTCTGTCGCTGACACAGACTTGTCTGAGTTTTTTGACCAGTATCTCCAGCGTACTGAAGAACTCCCGTTTGATGACTACCTGTATCCTTTTGGGCTACGGCTACAGGCTGATGGTGGGGCCGACGACGGCGTACCCTATCTTGGGTTGACGGCTAAGACTGAGGCTGGACGTGAGATGGTCAAGTTTGTTGAATTTGCATCTCCGGCGCAAACAGCTGGTATTGATGCAGGCGATGAACTGCTAGCGTTCAATGGTATTCGCGTCAGTGCGGAGCAGATCACCGATCGCCTGCGCGACTTTCGACCGGGCGATCGCGTCGAGCTGAGCTTTTTCCATCAGGATGAGCTGCGATCGTGCGCCGTTACGCTGGGAGAGGCACGGTTAACCCGCTTTCAAATCGTCCCAGTGAATCACCCCTCCCCTCAACAGGCACAGAACTTTTTCGGATGGTTGGGCGTCCCTCTAACAACCATCGGCTGAAGCCGCCGATATTACGAACCGGCGGGATGGGGGGCATGCTAACCCAAGCGATAGCCAAATCCCCTGACGGTAATAATGTATTGCGGATTGCTGGGGTCCAGCTCTAGCTTTTCACGCAGCCAGCGAATATGCACATCCACCGTTTTGGAATCACCCATAAAGTCAATGCCCCAAACCTTCTCCAGCAGTTGATCGCGGGAAAAGACGCGGCGTGGATTATTCATAAACAGCTCTAACAGCGTGAATTCTTTTGGCGATAGGTTAACAGCGTCCTCACGTACCGTTACCCGGCATTCCTGTGGATAAAGTGCAATCTCTTGAAACTGGAGTACGAGCTGCTCTGGTAGCTGAGGTTGCCGACTTGCACGCCGTAGCAGCGATCGACAGCGTGCGATTAATTCCCGCATACCAAAGGGCTTTGCCAGGTAATCATCGGCACCAATTTCCAAACCAACTACAATATCGGTTTCTGTACCCTTCGCGCTTAGCATCAAGATCGGCGTTGTAACGCCGTCCTGCCGCATTAAACGGCATAGATCAAGCCCGTTAACGTAAGGCAACATCAGATCGAGAATAATTAAATCGATCGCCGATATTTCATTGTCATCACTAACGTGAGCATCGCGAATAATGTCAAGGGCCTGCCGACCGTCTTCCACGGCCACTACCTCATAGCCCTCGTCAGAGAGTGCCATTGTCACAGTTTCACGAATCAATGCTTCGTCCTCAACCACCAAAATCAAGGGTTGAGCCTCTTCAGAGGAGTCAGAGACTCCTGGTGATCGCATCAGTGGGCTAAACCTTCCAGCTTCAGACATTTAACCGCCATGTGAGCAGAACTTCAGTCAATACTTCCAGGTTTGAGGTACTAGAAACGCGACATCGCGCAACTAGCACCCGCAGCAAGCCATCAATTCTGAGTGAAGCAAAAATTATATGTGGCGAGAATTAAAGCGAAAATTAGGAAGAGAGGCCGTTCATCGCCTCCACTTTCTATCGCCTGTGCTCTATCCTCAAATCAAAAACTCTATGCTTCACAAAGAGAAGAACTACTACGATTAATTTCTGGATGCAAGGTAACAGGATAAATAGCTGCCATTGTCATTAGATTAAGTATTTGTAAATAAAAGGTTAAACCTGATATGAGCAGCGCTCATTTCGCGACAGCGTGACGATTTTGGACGATTATCATCTCAATTGTGATAGGGTTTCGACAAAGACGTGGCACACCAATCGTCTTGGAAATCTACAGGATTCTGTGGTTCATGCAGGACATGGGCTCGCTTCGCAACCGTCTTCACCGTCCCCAGAACTACCACCTATGTTCGTAACGTGGCGTTAGTCTTGCTGTTACTCACTTATGATTCTCAGTCTGCTACTCAATGCGGTGACAATACCGTTCTGGCAAGCGAATAAGGCCTTAAAAATGTGAATTCACCATAAGCAAATTTTAGGTTTAGACATGACTTCGCCAGACAATGCTATGCCTATGCAGCGATCGAGTTCGCACTCCTTTAGGCTCAGGTCTTGCCTGAGCCATGAGACTATTAATTTTGCTATCCAACAATTAAATCCGGATCCGTTTCTAAATACAGATACTCATTAAAAATCGGATGGATCGCAATCGTATCGCAGTGACGAATATCATAGCCTGGATCGATATAGCTAAAGTAAAACGAATAGGTTTTTCCTTTAACTTTACGAATGGGGGCATGGTCCTCCAGCCCGTTTCGAAGCGAAACAATACCGCCAACAAATCCAACTTTAAACAGCAAGTCAATTAGTTCATCCGGGCTGTCTTCTAGCTTCTCGCGTGATTTGAATCGATGAATCTGCGGATAAAACTGTTCCTCGTAAGACATCACATTTGGGAAACGCCTAAATTGCTCGATGAGCTTTTTCAGAAATGGATATTCATACGCAAATTCAATGAACAAATTATCAACCAGCTCTTTAGTCACGTCTCTGACCGCTCGACGCACAACGTCTTCAGAGACAACTGTATAGCTGTCTTCTTCTGCCAGGGTTAAGTCTCTTAATTTAGCGCAGTAATATTGCAAATCTCGCGGTTTGTAGTGAGTGTGTCGAATAAGATAGTCGGCAATATCTTCTCGGATTTGAGAGACTTGCTTGTTAACGACTGTACGTGGAAAAACTCGATGCCAGGTATTTTGCATATCGGTGAGAAGGTTGCCGCGATCGTCACGAATATTTAAACTGTGGGCAATCCGACGCGCAATGAACTCCTTCAGCTCCGCAGGTGTCCATTCAATCTTGAAGATAAATTCTTTAATTTTGTCGAGGTCGCGTGAGCGAATGGCCTCGTACTTGTCCTCTGGCAAAAATACTTTAAAGCCGATTTTTCTGCCGAGTGGTGATACTGAAATGTTGTAAACGGCTTGTACTAAGCCCGCGATCGAATTACGCAATGCATAGCGCTCCACTTGATCATCTTCGTAGGGACGCGCCTCAACTTCAAAATAGGTATCGATGCGATCGAAGGTGACAAGGATCCCTTTTGATGTCGTCAGATAGGCCTGCAGCGATTTGCAGGCGTCCTGAAAATCAGTATTGTTGAGTGGGTAGTTATCGATCGCCTTGATGATCTCTGATACCGCTTTACCCTGCGTACCGATAAACACCTGCAGCAGGTTATCCAGAGTGTCTACCAGCAAATCATAGATGCGTTTTTTTAGCAGTCCTCGCCTGCGTAAGTAGTTGTGGATGATGGAGCCTGGGCCTGTGAAACTGCTAATTTTTCGCGCTACTAATATCATGCATCCCGTGAGAAGCGCATGTTCCCATACATTTGTTAATGTCTTCTTGAGTTCGATTGTTCCGCCAATTTGGGCTTCGATTTTACGATAGTCTTCGATGAGTTTACGAAACCGGATGGCATCCGCATCGATCGGCAGAAGAAAGTCGTAGTTGGCCTTATAGTTGCGGCAAAATTGCTGGGCGAGTGCCGTTTTTCCCGAGCCTTTACGTCCAAGAATCAGGCGATGCTGAGATAGCTGAAAGGCTTTACTCTGTCGAGTTGTCACAAATACTTCTGGATCGTCCTGGAGAATATCTGCTTCTGCCCCCAACCTGCCAAAATCAAGTTTTTCGAGCATCGATAATAGTTTTTCAGGCATGAATTCCTCTACAGCATGCAGCGATAGTGGTCAACGTGAACGATCAATCACTCAATGACCCCCTTTCTATCCTGAGCGATCGTCGCTGGTAGCGCTGCACCCTCGCGGGTAGTTTTTGGCAAAAGAATTTTAATCCGTCTGCCGATGGCGTTGCTGTCTCCGGCAACCAGGCCGCTGGCTATAAGCAACCGAATTGATGGGAGAATGTGGAACAACTCTGCTTAATGGCTGCCGTTTATATTGCTACGCCATGCAAAAGATTGACCGCCAACGTGAGCACCAGGCCAATGAGTGCACCTTTCTCGCATGGCTGCGAACCGCGATCGCCCTGATTGGGTTTGGTTTTGCGATCGCTCGATTTGGGCTGTTTTTGCGCGAACTCCAGACGGCGCTCACGCATCAAGACGTTCCGGCTCACGCGTGGGTCAGCTCCCAGAGCATTGGTATTGTTTTGGTCATGACTGGGATCGTTGTGATTCCGCTCGCCGTTTGGCGCTACAATCGCGTTTTCTGGCAAATTGAGCGCAATGACTACCGGCCGAACCGCTTCATCATCTGGACAACTGCCGCGATCGTGACGCTTCTCGGTCTTCTCAGCATTCCCCTGATGCTTTGGCGGCAGCCTCCGTCGCCATCACGTCAAGGGCGTGTGATGTCACCAGCACGGCCAGCGCGCCCTTCCACCGTTGGCAGGATGTCAGCCTCACCTGCTCGGGTGAACCGAGCGCAGGACGCCCCCTCGTGATGGATCAAAGAATCTGGATCATAAGGTAACAGCGAGTTGGATCGCCTGCTAGTGCTGATCAAGCTCCGTATTGTTACGGTTGGTCGGTCTGGGATGCCTAGATTTTCCCCTCTCTACACACGCAAGGTTGATTGCTATGAGAATCCTGAGTCTACAAACGCTTCGCGGTCCTAACGATTGGAGCATTCGTCGCCCAAAGTTAATTGAAATGCAGCTCGATCTGCAAGCCATGGATGAAGTGTTTTCTGATACTATCCCTGGCTTTTATGACGGGTTGGTCGCCGCATTACCAAGCTTAATTGACCACGCCTGTTCTCCTGGTTATCGGGGTGGCTTTTTTGAGCGGGTGAAGGATGGGACGTTGATGGGCCATGTCATTGAGCACGTGGCGTTAGAGCTGCAGTCGCTTGCGGGGATGACAGTGGATTTTGGGCGTACCCGGAGGGGTGCTGTGCCGGGTGTCTATCGGGTTGTATTTGAATATCAGGCTGAGCGCGCTGGACGTTACGCTGGACGGGCCGCCTTTCGGCTGGTGGAGAGCCTCATCGATCGCGGCGATTATCCTGCGGCTGAATTGGCGAGAGACCTGGACGATCTGCGCGAACTGTGGGCCGACGAACTACTGGGGCCAACGACCGAGGCGCTGGTGGATGAAGCGATCGCGCGGAATATTCCCTGGATGGAACTGCCAACACGGCGGGTGGTGCAGTTTGGTTATGGTGTGCATCAAAAGCGGGTGCAGGCCGCGCAAACCAACCATACCAGCATGTTGGCGATTGAACTGGCAGGCGACAAAGAAAGCACGATCAGGCTGTTGCGATCGTGTGGTTTGCCTGTGCCGCAGGGGGAAGTGGTGTATCACATCGAGGATTTGATGGCTGCGATCGCCGCGATCGAGTTTCCAATTGTGATTAAGCCGCTGGACGGTAATCACGGACGGGGCATTACACTCAACATCACCAACTGGCGCGATGCTGAGGCGGCTTACTACGCGGCCAAACGTGAGGCCAAGTCGGGCATTGTCATGGTTGAGCGCTTTTACCGTGGCAACGACTACCGGGTGCTGGTGGTCGATGGTAAGGTCGTGGCCGTGGCTGAACGAGTACCGGCACATGTTATTGGCGATGGCCGATCGACGGTGGCGGAACTGGTGACCCAAACCAACCGCGACCCGCGACGGGGCAGAGGGCATGAGAATATGCTCACCCGCATCACGATCGACGTGCACAGTGAGCAAGTGCTCGATCAGCAGGGCTATACGCAAGACAGCATTCCGGCTAAAGGGGCCATTTGCTATTTGAAGGCGACGGCTAATCTCAGTACAGGGGGCGTTGCTATTGATCGCACCGATGTCATTCATCCCGAAAACGTGTGGATTGCAGAACGTGCGGCTAAAACAATCGGGTTGGATATTGCTGGGATTGATATAACCGCACCGGCCATTGATCGACCGTTGCGTGAACTAGACGGAGTAATTGTCGAAGTCAACGCGGCACCAGGACTGCGGATGCATCTGCAACCGAGTGAAGGCACCCCGCGCAACGTAGCAGCCCCAATTCTGGCGATGCTTTATCCTGACGGTCAACCTAGTCGCATTCCCATCGTGGCGATCACGGGCACCAGCCACAAAACGCTGGCGACCCGGTTAGTGGCGCATGTGCTGCGGCAGTGCCAGCAAGTGGTGGGCTATACGACCGCAGAGGGCATATTTATTGGTGATTTTCCAGTAATCGCCAGTCATGATGCGTGCCAGCGCGATCGCCTGATTCTGCAAGACCCAACGGTAGAAGCGGCTGTATTTGAAACGGCTATAGATGATATTCTCCGCGCAGGTCTGGCGTACGATCAGTGCGATGTGGGCGTGGTGCTAAACGTAGCGGATGATGACCCAACCACCGATCGACAGATGCTGGACGAGGCTGCACGGGTGATGAGTGTGGTCGCGGAGGCCACCAGCCCGACTGGATTTGTAGTCTTAAATGCAGAGGATCCGCATGTGGTTGCGATGGCCAATCGTGTCAAGGCAACCGCTGTCTATTTCTCGACGAATCCCTGGAATCCCGTTGTCTGGAGCCATGTTCGAGATGGCGGCGTTGCGGCAATTTATGAAGATGGCGATCTCAATCTGCTGACTCAGAATGGTGTGATTACGGTTGAACAAGTGACGCAGATTCCGCTGATCTGGGACGGTAGCAATCCTGCCGCGATCGCGATCGCCCTGGCCGCCACCCTGACAGCTTATGTTTCTGGAATGCTGGTGCCAGACATCAGTACGGCCCTGCGAACCTTTCAAGCCGTCACGCCCGCACTGGAAACTGCACCGCTTTCCCTTGATACAGGCTTAGATCCAGTTCAGACACACGCGCAGGCTCGACAGCTACAGCGCCGTTAAATCTGACGTTGGGGTTCTGTCAGCAATGGGGTCGATCGTGAAGACTGACAATAGCGACTGCCAGGAATGACTGCGATGCCGCGCCGATCTGATTTGAAATGGCTTCATAATTGGATGGACGGGCGATCGTTGCCCACGGGCAGGGATCAAAATGCTGGGTAGCTGACGCTGCCCATTTAAAGTTGTCTTAATCTAGATACGGTGCTACGAGAGCCGCGATCGCACAATGCCTAACGACCGACGACCGAATTTGAGCCGATTGCTGCCCTGTAGCGTATTCGATCAACTGAGCACTGCCATGCAGCAAACCGCTCAGGCAAACGATCCGAATGCATTGGTACTGGATGAAACAATGATTGCGGCAACCCAGCATGAGGCAAAGCAGCTTGAACGCTTTGTGGTGGTCGTATCAGGTCAGTTTAGTGGGCTACTGCTGGCAAGACAGCTCTCAATGAGCGGGGTGGCGGCACTCCATCCAACCGCAATGCATGAGGAGTCCGGAACCGCAGCCATTACCAGCTATCAGACTGAACTAACGTTTGACCCTGAGGTGATCGCGGCGTTTCTGGCTCAGTTGAGTCTTCAACCCGACGCTGACGTTATCAAGTCTTCCGCGCTGGATGTTGTCAAGCAGCACCGACAGCCCAACGACAGTCGTATTCAAAGTGAGTTCACGCTGCATCTGGCGGAAATTTTGACGGCGATGCAACCACCATCGCGAACGGCAGACTCCTGCGATATGGTTGTAGCCGCCGCCTTACAGCAGCAGGTTGAACAGGAGCGATCGCTGAATCAGGTGACGGCACAAATCCGGCAGAGCATTGACCTGCCAGCAATGCTTGAAACAGCCGTCCAGCAAGTGCAACAGTCACTCCAGGTAGATCGCGCGGTCATTTACGAATTCAGTCAGGCGGCAATCGTCCCGCGGCTTGATGCGGGTCCAGAGACAGTTACCCTGTCGCCACACCTGGCTCACCCTAACGACCTGGCCTATGGCGGTATCACCTACGAGGCGCTGGCGTCCGATCGCATCCCGTCAGTGCTGTATGTTAGCGAAGGCATGTATTGCTTTCCAAACTTGCCTAACCGTCATATCAAGTACCATAAAGGCTCTGTGGTAGCGATTGACGATGTTGCAACAGCCTATGAGCGATCGCCCTGCTTGCTGAAACTGATGCAGCAGGCGCACGTCCGCGCCAAGCTCATTGTTCCCATCATCATTGAGGATGAACTCTGGGGGCTGCTGATGGCTCATCAATGTACCGTTCCGCGCCAGTGGCAAGAGCGAGAGCAGACGTTCTTAAAGCGTATCGCTGAACATCTGGCGATCGGTATTTATCAAGCACGGCTCTATGCGCAGCTCCAACAGCAGAAGCAAATGCTAGAACAGCACGTTGCCGAGCGGACTCAGGAACTACATGATGCGCTCCTCGTTGCCCAAACCGCCAACCGCACGAAAACTGACTTTTTGGCGGCCATGAGCCACGAGCTACGAACCCCGCTCACCTGTGTCATTGGGATGGCAGAGACGCTGTTGCGAACTATGACAATGAAGCCCGATACCCACACTCTGCAGCCCCACAAACAGCGGGAATATCTCGAAATCATTAAGCGTAGCGGCGAACACCTGCTTGAACTAATCAATGATATTCTCGACGTCTCTCAGGTTGAAGCCGGAAAGACCGTCCTCAATATCAAACCATTTGCAGTCTCTCAGATCGCCCATCAAAGCCTTCAAATGCTTCGGGAACGGGCTTACATCAAAAAGGTTGATTTAAGGATGGAGCCGTTACTGTCCCCATCCGACGCCAACCCGACTGATCTGGATCGTGATTCTTTTCTGGCCGATGCGCGGCGCGTGAGTCAGATCCTGCTCAATCTGCTGAGCAACGCCATTAAGTTCACACCGGAAGGGGGGCACGTAACGCTGCGGTTTGGCAAAAATCACGATACCGCGATTTTTCAGGTCGAAGATACAGGCATTGGTATTCCTGAGAACCAACAGCATTTGCTATTCCAAAAGTTTCAGCAGCTCGACAGCTCCTTACATCGAACCTACGAAGGCACCGGGTTAGGTCTGGCTTTGACCAAGCAGCTGGTTGAACTGCACGGTGGCAAAATTGAGGTGCGTTCTACAGTTGGTGTCGGATCAACGTTTACCGTATGGCTCCCGACGCAAGCGATCGCCCACGCGGCCAGCAAACCCGCCAGCTCCGAACGGTCGATCGTCCCCCCCTCAGACCTTCTGCCAGCGGACGTTACGGGTACCCATTCCCTGCCGATCAGGGGGCAGGTTGTCCTCATCGAAGATCACGAAGAAACCGCCATGCTGATCTGCGATCTGTTGACGGTTGCTGGCTGTCAGGTCGTATGGATGATTGATGGCTCAACGGCCCTCAAGCAAATTGAGATGTTGCAGCCATCCCTGGTCATTACCGATATCCAACTGCCGGGGATGGATGGCTATGAGATTATGCATTTCCTGCGCAAGCACCCAACGTTACAAAAAACCAAAATTTTGGCGCTCACAGCCAAAGTGACGCCGGAAGACCAGGAGCGGTGTCTCGATGTTGGGGCCGACGAGTACCTGGCAAAGCCTGTGCAGCCCTACCAGCTTCTAGACAAGGTTGTAGCGCTGGTGGGGGAGAGTGAGGAATGAGGCGGCAGGAGCGGCTGTCCGGATAGACAACTCTACGTTGCTTTCAGCCAACCGCGCCAGATTACTGGACTTTCGTACCAGTCCACCACCGAATCGCCACGTTGCTCAAATGGCCTGATTAAGTGCACTGCCAAAATCCGTTTGCCCCGTGAGCAATGCTTTCATAGCGAACCGAAACAATATGAGTTTAAGGTCGTGAATTGGAAGGCAATTGAGTGATGACTTTGTCTACAATGCCATACACTTTTGCTTCTTGAGCAGACATATAAAAATTTCGATCAGTATCAACATCAATTCGCTGCAGGGGCTGACCTGTAAAATCAGCTAAAAGGCGATTGAGTTGCTTTTTTTGATACAAAATCTCTTTTGCCTCAATCGCGACATCGGTTGCCTGTCCATCCACGCCACCCCAGGGTTGATGGATCATGATGCGTGAGTTTGGTAATGCAAACCGCTTTCCTTTTGTTCCACCGGCCAACAAGATGCTGGCCATTGAGCTTGCTTCACCAATGCTAACCGTTACGACATCGGATTTTAGCGATCGCATCGCATCGTAAATCGCCATTCCTGACGTGATATCGCCGCCAGGAGAATTGATGTACAAATAAATATCTTTCCCGGGTGCTTTACGGTCTAAATAGAGTAGCTGCGGTATGACTGATTCAGCGACATCCTCATCAATTTCTTTGCTGAGAACGATCACTCGTTCATTCAGTAACCATTCGCTAACGTCAGTATTGACATCTGTTTGTTCGGTTTTCTGGACAGTGGAATCACTGGAATTTTGAGCCGTAACAGAGCATCGAGAAAATTTTGTATGCTTCTTACCAAGTGCGCTGGCAGGGCTGGCAGGATATAAGCCAGAAATCGCGATGCTGGCAAGAATCGGCATGCAGAGCAGGAAGAATTTTGTCGTCATCATTACCTCTGGTAGATAGTTATGAATAGAAAACTGGTGTCTACTTAATGGTTTACGATCGACCAGCGATCACCGATTAGCTCAAAGAATGCTTAACTAAGCAATCATCGCTTTTACGCTGACGAGCTGTTTCAAAGTCAAAAACCCGACCCATTAAAGAGCCTTTTCATAAATGCGATACGTTTTGTAGATAATGCCGCCAGACGCTTCAATCAATTTGCGTGACGGAAAATTATCTTCGTAGACCCAGGAAAGTTCGGCACGTTTGTAAGGTTTACCTTTTTGAATACCACCTTGCATTCCCAGGTAAATGAGTGCCAGTGGCACCATCTTGCGACGAAATTCGGGCAGAGAGCAAATAGCAATCACACGTCCCTGATCAATTTGACGACGGTACCAGAGAAACTTGAGAATACCGAGCCAATTTAGCTTGCCATTCACCTGCTTGAGGGGAATATTGTAGTCCGGCAAACCCATCCAGAAGCCAACCATTTCGCCGTTGTATTCCGCGATCGGAAACACATCTGGATCAACCAAACTCTGTAAATCTTTCGCCTCTTCCAAAAATTCTTCTTGTGTGCGCGGCGTGGAACTCCAGTTGTTTGAAAACGCTGTTGTAAACAGGTTATAGAGGCTAATACAATCCTGCTCAAATCCCTCACCTTTCGTACGTAAAGGGCGAAAAGTCACGCCCGATTTCACCGCAATTCGATAGCCCTTCTCAAATTCTGGCGACAGGGGTTTATCTAAGGGAAAGTTGTAGGCATAGGCGTCTTTGGCTTTCTGCCAGCCGTCT
>JAJPKC010000695.1 GCA_021323955.1 Oscillatoriales cyanobacterium Centralia_MAG_596 | reverse complement strand
GCGAGTCTTCAGCACCATGAATTCGCCGGGGCCGTTTGCGACTGTCATGATGGCAGGACTGTTGCTGCTGTTTAGTAACCAGAGTACGCTCCGGTTTGTAGCGGTGGGCGTGGGCTACCTATCGTTTTTGCTATCGCTGGTGCGATCGTCCTGGTTGGGCTGGGCGGTGGGTGTGGTGATGTATATCCCATCGCTCAAGCCCCGGTTGCAAATGCGGCTGATTGTAACAATTTTGGTGATGGCAATCTGTGTGATTCCGCTGGTGAATATGCAGCCGTTTTCAGGCGCGATCGCGGCGCGGCTGCAAACCTTTTCGGACACGCAAAACGACGTGAGCTACAACCAGCGACTGGAAGGCTATGGTCAGATTTTGGGCGATGCGCTGGCCGAAATTCCGGGACATGGGCTGGGCTTCGTCCTGACGAACGATAGTCTGGGTAGCAACGACAGCGGCATTCTCGCCATGTTGTTTAATCTGGGCTGGTTTGGGACATTGCCCTATTTGGGGGGCATGATTCTGCTGTTCTTTAGCCTGTTTCGCGGGACGGAGGGACGATCGGATCCCTTTGTGAGTGCGTCACGCTCCATCAGCTTGGGCGTGTTTGCTCAGATTGGGTTGGGAAGTTCCACGCTGGCACTGTCGGGTGTTGTGATGTGGAGTTTTGCAGGCATCGCGCTGGCCGCACAGCGCTTTTATCGCTATCAACATCTGTTGCCGCCTGAGTCAGGGGATGGGTGATGGCCGTGTATGGGAAGGGGGTGTGATGAAGTCGTTTGACCGCTATGGAGACAACACGACCACGAGGCGTACGGTACTGCTGGGCGATCGTCCGCACTCAGCCGGCAATCCATCGGTGAAGCCAGCCAAGCCGCGACTGGAAGGGATCCAAATCTGTCGTGGCGTCGCAGCTGTACTGGTGCTGCTGTTTCACACGACGCAACTCAGTCAAGAAAAGCTGGGTCAGCCCTTTTTAGCCAATCGATTGGCCTTTGGCAGCGCGGGAGTTGATTTCTTTTTTGTGCTGAGTGGGTTCATCATTTTTTGGGTGCATCGTGCTGATCTGGGACGGCCCGATCGACTGCAGCCGTTTGTGCTAAAGCGCTTGATTCGGATCTATCCACTCTACTGGCTCATTACCGTTGCGCTGCTACCCATTTATTTTCTGGTGCCCCGGTTTGGCTATGGCTACGAGCGCGATCTGGCCGTGATTGTGAAGTCGCTGCTGTTGATACCACAGGCGCATTTTCCGGTGCTGATTGTGGGCTGGTCACTCAGTCACGAGATGCTGTTTTATGGTGTCTTCGCACTGATGATTTTGCTGCCGCTGCAGGCTTCCAGGCGTATGATGGCTGGCTGGCTGTTGGGCACGATCGCCGTCTTGCTGGTGAACACTGCGGGTCACTTCAACTCAAACGACTATTTCCTGATCCAATTTATTTTTAATCCCCACAATCTTGAATTTATGCTGGGTGGTGCCGCAGCTTACCTAGTGCTGCATCACTATTTCAAAGCTTATGGTGCACTTTTCCTGACGCTGGGAGTTTTTCTGTTTCTGACCGTGGGATTTGCTCAAACAGATCGCACGATCGCGCTGAATCCCATTCTGGCCTATGGCGTAGCTTCAGCTTTAATTGTGTTGGGTGCGGCAACGCTCGATCAACGGCGATCGCGGCCTCTACCGCGTTTGCTTTCCCATCTGGGTGATGCGTCCTATTCCATTTATTTAACCCACTATCCCTGTTTATCGCTGTTGATGAAGCTGGTGGTAGTCGCAAATGTGATCGACATCATTGGTTATCCTGCAACCATTAGTTTATTAATTCTGACTGCGCTCTTAATCGGTTGTCTGACCTATTCGCTGCTCGAACAGCCTTTAGTGAAGGCGGCAAGACAAACCATCGTGCAACCGGTCTCGCGTGCACTACAGCCATCGAATGTGGCCCCTAACTCAGCTATGAACATTCTCTTTCTGGATCAAAGCGGCGAACTGGCGGGCGCGGAGCTATGCCTGCTGGATATTGCCCAGTCGTACCGCGATCGCTGCCTGATCTGTTTATTTATGGATGGGCCGTTTCGGGCCACGCTGCAGGAGCAGGCCATTCCAGTGCAGATTTTGGACACGAAACCCATCCTTGTGCGCAAAGAAAGCGGCTTAGTGCAGGGGCTGCAAAGCCTGGGACAACTGCTGCCAATGGCGATCAACGTAGCGCGTTTGAGCCGTGACTATGACGTAATTTACGCCAATACCCAAAAAGCCCTCGTCGTGGGTGCGCTGGCCAGCCTGATGAGCCGTCGTCCGCTGGTTTATCATCTGCACGACATTCTCTCGGTCGAGCACTTTAGCGCCACAAACCGCCGCCTTGCTGTCACCCTGGCAAATCGGTTTGCCCGTCGAGTGATTGCAACCTCAGATGCCAGCCGCAATGCCTTTATCGAAGCTGGTGGCCGCGCTGATATTACCAGTGTGGTCTACAACGGGTTTGTGCCAACGCTCTACCAGCCCACTCGTGACGCCAACCTACGCCAGCAGCTTGGGTTTGGCGATCGATTCATTGTAGGTCACTTTAGCCGTCTTTCGCCCTGGAAAGGACAGCACATTCTCATTGATGCGCTGGTGGATTGCCCGCCAGACGTTACCGCTGTGTTTGTGGGCGATGCCCTGTTTGGTGAGCAAGACTACGTGCAGATGTTAAAGACGAAGGTAGAAACGCTGGGACTGCAAGACCGGGTGCGGTTTTTAGGCTTTCGCGCTGATGTCATCCCGCTCATGCAGACCTGTGATGTTGTGGCGCACACTTCCACCGCGCCGGAGCCGTTTGGACGCGTGATCGCAGAAGCAATGCTCTGCGGTCGTCCCGTGATTGCCTCGGCTTCAGGTGGGGCGCTGGAGTTGATCCAATCAGAGACGACGGGCTGGCTAATTCCACCGGATGATGCACGATCGCTGGCAAGAGCGATTGTCTACTGTCGTGACCATCCAACCAAGACCAGCGCGATCGCCCAAACGGCACAGGCTGAAGCGGCCCAGCGCTTTGACCTAACGCATATTCGGCAGCAGATTGATCAGCTATTGCAGTCGGCTGTTGGGGGTGGGCGACAGGAGGTAGACGTTATAAGTCAGAAGTCAGGAGTTAGAAGTTAGAAGTTAGAAGTTTCACTGACTAATTATCAAAAACTGAGTGTTGGGCTCATTGGCGTAAACCCCTCCCACCCCTCCCACCCAACCCCGCATCAAAAATCTGTGGCTTACCCACTTGAGAATGGATGTAATGCTGCAAGCGTCTTCAAATCAAAACTCAAACCTCTCCCCTTTTCTATGAACACGACCGCAACCAACTCATCTATCAGCATCTTCCTGCCTGCCCTTGAAGGTGGCGGAGCCGAACGAGCCATGCTGCATTTGGCGCAAGGTTTGGCAGAACGTGGGTTTAAGACCGATCTAGTGTTGGCAGAGACGAAAGGTGCCTATCTGGACACCGTGCCGTCCGCCATTCGGATTGTGGATTTGAAGGCGCGATCGCCACTAATTGTGTCCAAAACGCTGGCGCTGCGCCGTTATTTGCAACAGGAACAACCAGCCGTCCTGTTTTCGGCGCTGGACATTCTGAGTTCTGCGACCTGGGCACAGCGGCTAGCGGGCGTCTCGACCCGGATCGTGATGTGTGTCCAGACCAATCTTTCGCAGCAGTTTCGCGACCACCAGCCCAACACGATCGGGCGCATTCGGCCACGGATGGTGCAGTGGTTTTATCCCTGGGCGGATGCGATCGTCGCGGCGTCTCGTGGTGTGGCAGATGATGTGGCGCGCATGGCACACATTCCGGCTGACACCATTCAGGTCATCTATAACCCGGTTGTGACGCCCTCTGTTCTGGCTAAAATGCAGCAACCGATCGATCATCCCTGGTTTGCACTGGACGCGCCGCCCGTCATTTTGGGGGTGGGTCGGCTGGTGAGCCAGAAAGATTTTCCCACGCTGGTAAATGCGTTTGCGATTGTGCGGCAGCAACGTCCTGCCCGGTTGATGATTTTGGGTGAAGGCGAAGACCGCGCCAAGCTCGAAGCGCAGATCCGGGAACTGGGGCTGCAAGCGGATGTTGCACTGCCAGGATTTGCCGAAAATCCCTACGCCTATATGGCTCACGCCAGCGTGTTCGCGCTGTCATCCATCTTCGAAGGGTTTGGGAATGTGGTTGCCGAAGCGATGGCTGCCGGAACGGCGATCGTCTCGACCGATTGCCCCAGCGGTCCCGCTGAGATTCTAGACGGTGGCAAGTACGGCAAACTCGTGCCCGTGGGCGATGCGGCAGCTTTAGCAGCGGGAATTCTGGCAACGCTGGCGGCCCCAACTGCGGCGGATGTACTCTGTCAACGTGCCCAGGCCTTTTCGCTCGATCGTGTTGTGGATCAGTACGTCGATGTCCTCGCGCGTCTGACGCCTCAAAATGCGTTGCGGGCCAGTTAGTCCCATGCGGATTCTGCACCTCCTTAACGATATCCAGGCGATTGGTAACGGCATTATCAACGTGGCGATTGATCTGGCGTGCCTTCAGGCGCAGGCCGGCCATTCCGTAGTGGTCGCGTCTGCGGGAGGAGAGTACGATCGCCTGCTCTCAACCTATGGCGTCCAGACCATGCTGCTCGATCAACGTCGTCGGCCACTCAGTTTAGCGCGGGCGGCAAAAGCCTATCGATCGCTGGTACAGACGTTTCAACCAGAGATTGTCCACGCCCACATGATGACGGGGGTGATACTGGCCTGGGCGCTGCGGGGACGATCGCGCTATGGCCTGGTATCAACCGTGCACAATGAGTTTCAGCGCAGCGCAATTTTGATGGGAATTGCCGATCGTGTGATTGCGGTCAGTCAGGCGGTGGCTCGCTCCATGCAACAACGGGGAGTTCCACCGCAGAAGCTGCGGGTCGTTTGCAATGGCACGCTCGGGAGTCCCCGTGAACAGGTAAAAACGCTACCGTCGGTCGTGCTCCAGCGACCCGCGATCGCGACGATTGCAGGAATGTATCATCGCAAAGGGATTGCCGACCTCATCGCGGCGTTTGCACACCTTGCCGACGCGTTTCCTGCCGCTCATCTGTACTTAATCGGGAACGGCCCCGATCGACCCCAGTTTGAAGCGCTGGCAGCCAGCACTGCCGTTAGTAGCCAGATTCACTTTGAGGGCTATCAGCCAGAGCCACAGCGCTATCTGCGTGAAACAGATATTTTTGTGCTGGCATCGCGTCAGGAGCCTTTTGGGCTGGTGCTTTCGGAGGCGCGGGAGGCCGGGTGCGCGATCGTGGCCAGCGATGTCGATGGTATTCCAGAGGCGCTTGACCAAGGCGCAGCGGGACTGCTGGTGCCAGCCATGAACCCAACGGCTCTAGCGGATGCGATCGCGCCATTGCTGCGTGACCCGGACGTATTAGAGCGATGGAAGACGCGATCGCGACAAAATCTTGATTGGTTGAGCGTCACCCGTGTCGCCGCCGAAACCCTGGCCGTCTATGCCGAACTGGTGGCGCAGTATCCGGGTCATTCAACAGTCACCTGGTCGGCCCCAGACTCGGTCAACCCGCCTTGAGCAGGGCGACTCTGTTTGACCAACCAACGGTTTGCGCGGACGATCGCGCTCGCCTGCATCACACCCAATGCCTGCTGGTATCTGGCGACGGCTGTATCGGTTGGGTAGCCATGCCTGGGAACATTCATTGATATAGCGGTTCTCACTCAAGTGAAGTACAGTCCCTTGAGCTTTGTCACGGGTCACGGGTCATTGGTCACGGGTCACGGTCATTGATACATACACTGCGGTTGACGAATGACGAACGACCAGTAACGAATCGTCGTTAATTGGTGTGTACCGCACTCAAATGGGAATGGCTGTAAACAGCCTCTCCGCTTTCTAATCAAGGCGATACCTTCCAAAACGACGTTGGTATGATCAGCGATCGATGGAGCAGCGCGTTTTTTGCTGGTGATTTTCAGCAAATAGCAACTGGCTAAATCAAGGCAACCGCTGTTTGTGCAGAATCAAATATAAAGTACGCTTAAAGTTTTTGTGAAGTGACTAGTAAAAAATCAGCTGCTTGACCTAGATATGGTTCTAAATCAAATAATTCTAAAATTTTAACTACGTCTAATCATACTGATTAATGGCTCTCGGAGAGCTTTTTGCAGAAATAATCTTAGATGGATGAACGATATTTGCCATTAGCAAATGTCATAACTGTTGATTCATGAGATTAAATATTTCCATCAGAGCCTACGATTTTGATCCTTAAAAATTCAATCTCAATCCCACTTTTAAGGCTTTATCTACCGAATTAGGGCTCAGTTTGGCAATTATTTTTTAGCGATAAATTTTCAAGGGTTGAGATTTTTTAAAACTCATGCTAAAAGTTTCTAGCTGTTGTTTCAGTGTATTGTTTGGAGTCTAAGCGGTTCGGTAAACATCTGAAGGTGGTAAAAATTGGTCGAGTTAGTTTCGTGCGCGATCGCCGCTAAACCCTGTTAGCTGGGTATCTTATCTGTCGAATCCGTGTGTGTTCCCGAAAGCAAATTGATGTCTCTGAGTAGTCGCTCGATGTAGATTTTAGTCGCTCAATGCAAATTGAACTCTGGGTCTGCTGTCCCAGCAGGCTCTGACTAAGCAAAGGCTAACTGACGAAATTTTGTTTATCAGGGATAATACCAGTGCCAGATTTGAATGTCGCAGCCTCCCCAAGTGCTCTGCTGAGTACGAGCACGCCCTCCACAGTCGCTTCTTCACTTACCGCCCAGGCAACTGGTTTAACCACTGTTCCTACTGGCAGCACTAGTATCACCGCTAGCAGTGCCGCGCCGCTGTCTCCAAGTGCAACGCCCAGTTCCACGCCTGCTGCCAGTCAACTGGGACTGCGCGCCGAATACTACCAGGGTAAGGATTTTAGAAATCTAAAGTGGACGGAGGTGGATCCCACAGTTAACTTTGACTGGGGCATTAACGCTCCCAATTCAATCGTCCCTGCCGATAATTTCGCTGTCCGTTGGACGGGTGCGGTGCAGGCGAAATATTCCGAAATCTACACGTTTTACACGCGATCGGATGATGGCATTCGGCTGTGGGTGAATGGTCAACTGCTGATCAATAACTGGACTGACCACGACGTAACGGAAAACAGCGGTGCGATCGCCCTGACGGCAGGACAGTCCTACGACATCAAGCTGGAATACTACGACAGCATCGGAGGGGCGACGGCACAGCTGTTGTGGTCTAGCCCAACGCAGGCAAAAGAAATCATTCCTGCCAGTCAACTGTTTCAGGGCATTAGCACCCAGGCTGTTGCCACGGGTGAACCCGCTAAAAGCGCCAGTGCCTTTGTCGATTCGATCGGCATTAACACGCATCTGCGCTACTACGACACCGCGTATGGCAATTACCCATTCATCAAACAAAGCTTGCTCGATTTAGGCATTCATCACATTCGGGATGGTGGTAGTGACCCAACGTGGGCGCAGCACATTAACGAACTGGGGACGCTGGGTATTAAGTCAACCCTCGTGATTGACCCCAATATCGGGATTGGCCCCGACGCATCCTATGACATCAAACCGCCAGGATACACTGTCACCAATTTTGTGAAAAACGTGGTGCCAAACGGGGTCGAAGCCGTCGAAATCTTGAATGAGTTTGACATGTTCTATAACGTTTTTGGCTACAGCCGTAACAGTCAACCGGTTACGGGTAACGGCTGGGTCAGCTATCTGCGTGACTTTACCCGCGATACTTACACAGCGCTTAAGTCCGATCCGGCAACAGCAGCTATTCCGGTGATTGGCCCGTCATTTGTCTATGCCACCTCCAGCAGCGCGATCGGCGATCTCAGTCAGTGGGTCGATTATGGCAGCTTCCACCCCTACAACAACCCCAACAGTCCGGGTGACGGTAGCATCGCAAAAGACTATGCGCTGCGATCGCAGCCATTTGGCACCAAACCGCTGATTGCCACGGAGGTTGGGTACTCTACCGGCAGCGCAATCTCCGATCGTCCCGTTTCGGAAGCCGTGCAGGGTAAGTACATTCCTCGCCTCTTCCTGGAAAGCTTCAATGAGGGCGTTCCTCGCACATTCTCCTACGAGCTGATTGACCAAAAAGCAGACCCCAACAATAGTGAGAATAATTTTGGGCTGTTGCGCAGTGACGGTACACCCAAACCTGCCTACACCGCGCTTAAAAACTTGATCAGCCTGCTGAATGATCCAACACCGACGACTACTGCCGCTGCCACGACCA
The DNA here is from genome assembly GCA_021323955.1 of Oscillatoriales cyanobacterium Centralia_MAG_596. GTDB lineage: Bacteria > Cyanobacteriota > Cyanobacteriia > Leptolyngbyales > Leptolyngbyaceae > Stenomitos. Next base: position 3,033 of record JAJPKC010000695.1, on the reverse strand, counting down.
CGTCCCCAGTCTCGTCGCCAACCACTACTGCCGCTGTTCCTGCTGCAACACTGGGATCACTCAATTTCTCGATTGGGGGCAATGCTCAAAATGTTCATCACACGCTTCTAGAAAAAAGTAACGGTGACTTTTACCTCGTATTCTGGCTTGAAGTTCCCAGCACCGACCAACCGGCGGTCAGCCAGAATGTGGTGCTAAACTTCAGCACGCCTTTTGCTCAGGCGACGACCTATTCACCGAACCAGTCGATCGCGCCCACGGCACAGTATGCGGCGTCTAATCAACTGGCGCTGAATGTCTCGGATTCACCGCTGGTTGTAAAACTGTCCGCAACCGCTGCGGGGGCCCTCGCCACTACTCCAGCGACTCCCGTGTAATCGCTGGAGACAGTTAATTGAGCCTGTTGCCGTAGCAGGACATGGCAATGCCATGTCCCTACCAAACCTCAGATGTACAGATTATTGAATTTGCGATCCTTAGTCCTGCTGGTGGGCGAACTGACGCGCCCCAACGGCTGACAGCACCACGGCGACAGCCAGCAGGATCAGCACGACATACCAGGGAAAGCGCGTCAGAGGCAGGTAGGCCGCTGCCCGTAGCCCAATACTGGTGTAGGTGAGCGGCAGCAGATAAACCACGAACTTGAGCGCGATCGGTAAAGTAGCCGGATCAAAAAACGTGGCTCCTAAAAATGACATCGGTACAATCACAAAGTTGTTATAGATGCCAACGCTTTCGAGGGATTTTACGTTGAGTCCAACAATCACGCCCAATGCGGAGAAGACAGCGCAGTTTAGTACCAGCACCAGCAGAAATAGTGGGTTAAGAAAACTCCAGACTTTACCGGTAACCAACACGGCAACCAAAATTACCGAGCCAGCAGTGAGCATCCCGCGCACTACACCGGCCATCATCTTGCCAATATGCAGCGCCAACGGATGCACTGGCATGAGCAGCATCTCTTCAAACGTTTTGGTGAAGAGGCGATCGCCGCAGATCGAGAACGTGGTGCCCCCAAAGCTGATCACCATCGACGACAGGGCCACCATTCCCGGCAAAATAAACTGCAAATAGTTATCGCCTGCTGAGGGCTTCATCGCGGAATCGAGCGCACTGCCCAAACCCAGACCAAATCCCACAATATAGATCAACGGTGAGACGAGTCCTGATGCAATCACCTGAATTAAGCGGACACGAAGATCGAGCCAGTCACCCCAGAACACGGTGAGAGCGTCGCTCCAGAGAGATTGAACGGTAGACCAGGAAGAAGATTGACGCGACGGTAAATGGGTTTGCAGACTCACAGGCTTAAATTAACTTAACGTTGTTTCTCACTATTGTTGCATTTCCATTCAGTCTGGTTACCGTCGCCGCCAAATCGTTGCTAAAACCGCCTTTGCCTGTGGGGACCACCGCTTCTGCGATCGCTCAATGGCCGTTTCGTTCACGGTGTTTGCGTCGCTACAGCCAACATTAATCTGTGTACTACCCTCTGGGAGAAGAAGCACCAGTGCTGGATTTTCTAGCTTGGGAGTCATAGATACAACGCATGTAGGAGTAGACTGATGGCGAAAAAGCTGGAAGAATTCCCCCAGGAAATTCAAGAGACTTTGGCAGACGGTTCGCAGCAGATTTTTGTCGCTGCCTTCAATAGTGCAGTGAGTGATGGTCTAGATGAGACAGCAGCGACCCAGGTAGCCTGGAATTCGTTGAAGCCCAATTACGAAAAAGGCCCTGATGGCAAGTGGCATTTCAGACAACAGCCAGATACCGGGATTCATAATAAATCGATTACCACGGGAGGAAATTAACGATTCAGCCACTGTAGGCAGCACTAATTCTAGTTGATTTTGCAAGGAGCTTAACCCTCATGGCTAGGCTCCTGCTTGCTGTTGCAGCCCAGAATGATTGCTGTTTCAGCCCAGAATAAGCTAAGGTAACTCCCAAAGCCTATCGATCGCCCGATGCGGCCCGCTTCAAATTAAGGGCATACTAGGGGAGAGGAATGTCGTTTTTCCAGGGCTTTTCAACCCGTGTCAAACACTTATGAAACGTAAATCCAGAAACTCCGGCTACAGTTACGATCGCGATGTTGATCGGGACTACGATCGCGACGACGATCGTGAGTATGCCCCTGCCAGTGCTGCCCCCAAGCGTAAGTCAATCACGGCCTCCATTTTCAACGCCACGTCATTAGCGTTGCTGGCTGGTGTGTTTATTCTGGGAATCGGTATTGGTCTTGGCTTTAGCTCTGTTTCCACCTCTGGCGCGGGTAAAATCGTCACGTTGAATGATCTGGAGTTACGTGCGCCCGATCCTCAGATTTGTGCTCAATACGGTTCGGCGGCCATCACGATGGATACGCGCGTTTTTGTAACGCTGAATCCACTCAACGTTTATGTTTCTCAGCCCACTACACAACCGGGCTGTGTTCTACGGACGAACAACTGGTCGATTCTGGAGCAAAAAGGGTTGGTCAAGTCGGATCAGGTACGCGAGTGTAAGAACCGGATGAACACCTTTGGCTTTACCGATGCCCTGGAGCGATCGCCCAAGATCGACTGCATTTATCAGAATGACGCGGCCAAAAACCTGTTTTTGAATGAACCAGGCTTCAGCGGTGCACCCAAGCCAGAAAACGAGAAGTTTTAGCCCTTTCTCCCGGATTCATTTCAGGTCTATCCTTAGGAATGAGAATTTAATCACGCCGAGTCTTGTAGGATGTGTGAGACGCTCGGTATAGCGCATCAAGGCGTAGATGCGCCCTGTTAGGCTACGCTTTGCTTCAATACCGTTCGCGGAGCGTTTCGTAGACAAGGCTATACGGCATCCTACGCAGAATTCCACGTTATTAAACCCACGCTATCCCACCTGAATTTCGGGTTGAGGCAGTAGTTTAAAATTTACTGGCTAAGTCGGAAGGCTAAGGAACGAGAACAAAATAAAACCGGTAATTCTGTAGGGGCTTAGCATGCGGGCAAAAACCGCTACCATCACCGGAAGCATACCTGCCGCATGCTAAGCCCTTACGAT
>JAJPKC010000445.1 GCA_021323955.1 Oscillatoriales cyanobacterium Centralia_MAG_596 | reverse complement strand
GGGTAAGAGCCGATGTGCGAGAACAGTAGCGCCAGCTGCCAACCAGCCGTTGTCTGCGTCAAAAAGAGCCAGTGGTACTGCTGAAATTCCAGCACACGTTTGCCAACATACTGGCGTTCGAGAACCGTAAAAAAGACCTGATGCAGATTTGGGTCTGGCGGGGCCTGATATTCACTGGAACCCGTTGGGAGGGGTGTAAAGTCTGGCTGACTGGCGATCACGGCGTATGTTGATTCCGTGGGTTGCTGTACACCCAACTGGGCGTTGGCGCGATTGATATAGCTGGGCAAGTCCCGCAGGAGGGCTGTAGTCAGCGGGGCCAGGTCAGTCGGACAAGCGAATGTGCGGGCAAGAGTGGCAGCAGGTTTAGGGTATGCGGTGCCGGGTGCCGAGATGCTGGCACGATCGCCAGCCACAGCGACGACCGATGGCATTGTTAGCAGCCCAAGCATTCCCAGCCCGATCGCGCGATTCCAAAGCGGTTTGTTCTGGCTCACTACCATTGCTCTGTTGGTGCCTACACCCTACACCCTACACCCTATACGCTCGATCGACCTATCCCACAGTTGCCAGTTCGGCGCAAATGCGATCGAAGGCCGCGATCGGATCAGTAGCCGCCGTAATCGGACGTCCAATGACCAGATAGTTGGCTCCAGCTTTGAGTGCAGCAGCAGGAGTGACGGTGCGCTGCTGGTCTTTGGCATCCGCCCACGTCGGTCGCACGCCCGGACAAACCAGCAAAAAGCCATCGCCACAGGTCTGCCGGAGTTGTGCCGCTTCTTGCGGCGAACAGACGGCTCCCGCCAGCCCGGTTTCTTGGGCCAGCAGCGCCATGTCCAGGACGTACTCTGGTAGCTCCAGCGGGATTTTCAGCTCAAACGCGAGCGATCGCGCAGTCAAACTGGTGAGTAAGGTAATTGCCAGCAGTTTTGGGGGTAGATTGCCCGTCTCGGCTGCACCTGCTTCCGCCGCTGCCTGGGCTGCCTGTAAAGCCGCTTTGCCAGCCGTCGCGTGGAGGGTGACAAGATCGACGCCATGTCGCGCCGCTGCTCGACAGGCACCCGCTACCGTGTTGGGAATATCGTGAAACTTTAGATCGAGAAAGATCTTTTTTTGCCGTGCCTTTAGCGCAGTCAAAATGCTGGGGCCGCTGCTCACAAACAGTTCTAACCCCACTTTCCAGAAGGTGACTTGCGGCAGTTGATCGATCAGGGCGATCGCCTCCTGCTCGCTCGACACATCCAACGGTACGATCACATGCTCTGCAACACCCACACGCGCTCAGATAACTCAACGAGTCCAGTCTACCGCCTGAGGGCCAGTGGTGCGTATCGACGAGTGGCAGCGGAACGTGGCTAAACTTTTTGCACGAACGATCGCCCCAGTAACCCCTGCGGTCGCACCATCAGCATGATAAATAGTAGACCAAAGGCAACCGCATCTTTGTAGGCGGAGAATTCCCCTGGTACGAAGGCTTCAATCAGACCAATCACCAAGCCACCAGCAACGGTACCGGGAATGCTGCCCAACCCACCCAACACAATTACGGCCAGACCTTTGAGGCCAAAACCGATGCCAAAGTAGGGGCCAGCAATACTGACGCTGGAGCCGACGAGTGTGCCTGCCAGACTGCCCAAAAAGCCGCTGACAAAAAAGGTAAGAACAATGAAGCGATCAGTATCAATTCCCAGCAGACTGGCCGTTGTCGCATCTTCTGCAACTGCACGCATCGCCTTGCCGTATTTTGTCGCATTGATGAGATAGGTCAAAATCGTCAAAATCACCACAGAGACGACAAAGATCACAATTTGCACGCTGCGGATGGGAATGGGGTTGTCGGCAGTGCCAAAGTTAATGGCAGGCGGCAGGTTGCCAAAGGTGTCGGCTGGAAACGTATAGCTCTCAGCACCAACAAGGTATTGAATGACATTGACGATGACAAATGCGACACCGAGACTGGATACGACCGTGAGCAACGGGTCGGCTTTTCGGCGTCGTAATGGTCGAAAGGCCAGTCGCTCGACCAGCACACTGATGAGGCCAGAAAGAATGCCGCTCAGGACGATCGCCGCTGCAAATGGCATCTTCATCGGCAACATTGCATTTGCCAGCAGTCCGTTAAACCCAAACGCGCCCCCAATCAGCACATACGTGAAGTAGGCACCCAGCGTGAAAATTGCGCCGTGGGCAAAGTTGATAATGCCCAGAATCGAAAAGACAAGCGTATAGCCCAGCGCGAAGATGGCATACACACTGCCGATCGACAGTCCGTTGAGGAAATTTTGGAGGAAGACGGTGAAGGACATGGGCAGGTGTCAGGATAGAGTTGCGGGTGTCGGCGACCTTATTATCCGATGTGTTGGACGGCTGGTAACAGAACCAGACCGAGTATCAAGCTGGCCGCGTTTATGCATAGGCTCAGAAGCCCTGCTCTGGGAAGTGAGAGGACGGTCTGGCCAACGCGATGGATCAACCATGCTTCAACTACAACCGCAAAAATCTCAGAGGCGGGAAGGGTGATACGAGCGGTCAGGCCAGCCGCTGCGGGCAGCCATTCACCATAAGCGAAGAACAGCATCCCCACGCCGCCGAGGATGAAGACAAGCGGCAAGGTCAGCAGCCACCCGCCAAAAATCTTGCCCAGGGATTTGAGTGTCACTGGGGAGCGACGCGATAATAGCGCACCGAACCCGATCGCCACAGCCAAGCTCAACGCGCCCACGACTCGCAGCGATCGATACTGAAACGGCTGCAGTGACGGGAAGAAAAACCATACCACTGGGAATGTCAGCAGGTTGATGAACGCGATCGCAGCCAGCATCCTGGTCAAGAACGGGCGATCAACCTTCATCTGCCACAACACCAACGCTGCAACCGCCATCTCAGTGATTTCGGTGAGTGCGAACGCCAGCCAGAACAGTTCCAGGCGGGTGGGTTGGGGGGCACTGGTGTCCGGCGCGATCGTCAGGTCATGGTCGCTCACAGTGACCCGCAAATTCTCTGAGGTGTTCGATTCTAAAGGACTTTTCAGGCTCAGGCGCACGCGTTGACTGGCGCGCGATCGACCCGCAATCTGAGCAATCAGCTTGAAATAAGGCCCGGTTTTGCGATCACTCATGAACGCTTCGACATAGAGGCAGGTATTCTCAGCACACTCAAATCGATTGGACGGACTCTGAAGCGCTGGTGCTGCTTGCAAACAGCCAGACGCGCTACAGGTGCCCGACTGTAACAACAGCACAGGCTGTTCACAGGTTGTGGTCTGGCATTCGACCAACTGGACGCTTTGAACCGCGATCGGTTGGGCGTGGGCGTCAGTAAAGCGAAACCAGGCATAAGCGGGGGGCGCGGGCGCATTGGCAGCGGCAGTTGTCGCGAACAGCAACACCACCGCGATCGCACCCAATCCATACCGGAACCATCCGGGCGATCGCAGACTCAGCAACCAGCACAGTGGCCATTTGTCCAAACCGAGGATGCGGGACATGAGCGGCTTCTTCCCTATGCGCTACACCCCATACCCTACACCCTCGCTCATTTCAAGTACGTGAACTTGCCGCTATTTCCGTTCGCATCCATTTTAATTTGGGCGACGTAAAACTCCTTCTGCACAACCTCGCCTTCCGGCGTGAAGGAAATTTCGCCCAGAGGCGTGTCATATTTGCCTGCCAGCAGTTGTTTGTTGAGCGCCACGCGCAAATCGGATAGGGACAGTTGGCTGACTTTAGACTGCTTATCCAGAGTCTTGAGCGCATCGACCAAGACCTGGACAGCCGCAAAGGTCTGCGCGCTGAATTGGGGCGGTTCCTTCTTAAATTGACTACGATAGGCATCCCGAAAGGCAGCGTTAATCGCACCAGGCTGTTCGGGGCTATACGCCTGAGCAATCAACACACCATCACACAACGCTTTGCAGACTGGAAACACGTTGGATGTGTTGAGTCCATTGCCGCCAATGATCAAGCCCTTGTAGCCCAGCTCGCGCAGCTGCCGTACCAGGTTGCCACCATCGGCAGCCAGCCCAGAAATAATCACCAGATCGGGTTTCAGGTTGAGCGCCGCTGTCGCCTGACTTTGAAAATCGGTATCCGTTGTCTGAAACTTCTGCACCGTCACGATGTCTAGCTTTTGGTCTTTGACTGTCTGCTGAAAAATCTCGGTTTCAGACTTGTTAAAGGCATCATTCTGAGCGTAAAAAACCGCCACTTTCTTGATTTGCGGATTGATTTTGAGTGCGGCTTTCACCGAATTGGGCGCAACCACTGAAACGGGTGCCGAAACCCGCGCCACGAAGTCACCAATCTGCGGTATCCCTTTAGCGGTATTGGAAGGGCCGACAACAGGTACTTTGGCTCGATCAGCGATCGGGTCAGCACTAAATGCCTGCTGCGAGAGCGTTGGGCCCACAATGCCGACCACTTTGTTTTTGGTGATCAGCGTTTGAAACGCATTAATTGCGCCCTGCTCATCGCCACCCGTATCTTGAAATACCAGCTTGATGGGTGTCCCGTTTACCCCACCGTTGTCGTTGAAATACTTTTCCGCAATTCTGGCACCGGCAACTTCCTCCTGCCCCAGCAAGGCAACATTGCTGGTTTGCGCCAGACCAATGCCAATCTCGATTCCGGCAGCACCGGTAGACGATGCGCTTGATGCACTCGATGCCGATGGTGAGCTACCTGGAGCCGTGGACGATGGGGTGGGGCCGGGATTTGGACTACAGGCTGCCATTGCGATCGCCAGCGTCGTAACTGCAAGTGAGACACGAGCCGTCGCTTTGGTAGACATCGTGCTAATACGTTGTTTCATGTCGTGATGCCTCTATCTGCCTGCACTGAAAATAACCGCAGTTTTTATTTCACCACATATTTCGCGATATTCCGCTGCCCCGCTACAGCCTGCGGCTATTCAGATTTTGGGACGCATACTCCATTCGTGTAAAACCACTGAGTAGGCGCGATCGCCATCCCTCGTGCGGCAGTAGTCAGACGGAAGGCAGACCCAAACCACATGTGAACGCCATTTTCTGTGTCCTCCGCCGTTGGCTTAGAGCTGTATTTGAAGTCGTCAAACCGGCTGCAATCATGATTGGTCAGCGCATCAGCTTTTGGGCTGAAAATAGGCGTTAATACTCAGGCGATACGTGATGCATTTAGCGGCATTGCTACAGCATTCAGGCGTATAGCAGGTGCCACTTTGCTGAAATTTGGCAACCATTTTAGAGAGCGATAAAACGTCTAACCTTACGGCCTAAGCCCTGCCTGGAAAAATACGTTTGATGTTCAATTATTGAGTAATTCAAAGCGGTCGATCGCTGAAATATAACGAATCATTTCGAGCCACTTGAAGCACGTAAATTTTAATTTCTTTAGCTGTTACCAAAAAGGCCTCTCTGGTAGTCTCAAAAAGTGGAGATCATTCGATCTAAACGCGGAAGAAGCCCTAACCGCTAGCGAAGCGCTTGATCGACGTTTTAATTACAGCTTCGCCATCGTATTTCCAACTCCGGCTCGATCGCTAATGGTATCTCCCTGGAAATCATTGACCTCCCCCTAGAAATCATTGACCCACCTGAGACATGAATCATTACTCTGCGCAATGGATTGAAGACTGGTGCACCGAAAACGGCTGGACTGACTGGTTTAAGGAGAGCGCCAGCTATTGGGCGTTTCCTCCCAATGCCGTTATGCCAGTGCCAATCCCAACGCAGGTGTTGCGGTCAATCAAAGCAACTCGGGGTCTCTGTTTTGAAGAGAAACTGTGGTGTGCTGCGGCAGGCGTTAGTGCAATTGCAGCAGGCGTTTTCACCTATTTCTTAGCGTCT
>JAJPKC010000400.1 GCA_021323955.1 Oscillatoriales cyanobacterium Centralia_MAG_596 | reverse complement strand
CATTCAGGCCCTTGATGCCGAAGAATTTGAACCCACCCTTGAATTATCGCCTCTGCCTCAGACGGCGTAATCCATCAACACCAGTGGTTGCGAGGTTGAACCAGATGACTGGCTGGGGGCGATCGCAGTTTAAAGTTTAGGTCTAGCGCTGAGTGCGGCCGTACGGACTACGACCGTGAATGTTATTCTGTAGAGCGTGAACGTCCCGCAACCCGGTCGGGGATAGAGCGGTGCGCTTCAGTATAGAGTTTAGGTGGCTCGAACGAGAATGGTAGCAGTTGCAGTTTTGGCGGCTGGGCGCGGCACGCGGATGAAATCTGACCTACCCAAGGTCTTACATCGGCTGGGTGGCAAATCGCTGGTCGAATGGGTACTCAGCAGCCTGTCAGCCGTGACAACCGTGCGGCAGCTGGTTATTGTTGGCTATCGGGGCGAATTGGTAACGCAGTCCTTAACAGCCAGTGAACATGCTGCAACCAGTGCCCTTGAGTTTGTAGCGCAAACTGAGCAGTTGGGAACCGGGCACGCGGTTCAGCAGCTACTACCGCATTTAGAAGGCTTTGAAGGTGATTTGCTGGTGCTCAACGGCGATGTCCCGCTGCTGCGCCCGCAAACGCTGAAGCACCTGCTTGATACCCATCAGCAGCACCGCAACGCGGCAACTATACTGACAGCCCACCTGCCCAATCCCAAAGGCTATGGGCGGGTATTCTGCAATGGCCAAAACGTGTTGCAGCAGATTGTTGAAGACCGGGACTGCACGCCAGCCCAGAAGCAAAACCGCCGCATCAACGCTGGAATCTACTGTTTTCGCTGGCCTGATCTGGCTGCCGTATTGCCCAAACTGACGGCAAATAATGATCAAAACGAGTATTATCTGACGGATGCGGTTAACTACCTCGATCCTGTAATGGTAGTGGACGTTGAAGACTATCAGGAGATTCTCGGGATTAACGATCGCAAGCAGCTTGCAGCGGCGTACGACATTTTGCAGGCCCGAATCAAAGACAACTGGATGGCTGCTGGCGTCACGTTAATCGATCCAGCCAGCATTACGATCGATGATACGGTTGTGCTTGAACCGGATGTGGTCATTGAACCCCAAACCCACTTACGCGGGAAGACGGTGATTGGGGCCGGTAGCCGGATTGGCCCCGGTAGTTTGATCGAAAATAGCCAGATTGGTCAGCAGGTGACGGCGCTTTATTCAGTGATTACTGATAGCACCGTCGCTGCCAACACGCGCATTGGGCCGTATGCTCATTTGCGGGGACAGGTTGAGACGGGAGCGGGTTGCCGAATTGGTAACTTTGTGGAGCTGAAAAATACGAAGCTGGGCGATCGTACCAACGTCGCGCATCTGTCCTACCTGGGCGACACGACGACAGGAAATCAGGTCAATGTGGGTGCCGGTACGATTACCGCTAACTATGATGGCGTGAAGAAGCATCGAACGCGGATTGGCGATCGCTCTAAAACAGGCTCTAATAGCGTTCTGGTTGCGCCGATTACCATTGGTGACGATGTGAATATCGCGGCTGGTTCCACGGTGACGGAGGATGTTCCCAACGACTGCCTGGTGATTGCCCGGGCGCGCCAGGTGCTCAAGCCCGGTTGGCGACTGCAATCATCAAAACCAGCACAGAGTTCCGAAGGGTAAGCCGCTACGATGTTGCCGATCGCGTTGCTGCAATCGCGGATAGCCGGATGACGCTAAACAGAGGCGGGCGAGTGATGGGGGCGGTTATGTGGGTGACTGTCGGAGAGGGATTTCAATGATGAATTCTGCACCTTCAGCAGACGATTGACAGCGCAATGAACCACCATGCCGTTCTGTAACAATCTGGTAGCTAATCGATAGCCCCATTCCCGTGCCTTTGCCGACGGGTTTGGTGGTGAAGAAGGGATCGAACAGCCGTTGCAGGATCGAATCAGGAATACCGGGGCCGTTGTCAGCAATGGCAATGGCGACTCGGTTGTCGTTTACCATCTGCGTACGGATATGGATTGTGCTGGGCTGTTCCTCCATCGTCTGAAGATCGCGTTGGCTGTCGCGATCGTCGATCGCGTCGATCGCGTTACTGAGGATATTCATAAATACCTGATTCAGTTGTCCGGCGTAGCACTCAACCAGCGGTAACGTTGCATAGTCTTTGATGACTTCAATGGCGGGGCGAGAATACTCCTGTCCCTGGCTGCGAATCTGTTGTGCCTTGAGGCGGCTTTGCAAAATCATGAGGGTGCTGTCGATCCCTTCGTGGATGTCTACTGCTTTAAACTCGGCCTCATCCATCCGTGAGAATGTGCGTAACGACGCGACGATTTTTTGGATGCGGTCTGCCCCAACTTTCATGGAGGTGAGTAGTCTGGGGAGATCGGTCATGACAAAGGGCAAGTCGATCGCGTCTGCAGCCGCCTGAATCTGTGTGGCAGGGCTTGGGTAGTGCTGCTGATATAGTTCAAGCAACTTCAGGAGATCCTGCGTGTACTCATTGGCGTAGGTGAGGTTGCCGTAAATGAAGTTCACGGGGTTATTGATCTCATGGGCAACGCCCGCTACCAGTTGCCCCAGGCTCGACATTTTTTCACTTTGCACCATTTGGGCCTGCGCCTGTTGCAGTTCTTGCAGCGCTTGCTCTAGCTGCTGTGCCTGCATTTGGGCTGTGTTGGCGGCCTTTAAGCTCTCGGTATAAAGTTCGGCCTGATTGATTGCAATGGTCAACTGACTGGCAACGGCTTGCAGTAACTCAACTTCAGCATCACTCCAGGGACGAACTTTAGTGTGGTGGGCACAGTGAATCACCCCAAGCTGTCCGGATCGCGTTTTGACCGGTAACAAAAGTTGGGACGTGTAGCCATAGAAGACCAGTACTACGCGTGCATCCGGTCGCAAAGTTGGGTCATTGGCCACATCGTCAATGCGGGATGGAATTTGACTGAGAACGCATTCAACAATGGGATTTTGGCGATCGGTTGGTTGATTCAGGTCGAGCTGAGAGGTGCCGAGAACACTGGGTAGTTCGGGATTGCGAGCTTCATGCGTAAAGTCCAGACTGGCTTGATGATCAGGATGAGAATGGTACCAGCAGAAGGTACAGCGATCAATCCGTAACAGACTGCGGATTTCTTGAACGGTTGTTTGCAGTATGGTGTCTAGATCGAGGGAACTGCGAATCTGGTTCGCAATACGATTCAACAGTTCTTCGCGCCGCGCCAGTTCTCGCAGCTGCGCTTCACTTTGAAGCAGCGCGACTTCCGCCTGTTTGCGATCGGTAATGTCGCGCGCAGACGCAAACACACCTTGCACCACACCGTCCTCATCTTTGAAAACCGTTGCGTTGTAAAGCACGTCCGTTATCCTTCCGGAAATATGACGGACGTGCTTTACAACGCAACGGTTTT
>JAJPKC010000580.1 GCA_021323955.1 Oscillatoriales cyanobacterium Centralia_MAG_596 | reverse complement strand
GTTGCTGCGGTAAACGTTGGTCAGATGTATCAATCAGCCCTGTGACTTTGCAAAACAATTTGCCAAAAAGTCTGCAAACTACTTTAGATATTCAATGGACATGAAATCGCTGTCGGTTTGCACATAAGATGAACCTGAGTTCGGGATAAGGAAAGGGACAGGTAGTAAGCTGAAAAGAAAATGATTATTCAGCAACCTTGTAGTCGAGATGTCAGGGGTATCGTAGATATGTTGCTAATGCCGACAATGGCGATCAATTCTCTCAAACGAGTTTCTTATACTCCGGCTTGTAAACGTGCTGAAGAATAAATGCCTCTATGTCGGCAGGTCGAGCGACTCGGGCCAGCCCACTCTCAAACACCAGCTTTGCTACCCGGACTGCTGTCCTAATCTCTATTTCAAGGATGTTCGACTGCAACGGATAAATCAGTCCCTGCTTCAGCAGTTCCACTGGCACCTGGTCGGCGACGGCTGTTGCCGCCTCAATGAACATCTCGTTGGAGACACGCTTGGCTTGTGTGGCGTAGATAGCCAATCCGATGGCAGGGAAAATGTAGGAATTGTTGGCTTGTCCCGGTAGGAAGGTCTGACCATTGACGTGAACTGGCGGGAACTGAACTCCGGCAGCATAAATTGCCTTGCCGTTTGACCAAGTGTATGCTTGTTCGGGTGTGCACTCTGCATGTTCGGTTGGATTCGACAGCGCTAGAATCACAGGGCGCGTATTCATCTGGGACATAGTCTCGACAACCTTTTGAGTGAAAGCACCGCCGACCGTACTGACGCCGATGATCGTCGTTGGCTTGATGCTCTCAATGGCAGCAACAAAGTCTTTGGTTGGTGGATGCGGGTGTGCATAAGGCCTCTGGAAATCCACGAGATCTGTGCGAGTCGGTTCGAGCAGTCCGTTGATGTCGAACATATACATCTGTGATTGAGCATCTTTGAGCGTCATGCCCTGTGCAACCAGCGCAGTACAAAGCAGATTAGCCAGACCAATGGCAGCCGAGCCTGCGCCCAGGAACAGATACTTTTCATCTTTGAGTTGTGTTCCCTTGAGTTTGGCCGCGTTAATCATGCCAGCAAGGGTAATGCCTGCAGTACCTTGTACATCGTCGTTGTAGCAAGATATTTTGTCTCGATAGCGTTCCAGTAGATGCACCGCATCGACACCCGTCCAATCCTCAAAGTGGATGCAGCAAAGGGGAAAAACTTCTTGTACTGCGTCAACAAATTCATCCACAAAGCTATAAAGTTCTTCCGTTGATGGGCGCTTTTTGCGTAAACCCAGATATAATGGGTCGTTCAGGTATTGCTCGTTATTTGTTCCGGCATCGAGGTAAATGGGCAAAAGTCCTTCAGGCGGAACTCCTGCTGTTGCCGTATAAAGTTGGAGTTTGCCAATAGGAATGCCCATGCCGTTGGCACCGAGATCTCCCAATCCGAGAATGCGTCCCCCGTCTGTGACGCAAATGACCCTCACATCCTTAACGGGCCAGTTGCGGAGAACTTCTTTCACCTTTCCTCGCCGAGTGATCGACAAATACATTCCTCTAGGACCCCGGAAGATATGTCCGAACTTGAGACAGGCTTCTCCAATTGTCGGATCGTAGACAATCGGCAAAAACCGCGCCGGGTCTGACATGATTGTCCGATAAAAAAGAGTCTCGTCATGGTCGAGCAAATTTATCAGGTAGATGTAACGCTCAAGATCAGTGTTTTTGTGTCCCAACTGCTGCATAACGCGGCGCAATTGCAAATCTTCCGATTCGGTCACATCCGGCACTAGCCCCACAAGACCCAACGCCTGCCGTTCAGCTTCCGTATAGGCAGTAGACTTATTGAGCGATGGGTCATGGAGAAGTTCTATGCCGCGCTTGCCGTTCAGATTGGTTTCGGGAGTCATGAGTGTTTCAACACCTTTGTCATTTAAGATTTTCGTTAAGTCAGATTGAGGATAATTGCGCAATGGCGTCGGATTCGGATTTCCTTCGCACAAGCTGTTGGAATGTTGATGTAGGACTGAAAGTGGTTTCTTACAGTGACTCAATCACTGCTTTGCAAGGTAGGAATGAACCATCTTCGCCGGCTCAACCACTCGATCAAACTCGGCAGCGGAAATATAGCCTAGCTTCAAAGCGGCTTCCTTGAGTGTCAGATCTTGCTTGAGGGCATAGTGCGCCACTTGCGCGGCTTTGTCGTACCCAATGAGCGGACTGAGAGCCGTCACCAACATTAGCGATCGCTCAACAAAAGCATTAATTTGTTTGTAGTTGGGTTGAGTTCCTGTCACTAAAAACCGACTAAAGTTATGGCATCCATCGCTCATAATCCGAATCGAGTGCATGATGTTGTGAATGATCAACGGCTTATAAACATTCATCTCCAGATAGCCACTACTCCCGCCAAACGTCACCGCTATATCATTTGCCATGACTTGCACTGCAATCATCGCCAGGGCTTCACATTGGGTAGGATTCACCTTTCCTGGCATGATTGATGACCCTGGCTCGTTGGCAGGAATATCTAGTTCGTGGAGACCACAACGCGGCCCACAACTTAATAGACGAATATCATTGGCAATTTTGTATAAAGAGGTTGCTAGAGTCTTCAGCGTACTGCTGAGCATCACCAGTGCATCATGGCTTCCCTGTACCGTAAACTTGTTAGGAGCACTAACAAAAGGTAGCCCTGTGAGTTTGGCAATTTCCGCTGCCACAGCTTCTGCAAATTCAGGCGTTGCGTTAATTCCCGTCCCAACTGCAGTTCCCCCCAATGCCAGCCGATAGACCCCTTTCAAGCTATCGGCTAAACGCTCCAGATCATCATCCAACAGTCCCACATAACCAGAAAATTCCTGACCTAACGTCATCGGCGTGGCATCCTGGAGGTGAGTGCGACCAATCTTAACCAGATCTTTCCATGCTTGTGCTTTGCCATTGAGTGAATCCCGCAGTTGTCTCACAGCAGGGATTAATTTCTCAGTAACTCTCTGTGCTGCCGCAATATACATGGCGGATGGAAATGAGTCGTTGGAGGACTGGGACATATTCACGTGATCGTTCGGATGAACAGGCGTTTTACTCCCCAATGGCTTTCCTGCTAATTGACAGCAGCGATTGGAAATTACTTCGTTGACGTTCATGTTGAATTGTGTGCCGCTGCCAGTCATCCAAACGTGCAAGGGAAACTGATCCCGATGTTGACCTGCCAAAATTTCGTCACAAACCTGGCAAATTAGATGCTTTTGTTCGTCACCCAATCGTCGTGCTTGGTAATTGATGATCGCGGCTGCTTTCTTGAGCACCGCGTAAGAAAGGATCATCTCCTGTGGAATTAAGTCGTCTCCAATGCTAAAGTGTTCGAGCGAGCGCTGGGTTTGAGCTCCCCAGAGTTTGTCAGTAGGAACCTCAACTTTGCCAAGGCTATCAGTTTCAATGCGAATAGCACTCATGGTCAATCTCTCTATTATCTGCTTTCCTCAAGGTGACAACACTTACGGAAGAAGTAGACAGTGAATGGAAAAAAAATCGGCTTAAACCTGCTGGACAGTTGACAATTGCAGGTTCTAGCAGTTCTCGATTAATGCTTCTAGCAACTTGGTCTTTTATGGACTGAGATAATGATTGAGTTTCTCTGTTAAAGTGGGTTACTTTTGGTCTTAATTGTAACTTTACCGATGCCAACAAACAGTCAATGTCAATTATCCTTAACCTAATTTATATTGCAAAGCCCAGTTCAGAAATGTTTGATGTAGATATAAAACTTGATATATAGATATAAAACTATACATTTAGAAATATATAAGTAATATTTCTGTGCAATTAAAAAAAGTCGTGAAATTTAAAAGTGCTGGAAGGCTGGATTTATCATACTCAGAGGGCTCTTGTGCGGTTAGGGTGAAAAAGGTGGACAGAGTGGCCAGCCTTTTTGGGATCAGGTTTCAGGCTAATTACTAGAAAAAATGGCTAATAGCGCTAAGTAGTTACCAAGAAACCGAAAGTGATAAGTAGTGATAATTTGTTCTACAAAGGCGACAGCATAGGGCATTGAAAGGTTTCCCAAACTTGCAGTATTGTATTACAAACTAAGCGCACTATCTATCTATATAGATATAGATATCTCCTTGTACTCATCTTACACCCTAATTACCCAAAACTCTTATATAGCAATTTTTTTGAATGTAATATACACACTCTTAGCAAAAGCCGTCTTTCAGCGCTAGAGAGAATTACAACGTGGACATTCCATGAAGATTCACCCTAATTCATATTCTTATTATGCAATGCCGCTGAAGGAAAGAAGATTCGATGTGTGCCCGATGCAACTGGGTCATCACCAACACTGCACTCTTAGTCCAGTTATTCTGTTAATTGACACTTGTAGATGAGATTGAAACGATAATTTGTCTCTCTGGATAGAGGAATGAGTATTATAGTAAAATTAAGCTGAGAATGCTAATGATGGCTTAATTATCAACCCTGGTTTTGCTTCACTTAGATTTCCTAAAGCATTGCTAGTGTTGTTTTGGATACTGGCTATAAATTGAGCAAGCCTTGTTGTCTATTTAACTCAAAACTTGAAAATTATTGAGAAATATAGTTTGAAATAATACTGTTGAACCCCCTGTTCTTTCGTGGTTATAGCATTTATTATTCTGGTGAAGTACAGTAACAACAATGAGTAAACCAGTTATAAATATCATTTAAGGAGACGTGGCTAAAAGCAGTTGTAATCGCTGTTGCTAAATCCGGATAACTCCTAGCACCGAGAGAACGGAGATATTCTTAATCTTTGACCAACAATTTTAAATTGGGGAAAAATTAGGAGAATATGGTGGTAAGTAAATCAATTTAGCTCTGGTAGATTCGATGAGTTTTTCAATGTCTCCGCCTTTGTGAATTGAGCAATTATCCATGATTACATAATCACCTTTCTAACGTCGGTCATAACCTGCCCCAGGAAGATCCTAAAGCATTCGCCACTGCCGACTATAAGACAGCACTGATCAACTTTGGGTATATCGCCAATGCAGTCCTTTCTACAGATGAAGTTGTAGCAGCAATCGAGTAATGTCAAACTCATTACCGAGGGATGGGTAACTGGTCCCGATCCAAAACGCCGAGACTATGCCTCCTTTGCCTCGTTCAGCGATCCGGATGGTAATGGTTGGGTGCTCCAGGAGGTGAAAACGCGAGTTCCCGGACGGTAACAGGATATTAACTCACCACATAACACATTCTCCTCAAAAGCATAAAGGAGTTTTACTATGGGCACTGAACAGAAAGTCGCTGTTATTACCGGCGCGTCGCAGGGCATTGGAGCAGCTCTCGTCAAGGCGTACCGCGAGCGCAACTATCGGGTGATCGCGACCTCGCGCTCGATCAAGCCGTCGGACGATGATGAAATTCTGGCAGTCCCCGGTGACATCGCTGAGCGAAAAACCGCCGAGCGTGCTATTTCTAAAGGCATGACCCGATTCGGGCGTATCGACACGCTCATCAACAACGCTGGCATCTTCATTGCCAAGCCGTTCACCCAGTACACCGAGGCTGACTACCAGGCTTTCCTGGGCACCAACATTGCTGGCTTCTTTCACATGACGCAACTCGCCATCGCCGAGATGGAGAAGCAGGGTAGGGGTCATATCGTGCAGATCTCGACGAGCTTGGTTGACAACCCAATCGCTGGTGTACCGTCTGTGCTCGCGTCGCTGACGAAGGGCGGACTGAATGCCGCGACTAAATCGCTGGCGATCGAGTATGCAAAGCGCGGTATCAGAGTGAACGCTGTTGCGCTAGGTACTATCAAGACGCCAATGCATCCTGCCGAGACCCATGCACAGCTCGATGCTCTGCACCCGATGGGTCATATGGGCCAGATTGCTGATGTCGTCGATGCGCTCCTCTACCTCGAATCAGCCAACTTTGTGACGGGCGAAATCCTTCACGTCGATGGTGGACAGAGTGCGGGGCACTGAAACCGTCTTGTGTCCAGAAGAATGGCTCTGACGCTCCCAAACAAGATTGCTTGCTCGTACACCCTTCTGACAAAAGAGCACATATCATGACTCAACTCG
>JAJPKC010000418.1 GCA_021323955.1 Oscillatoriales cyanobacterium Centralia_MAG_596 | reverse complement strand
TCCCATCCCAAACCCATCTGCCATCGCCACGTCTAGACGTTCTTCCCCGCCGATTCCCTCTAACTTTCGCCTATTCTGTAAATAAGCATCACCATCACTGTGTGCTTTGAAGTCTGCCTTTGCGCCTTGTGTTACCAGGAGCTCCGTGTCATGAACGTTGGTTTGCAGTCTGTTTTGAATGATGCCCATATTGATGCCACTCAAGCGACCAGTCAGCGTCAGCTTTCGGTGTCGATTGCGGCGATCGCCGCTGAAATGAACCGCAGTGTGCCGCTGAACCTATGCCTCATCCTGGATCACAGTGGCTCTATGGGTGGACGGGCAATGGATACCGTCAAGCAAGCGGCCCAGCGCATTGTAGACCGGCTGTCACCGGGCGACCGCATCACGATTGTGGCGTTTGACCACAAGGCAAAGGTACTGGTGCCAAATCAGGTCATTGATAACCCGGCCAGCGTTAAACTTCAAATCAATCAGCTCAGAGCGGCAGGCGGCACCGCGATCGACGAAGGCCTGCGGCTGGGGATTGAAGAACTGGCAAAAGGCAAGAAGGACACGGTATCGCAGGCCTTTTTGTTGACTGATGGTGAGAATGAGCACGGCGACAATGACCGTTGCCTCAAGTTAGCCAAACTCGCCACCGACTACAACCTCACACTGAATGCGCTCGGGTTCAGCGATGGATGGAACCAGGACGTACTGGAAAAGATTGCTGATGCTGGGGGAGGCACACTCTCCTTCATCCAGTACCCAGAGCAAGCCGTAGACGAATTCAATCGCCTGTTCAGCCGTATTCAGTCGGTTGGCCTGACGAATGCTCATTTGCTGCTGACATTGGCGACAGGCGTGCGACTGGCCGAAATGAAGCCGATCGCACAGGTAGCGCCCGACACCATTGAGCTCACGGTTCAGCAGGAAACTGGGCCGTACGTTGTGCGACTGGGAGACTTGATGGTAGATAGCCCTAGAGTCGTACTGGCAAATCTCTACATTGGTAAGCTGCCGTTGGGTGAGCAGTCGATCGCGCAGGTACAGGTTCGTTATGACGATCCAGCCTATGGGAAAGAAGGATTACTGTCTGAAAAAATTGCGGTCACGGCCACCGTGCTAACGCCCTACCAGCCTGCGCCCAATCTTGAGGTTCAGCGCCATATTTTAGCGCTGGCGAAGTACCGTCAGACTCAAATTGCGGAAACCAAGCTCCAACAGGGCGATCGCGCTGGCGCAGCCACCATGCTACAAACGGCGGCCAAAACAGCCCTGCAAATGGGTGACCAGGGAGCGGCGACCGTACTGCAAACGAATGCGACGAAGCTACAAGCGGGAGAGGAGTTGTCGGAGGGCGATCGCAAGAAGACGCGCATCGTTTCGAAAACAACCCTGCAATAGGACGGATTACTCCGCCTAGTCAAGCTTTCTGGCTTTCCAGGTGCCGCCGTAAATATAATCAGGGTGATGACTGACGGTTGCCCAACACATTAAGCACACAAAAATCCACTCGCCCCGCGCATCATGTTTGACGCGGTAGAGCACGGGAGAAGATTGCCCACAGATAGCGCAGAATTTTTGGCGCGATCGTCGAACCATCCGAATGCGGTTAGGACGCGACGGCTGAAGCCTTTGGCCGCGCAAATATCATGCGCCCTGCTGAGGTTTGCAGAGCGCTGGTGACAATTACCTGGACTTCACTGCCACCCACATAGCTCCGGCCATCTTCGACCACAACCATCGTGCCATCATCTAAATAGCCCACACCCTGAGCGGGTTCCTTTCCTTCCTTCAGAATCTTCAGATCAAGGCTGTCGCCGGGTAAATACGTTGGGCGAATGGCCTGACTGAGGTCATTGATATTCAGTACAGGAACCTTTTGGACACTGGCAACCTTATTCAAGTTGTAGTCATTGGTTAATAGGGTGCCGTTAATTTCCTGCACGAGACGCACCAGTTTGGCGTCTACCGTAGACACATCTTCGTAATCCGCCGAGTGGATGATGATGCGATCGGGATACGCTTCTTTCATGCGGTTAAGAATATCCAGCCCTCGTCGTCCCCGCACGCGCTTAATGTCGTTGGACGCATCCGCAACCTGCTGCAACTCTCCCAGCACAAATTGAGGCACCAGCAGTTGTCCCTCCAAAAATCCCGTATCCAGGAGGGCTTCAATGCGACCATCGATGATGCAGCTTGTGTCGAGAACTTTGGTCGCAGCGGGTCTAAGCGTGCCCTCTGCCAACAGAGCACTCTCCACCGTATTGGGATTAATCAGCCGCAGCAACGTACGACCATGCGTGTCGGCCAACGTGATCCCCGAGAAAGAGAACAGGATGCTGCCTAACACAGCCGCCAGGGGCTTTAAGAAAGAGAATTCTGGAGGAATCGGCAGAAGAAAGATCGGTGCCAGCATCAGATTCGCGACCAGCAGCCCAATCACCAGCCCAATGGCACGGCTCAAAAGGACATCCGCGGGTAGAGCGCGAAACCGTCGCTCAAACCGTCGATAGGCTGTCTGGACAATTAACCCGATCGCAAGCCCAATTAACGCACCAAAACCAGCCGTGACCCAGCGCAGCCCATCCTCATTCGTGACTTGCTGCAAAACGCTGAGCGGCAGCTCCTGGATGCCGTTAAAACCGATCCCCGCCCCTGCTAGGATAAATGAAAGGATAATGATGGCGTCAAGCATATGCTCAGGTTGGTGGGGGGAACTGATTCCGTACCATTGGAGTGGCCAAGAATCAACCGATCTGGATGGTGAGCCAGCGAGAGAATCGCAATTAGACGTGCTTGGATAAAGATATTTGGCAAATCAACTGGCTAGCAGTCAGACGGCATGTTCTCATTATACTCTTCGGACTTGTACTGCTTTTGCACAAGCGGATGTTAACGCACAATTAATCTGATCGAAATGTCGCGGTCTGCTTATATCCACATTCCATTCTGTCGGCGACGCTGCTACTACTGCGATTTTGCCGTTTCTGTCGTCGGCGATCGCCCACCGATGGCACAGCAGAGCGCATCGGTCGATCGTCAGAGCTTCGGCACCATCGCCCACTACATTAAGGTTTTGTGTGAGGAAATTCGCATTACAGAGCCGGTAGGAGGTTCACTCGAAACGGTGTTCTTTGGGGGCGGCACCCCTTCATTACTGGCCGTTGAGCAACTGATTCAGATTTTGACAGCCCTCGATCAGCAGTTTGGGATTGCAGCAGATGCAGAAATTTCTATGGAGATCGATCCCGGCACCTTTGACCTGGCGCAGGTGCAAGGTTATCGAGCCGCAGGCGTCAATCGCGTGAGTGTGGGCGTCCAGGCGTTTCAACCCGAACTACTGCAGGCGTGCGGTCGATCGCACACCGTAGCCGATGTGTATGCGGCTGTCGAGTGGGTTCAACAGGCCGGTCTGACCAATTTCAGCCTGGATCTGATTTCAGGTCTGCCGCATCAAACCCTGGCTCACTGGCAGGAGTCACTGGAAATGGCGATCGCCCTTGCTCCCACCCATCTCTCCTGTTATGACCTGACCATCGAGCCGATGACGGCCTTTAGTCGACAGTACAAGCCGGGAGTGCAGCCACTCCCCTCTGATGACACGACCGCTGCTATGTACCGCACCGCCCAACACGTACTGACCGCTGCCGGATACAACCACTACGAAATCTCTAACTACGCCAGACCCGGCTACCAGTGCCGGCACAATCGCGTTTATTGGGAAAACCGTCCGTTCTATGGCTTTGGCATGGGTGCCACCAGTTATTTAGCCCATGACCGCCTTTCTCGCCCTCGCAAGACGCGTGAGTACTATGCGTGGGTGGACGCACAGCAGCAGGAGTACGGGGAGTCAAAAATCAGCAGCCAGCGGTCAAACGTGAGCGCCCCAGAGAAAGGTTCCGCGCCGATCAAGCCAAACTCAAACCTTAAACTGACGCCTGAGGAACCGCTTCGCGCCCAAACTGCACAGCTTGAACCGCTTTCCTCACCGCTGCCCACCGCATCGCTGAACACCGATCGCCTCCTTGACACACTCATGTTGGGTTTACGGTTAGCAGAAGGCTTAAGTCTAGCGACCCTGATTGAGCAGTTTGGCCAGACGACATGGGCGCGTGTGTGGGAGTGTTTACAGCCATTTCAGGCGAAAGGCTGGCTAGTGATTACGAGTGACCGCAATGCGGCGATCGACCCATCATCAGCCCCCTTGCCAAAATCAGGACGGCTGCAATTGACCGATCCCGAAGGCTTTTTGTTCTCAAACGTGATCCTCGTCTCGCTGTTTGAGGCATTTGAGTAGACTCTGAAGCATCTGGTAGCACGTCCGTGCCGCGCGTCATCACCGAGACAGCAGCTACCGCTGCCCCTCCCTGACTCGCCCTATCGAACGTCTGGCGGTCTCATACCAGTTCCAAAAAATAGCGCTACAGATGACAGTCTGTAGGGACTTACGGCTGTAAGCCCCTACGAGGATCTGTAACCGGAATGGAGAGAATTGGTCTCAAATCCCAAACAAGGTCTGCAAGCGCCGCCGTACTCGAACCAGGGGTGTTTCTTCCGAAAACTCGGTCAAGATACCCATCTCGCGGAGAGTTTGCTGGCGTTCCATGAGCTTGTTAGCAATCTGATCGGCAAGTCCACGATGGTCTTCCAGCAGTTTCTGTAAGTCGTTTCGCTCAATGACAAAGAGCACCGTGTCTTCGAGGGTGCGAACCGTAGCCGATCGCGGAATCCCCATCAGTAAAGACATTTCACCAAAAAATTCGCCTTCGTTGAGCGTCGCGATATACTGCTCTGCCCGTTTTGAGAAGATCTCAACTGAACCGTTGAGAATAATGTAAAACGATTCGCCGGGCGTGCCTTCTTCGCAAACTATCTGCTTAGCTGGAAACAACTGTCGATAGCCATACTCAATCAACTGCAACAATTCTTCGTCCGTGCACTGCTCAAAATAGGCAATCCGACGCAGCATATCGCGCAGGGTGAGGTTACTGGGGCCTTTAGAGGCAGACTTACGAGTGTGGGCAATATCGCCTTCCAGATGCTTACCGTTACCCAACTCTGACGCGTTATCCCGCTGAAACAAAGCCACCAATGCTTCGATGTTGCGGATGTAGAGGTCTTGTTGCGGAAAGGGAACTTCAATACTGCGATGCTGTAGCTCGCGATTGATCGCAAAATAGAGCGCGCTTTTGAGCGGTTCGGCTTCGGTGGGTTGGTTCGTCCAGACCAGCAGCTCAAACTGCATGGCGCTATCGCCATATCCACGAAACCACACCCGAGGCGCTGGATCAGACAACACTTTTGAGTCTTTACGGGCGGCAGCCAATAGCGCTTCAGTCACAGTCAGGGTGTCACTACCGTAAGCCACACCGACGGGAATGTGCAGCCGACAACGGGGATCGCGGTAGCTCCAGTTAATAATGTTGTTCTCCACAAACCGAATGTTGGGCACAATCACAAACACACCATCCAGGGTGCGTACCGTAGTCGATCGAATCGAAATGGTTTCTACTGTGCCCAGCAGCCGATCGATTTCAATAAAGTCACCCACCCGAATCGGTTGTTCAATTAGCAGCGTGATACCGCTAATGAAGTTACTGGCAAGGTTTTGCAGCCCAAAACCCAGACCAATCCCCAATACTCCTGCAAACAGCGTGAGTGAACTGAGGTTTACGCCTGCGGTTTGCAGCACAATCACAAATCCAATCACGGTCAGCAGGTAGCGAATAAAGGTTGCAATCACCTCACGGCTACCGCGATCGAACCCGAGCTTGACCAACAATCGGCGATTGATCAGAGTACTGGCCGCATGCGACACCCAAAAGACCGCGAAACTGATCACCACCAGAGTCACAATGAGGCTAATGGAATAGCGGGTTTTGCCAATCTCAAAGATCGGTGTATCAAACAAGCGTGCAAGGCCAGCAAACGTTATCTGAATTCGGTTGAACAGCCAATCCATGAGTTTGTCGGATAAAGGAGTAGTTGATCACGTTCAGGGTGTACGCACGTCAGCATCATCCTGGCACTCACGACCCGCAGGGTTGAGAGACGCTGTGCCGCAAACAATCATCAATACAGCGAGTAACGGCAGCCCCAATGGCGCAGCGCTCCATCCAGAATGACATTCAAGCTCCAGGCGCGTCAGTCCCACCTCAATTTAATTTCAGAACGTAAATTTTTGCCGCTAAGTTTCCTGATCTGGTCGATCGCGTGCGAGTAGGAAAGCATACGTTTTTGGCAGGACGATGAGCGATCTCTCTCTCTTAGCGACCGTTTTAGCAAAAGGACTGTCCACGCAAGCAGCAACCAACTCATCGCGGCCCCCCGTTGGCTACTTAACCGCCGCCGATTGGAAATCAACCCCATCTCAACAAATACAAAGCATTTTACCGTCGAATGTCCGCCCCGACCGTAACCAGTATCCCACCGAATTTTCACCGTTTGCGCCCATTTCACCAAGCTCCGGGACGCAGCTCTACTGGCAGCGGTTCGCGGCCATTCGATCCGGGCATCTTTACACCCGCTTGCCGCTCGACAGTTTTCGCGAAATTTGGTCACAGGCGACCAGCAATCCCACCTACGGCCAATGGCGGCAACTGCTGGCGCTAGAAGCAAAAGCTGTCACCCGAGGACAGGGTAACCGTCGCCTATCGGTCATGGTCGGGGACTCGCTAAGTCTCTGGTTCCCTAGCGATCGCCTCCCCAGTGGTCAACTCTGGCTTAATCAAGCCATTTCGGGCGAAACTACGCGTAACATCTTGCAGCGCTTGCCTGATTTTGCCGTTGCCCATCCCCAGGCAATTTATGTCATGGCTGGGGTCAACGATCTAAAGCGCGGCATCACTGACAATGAAATTCTGTGGAACATGCGCCAGATCATACGGCACCTGAAGCAGTCCCACCCCCAATCGCGTATCGTCGTGCAGTCAATTCTACCCACTCGGACAACCGCCGTTCCTGGCGATCGCATCGCTTGGCTAAACCACAGACTCGCGACGATCGCGCAACAGGACGGCGCTTATTTTCTCGACCTTTACGACCAGTTTGCCGATGCTGACGGGCGACTGCGCGAAGACTGGACCACCGATGGCCTCCATCTCAATGCAAATGGCTATGAAACCTGGCAAGCGAAACTCGCCCAGGCCGACACGTGGATCGCGCAGGGAGGATGAGAACGCTGGGGCATAGTCGCGCACAGTCGTTACACCACGACTTCATCCCACTGGCAGGGAGAATAGTCAGAAGCCAGAAGGCACCCATCACTCTCCTCCCGATGGGTGCCCTGCTTTGGCAGCAGTCGTAACTTTTACATTCTTAATCGAGATACCCAGCAGTCCAGTGAGAATTGCTGTAATATCTGGTCAATCCAGATAGCTGTTGGTCAATTTCAGTGAACTATCAATCTGCGATCGCGATCCTGGGAGCATTGGGTTTACTCATCGTCAGCTGTTCTGCCCAGGCAGAAACGATGCTTAATCTATCGTTGGCACAACAGGTGGATGCCGTTGCCTCACGGCTAGAAGGTGTCATGGATACAGCCGCTCAAGCAAGCGCGAATCCCAAAGCCCCTAATGTCAGAATGACAACCTGCCGCGTGACGCTGGCCACGGGTACACTGCCCCCAGAAACCGATTCAGTATTTCTTTACCAGGAGCAAGCACTCGCCAAAGACCTGACAAAGCCTTACCGACAGCGCTTTTTGCAGATCAGCTCTAGTCCCTACAGCCAGAGTGTGCGATCGCGCTCCTTCAAGCCCACCAGTCCCAGCACGTGGATCAACTTTTGCGCCAAACCAGCCCGCGATCGCACCATTAAACCAGGCGATCTGGGTACTGCTGTGTGCAGTGTCTTTCTAAAACCCTCAGGCGACGACTATATCGGCAATACGCCTGCTGATGGCTGTCCGGCTAATGTTCGAGGCGCAGTCAGGATCAAAAACCACATCGTCCTTCATGTCAACGGCATGGACACCTGGGATCGAGGCTTTGATGCGGTTGGCAAGCAAGTTTGGGGTGCACAGTCGGATTCCTATCAATTTCGTAAGCGGTGACCGTTTGCATGATCCAGTTGCCGCATCGCAGTCAAATGCCTGATCCATCCGGCTGCTGAATTCTGGCCACGGCCCGGGAGTCCTAAAGTTTTCCCTTGTTAGGACTGGCACAGCATAGGGTACCTTACGGTAGTGAAGGTGGCTGCTGACGTTGATTAACAGAATTTAGATCAGTGCACCCTTGTGCTTGATCGTGGAGAATCGCATGGCTCAAGGAATGGGAAGTAAGCTCAAGTTAATGGTGGTTGATGACGAACCAGACAACCTGGATCTGCTGTATCGCACCTTTCGGCGTGAATTTGAGGTAATCAAGGCTGACAGCGCGATCGCGGCCCTGCAGATCCTCGACGAGCAAGGAGAAATGGCCATCATCATTTCGGATCAGCGGATGCCCGAAATGTTAGGAACAGAATTTTTGAGCCGAACCGTCGAACGCTACCCCGATACGATTCGGATTGTGCTAACAGGCTACACCGATGTCGAAGATCTGGTCGAAGCCATTAATGCTGGCAAGGTGTTTAAATACATCACCAAACCCTGGAACCCCGATCAGCTCAGAGGCGTTGTGCGTCAAGCCGCGGAGACATACCAGGTACTCAAACAGCGTACCGATCAACTCCGACAGGCGTTGCGGCGTGAATCACTGTTTAACGCCATGACCACCGCCATTCGTGAATCGCTGGACTACCGCAGTATCCTGCACACCATTGCGAAGACCCTGGGCCACACCTTTGCCGCGATTCGTTGCGTCCTGCGCCCGGTAGAAGGCGATCGCCTGGTACCAGAAGCATTTTTTTACCAGAGCAGCATCCTGGCAGCGCCGGAAGCATCGCAGATCTTAAGCGAAACCAACGCCGATCCCCTGATTCAGACTGTGCTGCAAAATCGTCAGATCCAAACGGGGCCAAGTTCCTGCCCGGAGGGACTCCAGTTGGTTGTCCCCCTGACCTATCAGCAAGACTTTTTGGCCGTGCTGTCACTGCACCGTGACCCGACGGCCCATCCCTGGTCGCCCGAAGACATCGAACTCATCCAAGGCGTCGCAGACCAGGCCGCACTCGCAATTTCACAGGCAAAACTCTACCAGCGCACCCAGGAGCAGGCAGAGCAGATGCGGTCAGAACTGGCCGTGGCGCGTCAGATCCAGGGAAACCTATTGCGTCAGAGCCTACCCCAGTTAGATGGCATGAAAGTTCAAGC
>JAJPKC010000240.1 GCA_021323955.1 Oscillatoriales cyanobacterium Centralia_MAG_596 | reverse complement strand
ATTACATGCCCATGTCACCCATGCCCATGCCGCCCATGCCACCCATGCCGCCCATGCCACCCATGCCGCCCATGCCGCCCATATCGGGAGCGCCACCAGCCGGTTTTGGTTCTGGTTTCTCGACTACCAGAGCTTCAGTCGTGAGCACGAGTCCGGCGATCGATGCCGCGTCCTGAATGGCCGATCGCACAACTTTTGCCGGATCGACGATGCCAGCGGCCAGCAAGTCTTCGTATCGATCGATCAGCGCGTTGTAGCCAACATTGAAGTCGGATGCGCGCACTTTCTCGACGACAACAGAGCCTTCAACGCCTGCGTTATCGGCAATTTGCCGCAGGGGCGCTTCGAGGGCTTTGATAATAATGTCGGCCCCAATTTGCTCCTCGACACTCAGTCCAGCCTTGAATTCGACCAGTTTGGGGGTGAGGTGGATGAAGATGGTGCCACCGCCAGGGACAATGCCTTCTGCGAGAGCCGCTTTGGTTGCGTTGAGTGCATCTTCGATACGGAGCTTGCGGTTTTTCAGTTCGGTTTCAGTCGCGGCACCGACTTTGATAACCGCAACTCCGCCTGCGAGTTTAGCAATCCGCTCTTGCAGTTTTTCTTTGTCGTATTCCGACTCGCTGCGCTCTAGCTCCTGCCGCAATTGCACTACGCGCTTGTCGATGTCACCTTTGTTTTCAACACCAGAGACGATCGTCGTGGAATCTTTGGTAATCGTGATCTTGTTGGCGTTGCCCAATGTCTCGAGTGAAACGCTGTCCAGGCTGAGTCCAATTTCTTCGGAAACGACCTGTCCACCCGTGAGCACTGCGATATCTTGCAGGATAGCCTTGCGTCGTTCGCCAAAACCAGGCGCTTTGATTGCGGTAACGTTGAGAACACCCCGCAGGCGGTTAACGACCAGGGTGGCCAGGGCTTCACCTTCGACATCTTCCGCAATGATGAGGAGGGGTTTGCCCGATCGCGCAATTTTTTCCAGAACCGGAATCAACTCCTGGATGGCGCTAATTTTCTTGTCAACGATAAGAATGAGTGCGCTTTCCAGTTCAGCGACGAGACGTTCTGGATCGGTCACAAAGTAGGGTGAGATGTACCCGCGATCGAGCTGCATCCCTTCGACAATGTCCAGTTCAGTGTTGAGCGATTTGGACTCTTCGACGGTGATGACTCCATCTTTGCCGACTTTATCAACCGCTTCGGCAATGATTGCGCCGACTTCCTCATCGTTACCCGCCGACACGGTGGCCACCTGAGCGATCGCGTTTCCTTCGACCGGTTTGGCGATGGCTTGAATTTCTTCGACCAATTTGACCACCGTTTTCTCAATGCCGCGACGCAGGGCAACCGGATTGGTGCCTGCGGCCACGTTCTTCAAGCCTTCACGAATGATGGCTTGGGCCAGCACCGTTGCGGTGGTGGTGCCGTCACCGGCCAGGTCTTTAGTTTTGGAGGCGACTTCCCGAATGAGGGCGGCACCCGTGTTCTCAAGCGGATCTTCTAGCTCAATTTCTTTGGCGATCGTCACGCCATCGTTCACAATCTGGGGAGCACCATAGCTCTTCTCTAAAAGGACGTTCCGCCCTTTGGGTCCCAGGGTCACGCGAACGGCATATGCCAGCGCATTCACGCCTCGCTCCAATGCCTGCCGCGATTCGTCATCAAAAACAACGATTTTCGCCATAGTTACTCGCTTAGCTCTCCACATTGACTTTAGCACTCGAAGTGGCTGAGTGCTAAATGATTCTATTGTAGAGATTTTTGGCGACGCCTCTACGCCATCACCATGCCGCCATCGACGTTCATCACCTGTCCTGTGATGTAAGCAGCGGCGGGATCAGCGGCCAGAAAGCGGATTAGCCCTGCCACTTCTTCGGGTTGGCCGTAGCGTCCCAGCGGAATGAACTGCAAAATCGGCTCCGCGTTGAGGTTGGTTGTCATATCGGTTGCAATGAATCCCGGGGCGACGGCGTTAACCGTAATGCCACGACTGGCCAACTCCTTGGCTACTGTTCTGGTGAAGCCAATCACGCCAGCTTTGGCGGCGCTGTAGTTTGCCTGTCCGGGATTGCCGATTTGTCCAGCGACAGAGGTGATGTTGATGATTCGTCCCGATCGCTGCTTGAGCATGAGCTTGCTGACGGCGCGGGTGCATAGAAACACGCCAGTCAGATTCAGATCAATCACGGCTTGCCAGTCTTCCGGCTTCATGCGTAGCAGCAGGGTATCGCGGGTAATGCCAGCGTTATTCACCAGCACGTCCACCTGTCCCCATTTCTCGATGACGGCGCTAATCAACGCATCCACCTGATCAGCCTTGGAAACATCGGCAGGCAGCGCGATCGCGGTTCCCCCGTTTGCTGCAATCTCAGCCACGACGCGATCGGCTGATTCCTGGGAACTGGCATAGTTTACGACCACGTTTGCCCCCTCAGCCGCCAGCGCGAGGGCGGTTGCACGACCAATGCCCCGGGACGCCCCTGTGACGATCGCCACTTTGTTCTCGAGTCGTTGCGGGTTGGTGGGTAGTGCTGTCATAGTCATGTCTTCTCAAATGTCGCTCAATGATCATAGAGGAAAGGGTTACTCGTAGGGGAGTGGGAGGAGGCGATCGAGCGTAAGGGGAAGGATGATCAGCGGGGGGAGTCAGTGGTCATTAGTCAGTGCTCATTGGTCAGGAGCCAGGGATCAGGAGTTAGAAGTCAGGGGGCAGTCGTCAGACGGGAGCGTCAGAGGTCAGAAATCAGAACTTTAGGGAGTGGCGGTGAGGAAAAGAATTAAGAAAGTATTGGATTTGGGTGTGAAATCGGTGGAAGGCGCGATCGTTATGGACAGATTAAAATCGAGGTAATGCATTGGAGAACTTGAACAATGGCAGTCAAGCAGCAGTTTGATAACTTTCAAGAATTGCTTTCCAGTTCCGATTTGCCTGTGTTGGTTGATTTCTACGCGACCTGGTGCGGCCCTTGCCAGATGATGGCGGGCATCTTGGAGCAGGTAAACGCTCAGATGAAGCATCAGGTGAAAATCATTAAGATTGATACGGACAAGTACCCCCAGTTGGCAAGTGAGCATCAAGTGTACGCGCTACCGACACTGGTGCTGTTTAAGCAGGGGCAACCCGTCGATCGCATTGAAGGCGTCTTGAGGACTGAACAACTCGTGCAGCGTATACAGTCGCAGATTTGAGGCGAGTCAGCCGTAAAAAATACATCTGGAAGCAGGCGATCGACTGGCTATGTGAGTCGCTGCCGTTTCGTGATGCCAAAGGCAAAAATTCGCCGTGTGAGCCTCTGGATGCGTAGTCACAGCCTCTACGTATAGAGGTTGCTTATGGTTGGCGGTTTTACAATCAGCAAAAAAAGCTCAAAAGCCATATATCTTAAAGGTTTCATAGA
Source organism: Oscillatoriales cyanobacterium Centralia_MAG_596 (assembly GCA_021323955.1). GTDB lineage: Bacteria > Cyanobacteriota > Cyanobacteriia > Leptolyngbyales > Leptolyngbyaceae > Stenomitos. Next base: position 11,807 of record JAJPKC010000240.1, on the reverse strand, counting down.
TCCAGAGCGGATGGAACGCTTTAGAATAGGGCATTGAAAGCAAATAGAGCATTGAAAGTTCGATTGTGAGGATGTTTCAGCCATTGCATGAGATATTCTCTCCGTTCGATCGTCGAATTTGGGTGGGAAAAATTGACGAGTCGCGCGTTATTCCATAAGCACTACAACCATACGCAATTAGAGAGGAGAACCAAATGAATAAAGGAGAATTAGTGGACGCGATTGCCGAAAAGGTCAGCGTGACGAAAAAGCAGGCGGACGTAGTTCTGACGGCAGCGCTGGAAGCAATTGTGGATGCGGTGAGTGATGGAGATAAAGTCACCCTTGTTGGGTTTGGTTCGTTTGAGCTGCGTGAACGCAAAGCACGGGAAGGGCGCAATCCTCGCACTGGAGACAAGATGAACATTCCGGCGACGAAGGTGCCAGCCTTCTCGGCAGGAAAGCTGTTTAGAGAGAAGGTCGCCCCTGAAGAGTAGTGAATCTCAGAACCGACAACTGACTGATCGCCCAATACACGGGGGAAATTTAGTCTGGGCCGCGATGCTGGCGGGCTGTTCTCCGGCAGATATTCTGGACTTTTCTGCCAGCATTAACCCACTCGGGCCGCCAGCATCCGCGATCGCGGCCATTCAAGCACATCTGGCATCGTTGACGGCGTACCCGGATCCCGAGTACCGTGCTTTGCGATCAGCGATCGGCGAATTTCATCAGGTGCCGTCAGACTATGTTCTACCGGGGAATGGTGCGGCAGAGCTGTTGACCTGGGCCTGTCGTGATCTGGCGGCCCTGGATGCTACGTGTCTGCTCACACCTGCTTTTAGTGACTATCAGCGGGCACTGAAGGCGTTTGATGCTCGGGTGTTGACCTGCTCACTGCACCCATCGCGCGATGACCAGTGGTTGATTAACGATGATCGGCCGCTCGATTGTGCGTCAGCCCGAACGACAGGATGGCTGTTGAATAATCCCCATAATCCCACTGGAACGCTTTTTACATCCGATCTGGTTTACCGTCTGCTGGCCAATGCCCGTCTGGTTGTGGTGGATGAGGCGTTTATGGATTTTCTCCTGCCAGACGCAGCACCCAGCGTGATTGGTCGGGTGCTGACTGATCCAAATCTGGTTGTGCTGCGATCGCTGACCAAGTTTTACAGTCTGCCGGGTCTACGGTTGGGCTACGCGATTGCCCATCCCGATCGACTGGCCCGCTGGCAGCAGTGGCGCGATCCCTGGACGGTGAATGCCCTTGCAGCGGCGGCGGGAGCAGTGGTTTTGCGGGATGTCGCTTTTCAGCAGCAGACGTGGAGTTGGTTAGCGCTGGCGAAAGCGCAGCTATTTCGGGGTCTTGCGGCTTTACCAGGGTTGCGCCCGTTTCCGGGTGCCGCGAATTTTTTGCTGGTGGAGTCGGCGCGCTCCGTGCGGGAAATGCAGACAACGCTGTTGAAACAGCACCAGATTCTCATTCGCGATTGTTTGAGCTTTCCCGAATTGGGCGATCGTTACTTCCGTGTTGCTGTGCGTACCCAGGCCGAAAATCAACGTTTAATAGACGGATTGAGCCAGATCCTTTCAAATGAAGAGGGACGCTAACAGTTAACGTCACGACGGTCACCTTTCTCCCCGCTGTTCCCTATGGCTGTTGATTACGATCTGGTTGTTATCGGTTGCAGTGAAGCTGGCGTGGAGGCAGCCATTGCCGCAGCAAGGCTCAAAGCGCGTGTGGCGTTGGTAGAGCAGGGGCAGACGGCTATCCTGGCGCTGAATCATTGGGTGCTGCTGGAGATGGCCAACACGTTAAGCCAGACTCAACGGGCAGTAACCCTGGGATTGTGTGAATCGGCGGTACGCAGTCGGAACCAGTGGTCGCAGTTACAGCGCTGGTCGGAGGTGGTGACCACTGCTACGCAGGCGATGTATTCTCCGATCTCGCTGGCGAGTCTGGGTATTGATGTGCTCACAGGTGGCGGTGAGTTTGTCCGCAAGCCGACCCTCAGTTTTGTAGTGAATGGACGACCGTTACGATCGCGGGCCTACCTGCTGGCAACCGTTGAGACACCTGCAATTGAGCACTCGATCGCACCATTCGTTGCAGTGAATCCACCGGCAGGAACCCTTGCAAACATCGCAGGCCTTAATGCGGTGGGTTATTGGAATGTACGGACTACGCTAGTGCCGCGAGACGTGATCGATCCCTGCCATCGACTGGCGATCATCGGTGCGGATGCGATTGAAGTTGAACTCGCGCAGGCGTTGGTGCGACTAGGAAATGTGGTGACGCTGATTACGCCAGCGCCGCGAATTCTGCTCCATGAGGATAGCGACGCAGCAGGGTTGATCCAGGCCCAACTGGAGGCTGAAGGGGTCGAGATTCTGACTGATACGACGGTGACACAAGTGCGGCAGATTGACCAGAAAAAATGGGTGCAAGCAGGAACGCGTGCCATTGAAGTGGATGAAATTTTGCTGGCAACGCCTCCCCGGTTTGACCCAACCGTGCTCAACCTGGATGCAGCTCAAGTTAATTACAGCCCCTCAGGTATTCTGGTTGATCGTGCGCTGCGCACGTCAAATCGTCGTATCTTTGCCTGTCGATCGCCCCTGATGCACGGTTACGCTCCGCCGTTAGCGGTGTTGGATGCCAGACTGGTGGTGCAAAATGCGCTGTTTTGGTCATCGGCGGCAGCCCAACGACAGGTGCCTGTGGTCACGCAAACCCAACCAGAACTCGCGCGAGTGGGTTTGCAGGAGTCCGAAGCGCACCGTCTCTATGGCAAGGACGTGGTCGTGGTGCGGCAGCCTTTTCAAGTCCTGCTGCGATCGCACATCCAGGGAGACACCCCCGGATTTTGCAAGTTCATCCTGCGGCGCAATGGCCATATCCTGGGTGCCCACATTGTGGGAGCCCAGGCAGGCGAGATGATTGGGACGATCGCCCTCGCCATGCAGCAAAATATCAAAATCCAGGCGATCGCTGACCTCGCCCTGCCCACGACCGCATTTGCCCAAATCTTGCCGCACACAGCAGCAGAATGGCAAAATCTCAGGCTGCAACGCAATACCAGACTGCAAACCCTGCTGGAGAAATTTTTCAACTGGCGGCGCTCGATGGTTTAGAAAAGGCTCAAGACAATCAAGGATGAGGTTCGCCGTGTGGACGAAAACCTGATGCGCCCCTGATGCGTCCCTTTCCTGAAACACCAGCCCTTGCTCTGCGGCTCAGACTCTTGCCAGCGTTACCTTCTCTGGTTGATCCTGGTATTTACCGCGTCGAGTTTCGTAACTAATCGCGCAGGGTGCGCCTTCCAGGAACAGCAATTGCACTACGCCTTCGTTGGCATAAATGCGGCAGTCGGCGCTGGATGAATTGGAAAACTCCAGCGTTAAATAACCCCGCCAGCCAGCCTCAGCAGGGGTCAGGTTGGCAATAATGCCGCAACGCGCATAAGTGCTTTTGCCAATGCAAACCACCGTCACGTTTTCTGGTACGGCTAACCGTTCCAGGGCGACGCCTAATCCATAGGAATGAGCAGGCAAGATGAAGTAGTGGCCATCTTCATCTTCATGGAGTTGGGTCGATTCTAGATTGGCCGGATTAAAGTGCTTTGGGTCAACCACTGTACCCGGAATGTGTTTAAAGATCCGAAACTCCGATGGCGAGAGTCGTAGGTCGTAACCATAACTGCTCAACCCGTAGGAAATTACAGGTAGCCCATCGACTCGACGCACAAGCTGCGGCTCAAACGGGCTGATCATCCCTGTTTCCGCCATTTGAGCAATCCAGGTATCGTTTTTAATCATGGCTTTTGGGTTGTTACGGTTGATGACTGCGGCGGAGTTCGGTGATTTGATCGGCAACGTCGAGGAGCGATCGCGGCATTTCCGGCCCTGTGAGAATGATATCGACGTGGGGCGGGCGTTGCTTGAGAAACGTGAGGATTTCGGTGTCGGCAATCAGGCCAAAATTGACGGCAAGGCTAAGTTCGTCCAGAACCACCAGTTCGTATCGACCCTGCTGCACGATCGCCTGCGTATAGTGCCAGAGTTCCAGCAAAGACTGTGTTTCCGCTTCGTCCAGGTGTGGGGTATCGATGCAGCGCGGCAGATTGCAGCGAATCCAGTCCAAATTCTGCCCTAACTGCACGGGGTGTTCGTGACCCTGACCAATCCCCCCCTTGAGAAACTGCACGACCAAAACCGGCGTTCCCTGTCCGGCAATGCGCAACGCCTGCGCCATAACGTTTGTGAAAAAACTGCGGTGCGAACAGGTGAATACCTGTACCAGCCCTTCAACTCGGTGCGTCAGGTGATGATTGGTGTCTAAGGACGGGGTTTCGATCTGTGAAACCATAATTCATGCCTGCTTGACGGATATTTGGATGACGACTTTCTACCAGCGTTAAATTTGAAGCGTTTTGAAGTAATCAAAACCTAGCGTATTTTAAGGTTTTTCACCCACATCAAACACTATATGTAATAGTCCGTCAAGCACGTCATCGTCCGTAAGGGGCTGGGGCTGGAGGGAGAAACCGCTTGAGACGCGCTTTGCAGTCACGCTATGCAGCGCGCGATCGCCCTGGTGGCTGGATAATGCACCTTCTGTCGCGGTTTGGTAGTGCCAGACTCCGGTTCCATATCTAAGCGCGATCGTGCGTTTTGTCGGTGTGGCTGGGCGGTTTGTCTTTATGGTCGATCGCTGGATCGCTACTGTTGCTCAGCACAGTATGGAGGTCGGGAGGGCTGCGGAATAAGAGCGACTGTTGGGGTAGCCCGATCGCAATACCTTCTTGATCCAACGCACGCTTGAGGCGACGACGAAATTCACGGGCAACATTCCATTGCTGGAGTGGCAGCGTTTTAATCCAGACGCGGAGGGTGATCCCTTCGTTGCCAATTTCATCAACGCCCAGCACGTCGGGGGACTCAGGAATTCTGTTTTTCCACTCAGGGTCACTGGTCATCGCTTCACCCACCTGCTTCACGACCGTCAGCGCCCGATCGACATCGGCATCGTAGGCGATCGTGATGCCCAGATCGACCCGCGACCAATCCTTTGACAGGTTTTCGACCACCGTGATCGAACTATTGGGGATGGTAATCAGTCGGCCTTCGGCGTTGCGGAGTTGGGTGATGCGGAGGTTCATGTACTCCACCAACCCTGATGCTTTACCAATTTGAATCACGTCCCCCACGGCGTATTGGTCTTCCCAGAGGATGAGCAAGCCGTTAATGATGTCCTTGATCAGGTTTTGGGAGGCGAAGGAAATGGCAAGACCGAGGATGCCAGCACCCGCCAGCACTGGCCCCAACTGTACCCCAATAATCGACAGCACGCTGAGGAGCGCTGTACTAACCCACAGCGTGGCCACAACGTTTCGGAGCACCCGTGAAAAAGTGGTCACGCGTAGGGCCAGTCGGTGCGAGGTGTTAGGCGAAATGAGCTCATTGGTCGTGAGGGCGCTAAAGAAGCGATCAATGATGACATCACTCACGCGGATCAAGAAGTAGGCGACGAGAATGACGCCAGCAATTTTGAGTGGCCCGGACAGCAGTAGCGACTGAAACCAGCGGGTATAAGGAAACAAACCCAGGACGACATAGGTGCCGCCAAGCCAAAGAATTAACTGCACGATATTCAGCAAGCGACGCTGGATGTCGTTCATGTTGCGCCGCCGCCGTTGCTTTAACTGAGTCTGTACGGCTGATACGGGCGCTGAATTGGCTGACGCTGCGGTATCTGGATCTGGCTCCGTTGCGGTGGTACTGGCAACGAGTCGCTGCTGTTGCGCCTTCAATCGCCGTTGAGCGAGCACCACAATCCCACTGGCAATCACCATTCCTAGCGCAATTTGCCCAGCCATCGAACCCTGCTTCATCAAGTACTGCGGCTGACGCTCTTTTCTGGCTTCTGCCAGCGCATCGGTGATGATGGGCACCAGATCGGTGGCCCGTTGCTCGGGGTCTTGTCCCTGGAGTTGAGCGTCTAAGGTGGTGACGGTCATGAGATAGCGATCGCCGATAGAAATCACGGGTTGTCGGCTTTGCTCATCAAAGGTGGATTTCACCACAAGCGTTTTCGGGTCGGCGTTGCTGCTAATGATCTGGTTGAGCGTGTCCTGAATTTTGGCCACCCGTTCTTTAATCGGCGGTGTTCCGCTTCCCTGATTTCCCTGGTCAGGCTGGACGCTGGGGGCGGCGATCGTAAACAGCTTGCGTCCGTCTAGCTCAACATCTGCCGTTGACACATTCGAGGCATTCGAAGGGGGATTGGCTGGACTGGGCGCTACCGCAACCTTGGGCACCTGCAGCCTGGGCGTTAAGATTGTTTGCCCTGAGCTAACAGAGCCGGTAAATATGATCAGCGCGATGGTCAACAGCCCAATTGCAACCCGGACAAACTGCCTGCTATGGCGGTACTGGTTCATCAGATTGCGTCGTAGTATCAGGTTTATTTGGCCGATCAAGATTCGCATACAGTTAATCAACAACAGTCAAATTTATACGATTGGTGCGCGGCTCCAGGTCGCATATCAAGTAACTACCTTAGCCCTCCTGACGCGTGAACCATCCTACCGGGGAAGGATTGACAGATAAGATGCTATTTACGAAGCCGTGCTTTAATGCAGCGAGGGAGCGTTTCACCTCCCTACCTGACATGGTTAGTGCTGGAATTTCCATCCAGCTTCTATGATGAACAGGACGTTGCCAGCAGCGATTTGGATGCATTGCCGACGGCTGCACGCGGCGGTAACGCTTCACGACATTCACGACATTCACCGACGTTTTCTTGCACTGGCTCACTATGTCAATTAAAACCATCGTTTCCTTCGGACTGCTGGTCTTCATTCCCATTTCGATCGCGGCAGAGCGGCTGGAGTGGAATGCACTCGTCGTTTTTATCACATCGGCGATTGCGATTGTGCCGCTGGCAATCTGGCTCAGCACCGCCACAGAAGAAGTGGCGATCGCCACTGGCCCATCGATTGGCGGCCTATTAAACGCGGTGTTTGGCAATGCGACCGAATTGATCATTGCGCTGTCGGCGTTGCGTGCGGGGTTGATTGACATTGTGAAAGCCAGCATTACCGGCACCATCATTAGTAATCTGCTTCTGGTCATGGGGCTGTCGATGCTGTTAGGCGGCTTGCGCTATAAGGAACAAGAGTTCCAGCCGATCGTGGCGCGGGTCAACGGTTCCACCATGACGCTGGCCGTTACGGCGATCGTGCTGCCGGCCATGGTGATTTCTACGTCCAATGTGGTTGACCCAGATGCCATTAGCCGCCTGTCCGTTACGGTGGCGATCGTGCTGATCGTGGTCTACGCTTTGACCGTGTTGTTTTCACTCAAGACGCACAGCTACCTCTACGATGTTGGGGTGGTCGAGCTGGAAGCAGAGACAACCAGCGATACACACGCGGCGGCGAAACCAAACCTTTTGCTCTGGGTTGGCGTGCTCTTGATTGCCACAATTGCGGTTGCCTTTGAGTCAGAAATCTTTGTTGGGGCAGTGGAAGCCGCAACTCAGGGACTGGGGCTGACGCCTCTCTTTACCGGAGTGATCTTGTTGCCGCTGGTTGGAGGGGCCGCTGAATACGTCACGGCTGTACGGGTGGCCATTAAAAACAATATGGACTTGTCGGTTTCAGTCGCGATGGGTTCCAGCTTGCTGGTAGCACTGCTGGTCGCGCCGATTCTGGTGCTCGTGGGTCAGGCGATCGGGCAGCCAATGGATCTCAGCTTCAACCTCTTTGAAGTCGTGGCGGTAATCGTTGCCGTTGCGATCGCCAATCTCATTAGTCTCGATGGGCGCTCTAACTGGCTTGAAGGAGTCTTGCTGCTGGCAACCTACATCGTTCTGGGAGCGGCGTTCTACTTCCACCCGGCCTAAAAAATGGTTCCGAAGGGCATGGCTGTTATCTGCTATCCAGCTTGACCAGGGGGTAGCGGCCTCGATTGAGAATAGCTGTAAGTTGCTCAGAAACGCGTGGGAATTGCCATCGCAATTCCCATTTGAGTGCGGTACACGCCAATTAACGACGACTCATCACTGGTCATTCGTCATGCATTAGCCCTGGTGTATATCAATGACCAGTGACAAAACTCAAGGGACTGTACTTCACTGGAGTGAGAACCGCTATAGGCTACCAGCCTTTCATCGCGGCGCTTTTATCGGGTTACCTTTGACTTTTTGATCATCCAAAAACTGATTAAACCCAACGCGACAACAGCGCCGCCAATTTCAGAGGGTTCAGGTACAGCTGCGGTGTCCCCATACGTAACGGCACCAACTAAGGTGCCGCTATGAAAGTTGTCTGTTGCGCCTACATAAAAGGCGTCTTTGAAAATTCGAAATCCGACGTCAGGCTGCGGTGGGTTGAACTGACTGGGAACAACGAGAAAATCAAGTCCAATGAGCGTTCCATCCTTGAAGAATGCTACGGGATAGTCATAAAGATAGGTCGTATTGCCGTAGTTTAAATCATTTTTTTCAGTATAGTAACGGTTGAGAAAATCGAACTGGATGGAAAGATTTCCCTGCGATTTAGAGACATATTCGCTACCAATCCCGGTCAGCTTAGTGTCGTCATAGGTAAAGTTGCCTGACTCAATGTCTCCTTTCTTCACTCCCTGAGCGTCATACGCATCGCTGTTAATTTGAATTGTGAAGTTATAGGTGATATCAAATGCTTGAGCTGGTCTGGCAAGGGTCGCTAGACTCAGTGTTGTGATGCTAGCGATCGCCGCAAAGATCCCTTTGGTGGTAGCTGTAGCCATGATTTTCTCGATTCCGGGCGTGAATAAACGGATGCTTCTGCTGTGTTGAGTTCTCGATCGGTGGCAACGTTACTCAGCAGGAGAAAGTCTCTTCTTCGCAATTTGTCAGGTCACATAAAAGCTTGAAAACAGTCCTTGAGCACCCTTTTAAGTCGCTTCTTTTTGTGTCCTAGCCCGTTATTTAACGTCGGCAAGAACGATTCTGGATACACTGACATTACAGTCTTTCGCATGTCCAGAAGCCACAGCTTTACAATTAGATGGAATATTCGATGGCTGGGGTAATGTCAATTGCGATCGCTGACCGCTGTATGTTCAAAATAGAATACATAACTCATGCATGAAGACGGCGATAAATGCAAAGCGGCATTGACAAAGCGCACGGCCTAACACGAAGAAATGTATGGCTTCAGCGTCAAATTCTGGCTGATTGAGTCTGAATATCAGCAATTGTGCTGATGTTGATAAACTAACCAATTTATGCGGGTACTGCCTAGTGCAATCACCGAGACTTTATCAAACGACAATTCATGAAATTGCAGCGCTCAGTGAATCTGTCGTTGCAGCAGGGATTGTAACTACGTCTGGCGATCGACGTCGCACAACGATCGAATTTCTGCTTTGTAAAGAGTGCATAAAGCGATGGCTTTTGGGGAACTCTTTGGCGAATGCCGGAACCGTGTAGTGAGGATGAAAAGGGGGCAACTACCCGTGCGTGATCCACTTGGAAGTGACGGTGTGCATGGTGACGCATGAGGTTCTCGTGACCTGGCTGACACGGTGAGCCGATCATTTGGCGCAGAAATTCAACATTTGGTGCCGAAATTCAACCGTTAAAAGTAAAAACTCAAAACTTTAAAGCGCTATCATAGCGTTTGTTACAGGGGTCACAGTATGGGAAGACAGCGATCGCTTTTAGCGTTGATTTTGGTGCTGCTGATTGCCGCCGTGGTGGTTATCGTCAAGATTCCGGCGCGTCTGGGTCTGGATTTGCAGGGCGGCTCTCAGCTTACAATCCAGGTGAAGACGACCCAGGATGTGAAGCAGATTACTGAACGGGAACTCGAAGCCGTTCGGAAGGTGATTGAAGGACGGGTCAATGGACTGGGCGTATCCGAACCCGTCGTGCAAACGGTGGGCAAAGATCAAATTCTGGTGCAGTTGCCCGGTGTAAACGACCCGCAGCAAGCAGAACGAGTCCTGGGTGGTACAGCACAGCTAGATTTCCGTAGGCAGAAACCGGGTACTGAAACGCAGCTACAGATTGAGAAGCAAAACCTGCGGGAGAAGCTAGACACTCAGGCTAAGTTGCGCAAGACGACCGACACTGCCGCGATTACCAAAAATCAAGCGGAACTGAAAGCCACGAATGACGCGATCGCGGCGCTGTTTGAAAAAACGGAACTCGATGGAAAACATCTCAAAGATGCCTATCCAGAACCCGTGAGCGCGGGTACCGTCTGGCACGTGGGACTTAAGTTTGATCCCCGTGGTGGAGAGCTGTTTGCCGACCTGACGAAGAGCATTGCGGGCACCGGACGAACGCTGGGTATCTTTCTGGATGGTGCACCCATCAGCGCTGACTTTGCCTACACCGTGGATGTGCAATACGCGCAAACGGGCATCACGGGCGGTAGCGCGGTGATTGAAGGTAACTTCACGGCTGAACGTGCCAGTGACATTGCGGTGCAGCTTCGGGGGGGGGCCCTGCCGGTTCCGGTAGAGGTGGTTGAGAACCGCACGGTGGGTGCGACTCTTGGTCGCGACAGTGTGCAGCGCAGTATTTACGCTGGCATTGGGGGGCTGGTTCTGGTGCTGATCTTTATGGTGGCGTACTATCGTCTACCGGGAGTCATCGCTGATATTGCCCTGATCATTTACGCGATTCTGACGTACGCGGCGTTTAACCTTTTGGGGGTAACGCTGACCCTGCCTGGGATTGCTGGGTTTATTCTCAGTATTGGGATGGCCGTCGATGCGAACGTGCTGATCTTTGAACGGACGCGGGAAGAGCTGCGGGCAGGCAAGACGCTTTACCGTTCGATCGAGGCTGGTTTCTACCGTGCCTTTCCCAGTATTTTGGATGGGCATGTGACAACGCTGATCTCCTGTGCTGCCCTGTTCTGGCTCGGCGCTGGTTTAGTCAAAGGGTTTGCTTTAACGCTGGCGTTGGGGGTCGGGCTTAGTCTGTTTACCTCATTGACCTGTAGCCGGACGCTTATGTTCTACGCCCAGAGCTTTCAAGGATTACGGAAACCTGAGTTTTACTGCCCTAGAGTGACATCGACGAAACCTCAGGTGGAGGTAACCCCATGAAGCTACAAGTAATTCAGCAGCGTAAAGTTTGGTGGGCGCTGTCTTCGCTCTTAATCTTGAGCGGCCTGGTGGCCATGGTGATTTCCTGGCAACAGTTTGGTGCCCCGTTGCGCCCCAGTCTGGACTTTATTGGTGGGACGCGCCTTCAGGTTGAGCTTGATTGCTCGAAGCCGAATAACTGCACCAAACCGATCGACATTGCCACTGTCCGCGATGTGATGAACACCGAGGGGTTGGGCGATAGCAGCATTCAGCTATTGGGACAGGAGCAGCGGGCGCTGTCTATTCGCACCAAACCGCTTGGCCCGGATGAGCGGGTTAAGCTTCTGGACACCCTCGGTAGCAAGATTGGTGCACTCGATCCAGCCAAAAACCAGATTGATACCGTTGGCCCCATCATTGGTCAACAGCTCTTCACGTCCGGGATGCTGGCCCTGATTGTGTCCTTTGCGCTGATCACCGTCTATTTGAGCTTTCGGTTTCAGTTGGACTACGCGGTGTTCGCGATTCTGGCACTGTTTCACGATGTCTTGATTACGGTTGGTATTTTTGCCATCCTGGGGCTGGTTCTGGGCACTGAGGTCGACAGCCTGTTTATTGTGGCGCTCCTGACGATCGTGGGCTTTTCGGTCAACGACACGGTTGTGATCTATGACCGTATCCGTGAGACGAGAGCGCTGAATCCCGATCGCCCGATCGACGATATTGTGGAAGCT
>JAJPKC010000375.1 GCA_021323955.1 Oscillatoriales cyanobacterium Centralia_MAG_596 | reverse complement strand
GATCGGTGCGTTTATTTTTTTCGGACTGACGGGGATGATCCTGTACTCGGTCATTTTCTATCGTGCTCCAAAGGGCGATTGGAGTCATGGTCATCCGGCCCGGCAAGACTGGCGATTGGAAGCGGCCTGGACGATTGCGCCGCTGGTCTTAGTGCTGTGGTTGGCGGCACAGAGCTTTAAGATTTATCAGGAATTGAATCTGCAAGGATTGACGCCGATCGTGCATTTGCACTTGATGGCAGAACCGGCTGTGGCTGAAACAAAACCCACTGAACAAAACTCAGATCAAAAGGCAGCTTCAGAAGCGATCGAGGTGACAGCAAAGCAATGGGCGTGGCTATTTCGCTACCCCAGCAGTAATGTGACCAGTACGGAATTACATCTGCCTGTGAATCAAAGCGTGCAGTTAAAGCTACAGTCTCAAGATGTGCTGCATGGCTTTTTTGTACCAGAATTTCGGGTGAAACAGGATATTATTCCTAACCGCGCCATTACCTTTACCTTTACGCCCTTACAAACGGGTAAATATCGCCTGCGCGATTCCCAGTTCAGCGGCACCTATTTTTCACTCATGGAAGCAGATGTCATTGTCGAGTCGCCAGCGGACTACAACCGATGGTTGGCCCAAGCCGCACGTCAGACGCCCGCGCCCGCGAGTAATCCTGCCTTTGCTGAACATACTCAGCGTACTCAAACCCAGCGGGGTGGTTGGATTACGCTACCACCTTCGCCACCGCCCGTGGTGAACTATGACACTAAAAGTGCCTAGATCACAATTCCAGTTAGCAGGACGATTTTGATGACACCTTCTCCGCTCGACAGTACGGCCACCAATGGTGCAGTTGCTCCGTCAGAAGCTAAAAGAGGCTGGCGGCGCTACGTCAGCTTCAGCACCGATCACAAAGTGATTGGCATCCAATATCTCCTCACAACGTTTGTGTTTTTTCTGGTGGCGGGGCTATTGGCAATGCTCATTCGGGCTGAACTGATTACGCCCGATCTGAACCTGGTGGATCGTTCAGTCTATAACGGCTTGATGACGATTCACGGCACCATGATGATTTTTCTGTGGATCATTCCATGTCTGGCAGGACTGGGTAATTACCTGATTCCATTGATGATCGGCGCGCGTGATATGGCGTTTCCCGTTTTGAACGCGATCGCCTTCTGGATTCTGCCACCGTCGGGTCTGCTCCTGCTATCCAGCTTCTTTCTGCCCAGCGGCACAGCGCAGGCAGGCTGGTGGTCATACCCACCGGTGAGTATCCAAAATCCATCGGGGCATTTAATTAACGGCGAGTTCATCTGGATTCTGAGCATTGTGCTGATCGGCATTTCGTCTATCATGGGCGGCGTCAATTTCATCACGACGATCGTCTGGATGCGCGCACCAGGAATGACCTTCTTTCGGATGCCGCTGTTTGTCTGGACGGTGCTCAGCGCCCAACTCCTACAGTTGTTTTGTCTGCCAGCACTAACGGGTGGAATGATTTTGCTATTTTTTGATCTGGCATTGGGAACCCATATTTTCAATGCATTTCAGGATGGCAGCCCTATTCTTTACCAGCACATGTTCTGGTTTTATTCCCATCCAGCAGTGTATGTGATGGCGCTACCTGCGTTTGGCATTTTTTCGGAGATTTTGCCTGCATTTTCGCGCAATCCATTGTTTGGTTATCGAACGGTTGCGATCGCATCCTTTGGCATTGCCTTTGTCAGTGTCCTGGTGTGGGTGCATCACATGTTTGCGAGCGGCACTCCGGGCTGGATGCGGCTGGTATTTATGATTACCTCGATGCTGATCGCCGTGTTTACCGGCATTAAGGAGTTTGCCTGGGTGGCGACCGTCTGGAATGGTCGGTTGCATCTGCTAACACCGATGCTGTTCGCGCTCAGCGGTGTGATCTCCTTTCTCTTTGCAGGCATTACGGGCGTGATGCTGGCATCCGTGCCGGTGGATTTGCATGTCAACAATACCTATTTTGTCGTCGGACATTTCCATTACGTGGTGTACAACACCATTACAATGGCCATTTTTGCCGCAATTTATTACTGGTTCCCAAAAGTGACGGGACGCATGTACGCCGAAGCCTGGGGCAAATTTCATTTCTGGCTGACCTTCCTGGGTGCGAACCTCACGTTCTTTCCCATGCATCCGCTAGGCCTGCAAGGCATGGTGCGCCGTGTTTCCTCCTATGCGCCCCAGTATGAGTCATGGAATGTCGTTGCGAGCCTGGGCGCGTTTCTGCTGGGAGTTTCAACGCTCCCGTTTATTGTCAATATTGTGGCGTCTTGCTTTTTGGGTCGGCCTGCTGGCAACAATCCCTGGCACGCCACGGGGTTAGAGTGGACGACCTCCTCGCCACCGCCGGTTGAGAACTTTGCTGAAATCCCCATCGTCACTGACCCGCCTTATCACTACGATGGCTCTGGCCCTCGCACGATCGCGGCCTCTGCCCAAGAGGAATAAATACCATCGCTAGAGCTACCCACCCGCAAGAACGCATCCACTACTGGCCAAATTTGATATTTACAGACTTCTTCAACACCGTTCTCCACCCCCTACATCCCCTCCATGTCTTCTCCCGCATCGCGCCACATTGATGAAAGTCCTGTCCGGTTTGATCTGCTGCATGGCCAGTTGCCAAACTGGTTGAAACGCTACCTGCCGATCGGGGGTGGGGATGCGTTTGACCATCACGGCAAAGGCTTGTTTGGCTTTGTGGTGTTCTTACTGTCCGAGAGCATGGTGTTCGCGGCCTTTTTCCTGGCTTACTTTGCGTTGCGCTTAACGACACAGCAATGGCTTCCACCGGGTGTTCCAGGTTTAGAAGTCACTAAACCTGCCATCAATACAGCGGTGCTGGTGTCGAGTAGTTTTGTGATTTATTTTGCTGAACGATCGCTGAAACGGAACAAACTCAATACATTTCGGTTGCTGTGGTTAATGACATCAGCAATGGGAACGTATTTTTTGATCGGGCAAGCGATCGAGTGGCACGGCCTGCCGTTTAAGCTGACGACTGGATTATTCGGCACAACGTTCTACCTGCTCACAGGCTTTCACGGGCTGCACGTATTCGCGGGAATTGTGCTGCAACTCATTATGTTTGGGCGATCGTTTATACCTGACAACTACAAGCACACTCATTTTGGTGTTAGTGCAGCGTCGTTGTTCTGGCATTTTGTCGATGTCATTTGGCTCGTTTTATTTTCACTGCTTTACCTGTGGCGACCTTAGTGTTGATCAATTTCAAAGAATTTTAGAGGGCGATGTTATGACCCATCCTGTTTATCAAACTGTAATTCTCGGTGGCGGCTTTGCAGGGCTTTTTACCGCTTTGCATTTGAGCCATGACCATTACCCACGATCCATAATCTTGATTGATCAAAATGATCGTTTCTGCTTTAAGCCGTTGCTCTACGAATATTTCAGCGGTGAGATGGAACCAGATCAAGTCGTGCCCCGGTTCGATGAATTACTTCATCGCAGCGGCGTAATTTTTGTGCAGGGGACGGTGCAGGGCATCGATCTACAGCAAAAGCAGGTGCAGCTTGCATCAGGTGATACGTATGACTACAGCAACTTAGTGTTAGCGCTAGGTAGTGTCACCGGCTATTTCAACGTTGAAGGTGCGGCAGAACATGCCCTCCCCTTCCGAACTCAGCAGGACGCGATCGCGATCGACCAGCATCTCCGGGACTGCCTCAACCGCGCCATTCAGCTTGAAGACCCGGAACAACGGCGGCAACTGTTAACCACAGCCGTAATTGGTGGTGGCCCGTCGGGTGTGGAAATGGCGGCCACATTAGCTGATCTGGTGCCGCAGTGGTATGAAGCAATGGGTGGAACGCGCGATGAGGTACGCGTGGTGCTGGTAAATCATGGGGAGATTCTGCAGGGAGATGTCAACAGTCGTTTACGTGAGACAGCGGAGCGGGCACTGCAACAGCGGGCCGTTCCGGTCGAATTGCTCATTGGCGCAAAAGTAACAGCCATTCATCCCACCACGATCGCCTACGATCGCGACGGGCAATCGGCGACTCTCAATGCAGGCACAATTGTCTGGACAACGGGCACGAACACACATCCATTGATCAAATCCCTGCCCATTCCCGACGAGCATCGCGATCATCATGGACGATTAAATGTGACGCGCACGCTACAGCTACCTGATTTTCCTGAGGTGTTTGCCGCAGGCGATTGTGCGGTTGATTTGCAACCAGTAGCCGCGAAACATGACGCCTATGAGCAGCCCCAGCATCAACCGGACCAGACCACCAGCAGCGAAGAACAGCATCCAGAGCTGAAACCATTGCCACCGACGGCCCAAGTTGCCTACCAGCAGGGTTACGCGATCGCGCGGAACCTTCGGTTAATGGCATTGGGCTATGACCTGAAGCCTGCCACCGTCAATTTGCGGGGCACGCTGCTCAAGCTGGGACTGAATGAAAGTGTGGCTAACCTGTTCAACTCGATTGAAATTAGCGGTGAGGCGGGGCATTTAATCCGTCAGGGGGCATACCTGGAACTGCTACCCACGCCGATTCATGACTTCAAGGCGACGACTGAATGGCTTAAGGACGAATTGTTTGAGCGTCACCATTCAACTGGCATCAAGCAAGCTGTCAAAGCGGCTGAAATTGTTGGTGGTGTGATGGTCGGCGCGATCGTGGCAAGAAAACTAGTCAACGCTCTGAGTAACGACCAAACCCGTTAAACCAATTTTTCAATTAAGCAAGCGAGTGTCATTAGGGAATATGCCGTCAAACGTTCAGATCTTCAAAGCCGCTTTGCATCAGTCGTTCTTCTTTTTGGCTCAAGTCCGACCCGCCGCTTCTGGGAGCGAACCGCTCATTGATAAGGGTGGTCAAAACGTGGTGTTTTTGGGTGTGGCATTGCTGGCGATCGCCATTGTGACCGTTGTTGGCATTCTCAGTCCTCGCGTTGAGCACGCCATTATTGCGGCAATTTTGCTCAGTTCGGGGTTAATTGGCTTGTTTTTCACCCTTGGACACTAATTTTTCACCCCCGGACACTGACTTACCCGCTAAAAATCGACCTTCACTTTTACCAGCCAAATGGTGGAAGTGAAGGTCAATTTTTCAGATTGTCCTGCCTCGCTCGCACATACCATTGCCTTTAACCAGCCAGCAACAGCATAGTATACGGAAGCAGCCCAACCACCCTCTAAGGAATCAGGATTAAATCAGTTTGAGATTTGGTACGGGCGAAGCATGCGGGCAAAAAGCTTTGCAACACAATCACAGCTACCGACCGCATGCTTCGCCCGTACTTCGCCCGTCTAACCGAAATGTTTGGTGTTATTTAATCCGTAATCCTAAGGTTTGAGCACCACTTTGATGCAGTTATCTCGCTTGTGCTTAAAGATCTCGTAACCCTGAGGCGCTTCGTCTAAGCTCAGTCGATGCGTAATCACGAATGATGGATCGATGTCACCATTCTGAATGTGATTGAGCAACGGACGCAGATAACGGTGGACGTGGGTTTGTCCCATCTTGAAGCTGAGTCCTTTGTTAAAAGCGGCTCCCATTGGAATTTTGTCCAGAAAGCCACCATAAACGCCAGCTATTGAAACGTTGCCACCCTTACGACACGCAAGGATGAGTTGCCGCAGCGCGGTTGGGCGATCGGTTTCAAGGCGTACCGCCTGCTTTGCCTGGTCATAAAGGGCATCAATGCCGGTTCCATGCGCTTCCATTCCAACCGCATCGATCACGGCATCTGGACCACGTCCACCTGTGTATTCCTTAACGGCTTCACCCGCATCAACTTCTTCAT
>JAJPKC010000512.1 GCA_021323955.1 Oscillatoriales cyanobacterium Centralia_MAG_596 | reverse complement strand
GGTGGTGCGCGATGCCGCTGGCAACCCGATCCTGATGACGGGTGTCACGATGGATATCAGCGATCGCAAATGTGCGGAAGCAGCCCTCCAGCAGGCCGAAGAGAAATACCGCAGCATCTTTGAAAACGCTGCCGACGGCATCTTTCAAACCACACCGTCGGGCCAATACATCAGCGCCAACCCTGCCCTTGCCAGCATCTACGGCTACGACAACCCGCAAGAGCTGATGGCCACACTCTCGCATAACATCGATCGCCAGCTCTACGTGGACGCCAAACGCCGTCAGGAATTTATCGCGCTGATCAATCAGCACGAAATGGTCACTGATTTTGAATCCCAGGTGTATCGGCGGGATGGCAGCATGATCTGGATCGCGGAAAATGCCCGCACGGTGCGAGACAGCCAGGGCAAGTTGCTGTATTACGAGGGCATCGTCAAAGACATTACCGATCGCAAGCAGGCGGCGGTTGAGCTATTCCACGCCAAAGAGGCCGCTGAAGCAGCCAGCCGTGCCAAGAGCCAGTTTCTCGCTAACATGAGTCACGAACTACGCACGCCGCTAAACGCCATTATTGGCTACAGCGAAATGCTCTCAGAAGACGCCCAGGATCTGGGTTACAACGATCTGGTGCCCGATCTGGCAAAAATCCACGGTGCCGGTAAGCACCTGCTGGACTTGATCAACGACATTCTCGACATTTCCAAAATCGAAGCGGGCAAGATGGATCTCTACCTGGAATCCTTCAGCATCCCCAGCCTGATCGCCGATGTCCAGGCCACCATCCAGCCCCTCATCGAAAAGAACGGCAACACGCTCCTTGTGCAGTGTGGTGATGATCTAGCCACGATGTACGCCGACATGACGAAAGTCCGTCAAGCGCTCCTCAACCTGCTCAGCAATGCGAGTAAGTTTACAGATCACGGAATAATTACGCTCAAGGTGGAACGGCAGGAGGCATCAGCATGTAACGTGATGGACTCGATCAGCCGCGCAGACGACAGTCTCGTTCAGAGCCGACAAGAATCAACTCTGCCACCCGCGCCCCCCAATACTCGCCCCCTCGATCCCGACATTCTTTTCTCCGTGTCTGACACGGGGATTGGCATGACACCGGACCAGATGAGCCGTTTATTTCAAGCATTTACGCAGGCTGATGCCTCGACAACGCGCAAATATGGTGGTTCGGGGCTGGGGCTGGTCATCAGCCGCCGGTTTTGCCAAATGATGGGCGGTGACATTACAGCCACCAGTGTCATGGGGCGGGGATCGACCTTTACAATTCGACTGCCTGCCCACTGTGAGTTGGTGGATAGCGTTGAGGCGTGTGAGTCTCCGGCAGAAGCAGTGGCGATCGCGCCAGCGGCTGACCCTACGGAGCCGATGACCCTACTGGTGATTGACGACGACTCGCGCGTGCGCGATATGATGGCACGCTACCTGACCAAAGAAGGCTTTCAGGTTGAAACAGCAGCCAATGGACAGGAAGGGCTTCATCTCGCCAAAACCCAGCGTCCGGCAGCAATTACGCTGGATGTGATGATGCCTAAAATGGACGGGTGGTCAGTGTTGACAGCCCTGAAGTCCGATCCTGAACTGGCAGAGATTCCCGTCATTATGCTAACGATCGTGGATGACAAAAATCGTGGGTTTACGCTTGGGGCCTCTGATTTTTTAACCAAACCCGTTGACTATAAGCGTCTGGTCACGGTGTTAGAAAAATATCGCCCTCCGCTCAGCCAAACGGCTAAATCCACAGGCCACGTATTGATCACAGAAGACGATCCCACGATTCGCGAGATGTTCCATCGCATCCTGGTTAAAGAAGGCTGGTCGGTAGCGGAAGCCGAACACGGTCAGGCGGCACTAGAGCAAGTCACCGCCCAGCCGCCCGATCTGATTTTGCTGGATCTGATGATGCCGCAGATGGACGGCTTTCAGTTTATTGCGGAATTGCGACAGCAGCCTGAGTATCGTCGCATTCCGATTGTGGTAGTCACTGCAATGGATTTGACCGCGGCCGATCGCCTGCGACTCAATGGTTATGTCGAACAAGTACTGCAAAAGGGTGCCTATAGCTGCGATGACCTGCTGCAAGAGGTACGCGATCTTGTCGTTACTTGTGTGCAACGTCCCCCGATGCTGGAGGCATCCAATGGCTAAAATTTTGCTGGTAGAAGACAACGAAATGAATCGCGATATGCTGTCCCGCCGTCTGGAACGGAAAGGGCATCAGGTTGTCATTGCGATCGACGGTGCTCAGGGCGTAGACCTGGCGTGTCAGGAGCAACCTGACCTGATCCTGATGGACATGAGCTTGCCTGTGCTCGACGGTTGGGAGGCCACGCGCAGACTTAAAGCGATCCCCGCCACCCAGACGATCCCGATCATTGCGCTAACGGCGCACGCGATGGCGGGCGATCGCGAACGGTGCCTTGAGGCGGGCTGCGACGACTACGACACGAAGCCCATTGAATTTCCACGACTGTTAGGCAAAATTCTTGCGTTTCTGGGTACCGAGGTAGAAGCATGACGGTACCGTACCAGATTCTGGTCGCTGACGATGATGCCGTCAGCCGCATCTATTTTGCTCGCCAACTGCGACAGCCAGACCAGGCTGTGATTACGGTTGAGAATGGGCAGCAGGCGATCGAGCAACTGCAAGCCCAACTGTTTGACATGATTCTGCTCGATATTGTGATGCCCGAAGTCA
Source organism: Oscillatoriales cyanobacterium Centralia_MAG_596 (assembly GCA_021323955.1). GTDB lineage: Bacteria > Cyanobacteriota > Cyanobacteriia > Leptolyngbyales > Leptolyngbyaceae > Stenomitos. The sequence continues at coordinate 14,059 of JAJPKC010000512.1, read as the reverse complement.
GTGGCTTCAAAGTGCTGGAGTTTCTGAAACGCGACCCGGCATACCGCCATATTCCCGTCATTATGGTGTCGAGCCTGGACGACCTGGACAGTCTCATTCACTGCATCGAGCTTGGCGCTGAAGACTATCTTTTTAAGCCACTCAACCCAGTCCTGCTGAAAGCCCGCGTTAGCGCTTGTCTGGAACGCAAACGTCTTCGTGATCAAGAGCAGGCTTACCTGGAGCAACTCCGCGCGGAAAAAGAGGCCGCCGAAATTGCCAATCGTGCCAAAAGCACATTCCTCGCCAACATGAGCCATGAACTGCGCACCCCACTCAACGCAATCATTGGCTATAGCGAAATTTTGCAGGAAGAAATGCAGGACACAGCCGCTGAACTGCTGCCTGACCTGGATAAAATTCATACGTCCGGCAAGCATCTGCTGACCCTCATCGATGACATCCTTGACTTGTCCAAAATTGAGGCAGGCAAGATGGAGCTTTGTCTGGAGTCGATCGACATTCCCGCCCTGGTGCAGGATGTCATGCAAACGATGCACCCGATCGCCAGACAGCGAAGCAATACCCTCAAAGCCCACTTCGCGGATGATCTGGGTACGATGTACGCCGATCGCACAAAAGTCCGCCAAATTCTACTAAATCTGCTGAGCAATGCCGCGAAATTCACCGAGCACGGGACAATTACGCTGAGAGTGGACAAGGGCGAGGCCAGCCGTCAGGCGGCAGACAGCAGACAGCAGGAGCAGCAGGACGCCGCATTACCACCAGCCACGCAGAGGCCGACCACCCCACACCCCGCCTCCTTCATCCGTTTCACCGTTGCCGACACGGGCATTGGCATCGATCCCACCTGGCAAGAGAACATCTTTCAGTTGTTTAACCAGGGTGATAATTCCTCAACACGACGATATGGCGGCACAGGGCTGGGTCTGGCGCTAACGCAGCGATTTTGTGAAATGCTGGGCGGGTCGATCGCGGTCGATAGTGCCCCAGGAAAAGGGTCTATCTTTACGGTGCTGCTGCCGGTGGATGTGGTTGAACATCGGGTTAAGACCGCGCTCGCGGCTCCAGACTTCAGCCGTTCGCACCCTCAGCCTGTCAGCCTGTCCGAAGCATCCAGTCTGGTGTTGGTAATTGACGACGATCGCACCATTCGTGATCTGATGGTGCAAACCCTCAATGGCGATGGGTTTCGCGCTGTAACCACCTGGAACGCTGAAGAGGGACTGCGGCTGGCACGAGAACTCCGTCCCGATCTGGTTGTGCTTGATTTGACTCTGCCAGCAACGGACAGTTGGGCCATGCTTTCCGCTCTCAATGCTGACCCCGCACTGGCGCAAATTCCAGTCGTGTTGACCGCGATCGCGCCCACCCAAACCGTCAGTTTCACACTCGGTGTGGCCAACCATCTGACGCAGCCCACCGACTTCAAGCGACTGGCTGAACGAGTCCGGCAGTTTCGTTCTCCCTCCGATCAAGACGATGCGGCTGGACAGGTTTTACTCATTGAAGCAGACAACACCACTCGCCAGGTTGTACAACGCCTGCTGCAACAGGAAGGGTGGGGCGTGACCGTGGCCGACAGCGCGCAGAGCGCTCTAGACCACATTGCCCAGGCACCGCCCGATCTCATACTGCTGGATTTAATGGCGGCAGAAACGAGTGGACTGGTGCTAATTGCGGAACTCCGTCAGCATGCCGTCTGGCACGACTTACCCATTGTTATCATTACGGCCAAAGAGGTTGCTAAAGCCGATCGCGGCTGGTTAAACCGCTGGATCGAAACCCAGTTATGCCAGAGCGACTACGACCGCGATCGCGCCCTTAAAGCCCTGCTCAGACTGATCACGGCCTGCAATACCCACGGGGTCGCGGCGTCGGATGCGGCTCTGGATGCCCTCATCACCAGGGAGGAACAGCCAACCAAGCAACGCTTTTAATTCCAATTGTGCGGAAAACTCCCTACTCCCTATTCCCTACTCCCCACTCCCTATTCCCCACTCCCTATTCCCCACTCCCTATTCCTACTCCCTACTTTTAAACGCTATCAGCTAGAAGGAGCCGCTTCATGACCCTGAGAACACGAACACTACTCATTATCGGTGTTACCCTCATTGGGCTGAATGCAGCACTGTATAGCATTTCTTCTACCTTACTGTTGGGCAACGCCATGAAGGCAGAAGCACGCGATGCCCATCAGTCGATCAAGGGGATCCTGAGTGTGCTGGATCAGAGCATCGAGCAGTTTAACGCCAAATTTGCGGACTGGTCGGTTTGGGATGATGCCTATGAGTTTGTCCAGAATGGGAACGATCGCTTCATTCAGTCCAATCTGGTGGATGCTCAACTGGCTAACATGCATGTCAACATGATGATCTTCATCAATAACGATAATCGAATCGTATTTGGCACGGGATTTGATTTAGAGCGTGGCAAAAAAGTGCCGATTCCAGAGCGCATCCGAACGCATCTGGTTAAGGGCGATCGCCTGACTCAGCATCAGACGTTGACTGACACACGCGCTGGCATTCTCCAACTCCCGGAAGGGCTGATGATTGTGACATCGCGACCAATTATTACCAGCGAGGGCAAAGGCCCCATTCGGGGGACGTTGATTGCTGGACGTTACCTCAGTGCGGCAGAGATCACGCATCTGGGCGCGATCGCGCGTCTTCCCTTTAGCATCCAGGCCGTGGATCCAGGCCATCTCCCGCCATCGCTACAGGCATTACAGGCTCCCACTGCCGACCGACCGGCTGTTTCAGTGCAACCGCTCAATGCGCAAGCGATCGCCAGCTATACCCTCCTCAACGATTTCTACAGTAGCCCGGCCCTGCTGCTTAAAACCGAAACGCCACGCACCATCTATCAACAGGGGCAGGCCACTATCCGCTATCTCAGCTGGGGCATTCTGCTTGTCGGTCTGGTGTTTGGTCTGGTGACACTGGCCGTGCTCGAAAAACTCGTGCTTGCTCGCCTTGCCAGACTCAGCGCTGAAGTCAGCCAGATCGGTATTGGCGGCGATTTATCTGGACGGGTCTCTGCCAGGGGACAGGATGAACTATCGGCTCTGGCGAAACGCATCAATGCCATGCTGGATACGTTGGATGAGTACGAGCAACGACACCACCAGGTGTCGCTCAATCTGCAAAAGGCAAAGGACGTGGCCGAACAGGCAAATCGTTCCAAGAGCCAGTTTCTTGCCAACATGAGCCACGAACTCCGCACGCCCCTGAACGCCATCATCGGCTATAGCGAGATGCTGCAAGAAGATGCCCAAGACCAGGGCTGTAACGACTTTATTCCTGATTTACAGAAGATTTACAGTGCCGGAAAGCACCTGCTGGGCTTGATCAACGACATTCTTGACCTATCGAAAATTGAGGCGGGCAAGATGGATCTCTACCTGGAGACCTTTAATCTGGCTGATGTGATCCAAGAAGTCGTGAGTACGGTACAACCGCTGGTTCAAAAGCACAACAACACGCTGATAGTGCAGTGCGAAGCTGACCTCGGCTCGATGTATGCCGACCTGACCAAATTGCGCCAGAACCTTTTTAACCTGCTCAGTAATGCGAGTAAATTTACAGAGCAGGGCACGATTACGCTGACCGTGAGCCGGAATGGGGGCACAAGGGGCCAGGATCAAACCAGTGATGCCGTTGTCATGTCCCAGTCAGCCGCCAGCATTCTTTTTACCGTCGCCGATACGGGAATTGGCATGACGCCCGCGCAGGTCGATCGATTATTTCAGCCGTTTACGCAGGCGGACACCTCAACCACACGGAAGTACGGCGGCACCGGGCTTGGTTTAGCCATTACCCAACGCTTTTGCCAGATGATGGGGGGCGATATTACGGTTGAAAGTACGATCGGCGCGGGATCAAAGTTTACGATGGTATTACCGGAAACGGTGGTGGATCCGAAATTCCGTCAAGAATCCACGCTGGCCAAAACTGAGCCTTTAACGATGGCAGTTAACACCATCCTGGTCATTGATGACGATGCGACGATTCATGACCTCATGCACCGCTTTCTGACGAAAGAAGGCTTTCGAGTAGAAAGCGCGTTAACGCCCGAAGCAGGGCTAAAGTTGGCGCGTGAGTTGCAGCCCAAAGCGATCACGCTCGATGTCATGATGCCGTTTCGGGATGGCTGGACAGTGCTTTCGGCCCTCAAAACGACCGCCGAGACAGCTAACATCCCGGTCATCATGCTGACCATGGTTGATGATCGCAACATCGGTTATGCTCTGGGTGCAACTGATTTTTTGACCAAGCCCATTGACCGCGATCGCCTCCTTGCCAGCCTCAGACAATGTGGCTGTTTTGCCAGTGAAGAGGTTGTGGGTCACTCGATCCCCCCCGACGCAGCAGCGTCATCGGCCCAATCTGCTTAATCACGGCGTTAATGGTTCCCATGCTGGGCACGTCGAATAAGCACATGGTGGTGTGACCAGCCTGAATGCCTGATAAACGAGGAGACGCAATGAACCCGGAACATGGCTCAATACTAGTTGTGGATGATGTTGAAGCCAATCGCGACTTGCTCTTTCGGCGATTGCAGCGGCAGGGCCATACTATCACCCTGGCTGAGGATGGACGACGGGCGATCGAGCAGCTTCAGACACAGTCGTTTGATCTCATCCTCTGCGACATCATGATGCCCGAAATGAATGGCTATCAGGTCTTGGAGCATCTCAAGGAAGACCCCCACCTGCGCCATATTCCCGTCATTATGATCTCCGCGCTGGACGATATTGAGAGTGTGGTGCGCTGCATTGAGTTGGGCGCTGAAGACTATCTGTTTAAGCCCTTTAACCCCACCCTGCTCAAAGCACGCATTAACGCCTGCCTGGAAAAAAAGCGGTTGCGCGACCAGGAGCAGGCTTACCTCAAGCAGTTGCAGGCCGAACAGGAAAAATCGGAACGGTTATTGCTGAGCATTCTTCCCAAAGCGGTTGCCGAACAGCTCAAGCAGGATCAGAGCACGATCGCCGATAGCTTTGCGGAAGCAACCGTCTTGTTTGCAGACATTGTCAATTTCACCAATATCTCGACCCATCGATCGCCGATCGAACTGGTCAGCTTGCTCAACCACATTTTTTCGGCGTTTGATCAACTGGCAGAACGGCACAACCTGGAAAAAATTAAAACCATTGGAGACGCCTATATGGTGGTGGGGGGGATCCCCACCCCTCGCCCCGACCATGCGGAAGCGATCGCCGAGATGGCGCTGGACATGCAGGCGGCTATGAGTAAATTTAATGCGGAAACGGGAGAATCCTTTAGTATCCGCATTGGCATCAGCACCGGGCCTGTAGTGGCTGGCGTCATTGGCACCAAGAAATTCATCTACGACCTCTGGGGGGATACGGTCAACACCGCCAGTCGGATGGAGTCGCAGGGCATTCCTGACTGTATTCAAGTGACCGAAATGACGTACAACTACCTCTGCCACCAATACCAGTTTGAAGAACGGGGCAGTATTCCGGTCAAAGGGAAGGGCGATATGTTGACCTACCTGCTGAAAAGCCGCTAAGACTGACGGATTTGCTCGCGGTGATCTGCTCGTAGTGATGGGCGATCGACGGCTAAACCCGTGCAGACGATCGCGTTCGTCGAGTCAGCAGCAGCTCAATGTCAATGATTCCATGCAATAGGGAATTCTGAGTACATCAGGATTAGGACACGTTGATTGCTATGGGTCAGACAATTGAGACTGAAGCGATTGGGATCGAAGGGATCTTTCAACGGGGTCTGGCGTTAAGCCAGCAAGCAAAATATAACGCCGCGATTGCCCAGTTCGATCGCGTGATCCAGCAGCAGCCTGATCATGAGGGAGCCTGGACGGAAAAGGGGAATGCGTTGATTCAGTTAGAGCGTTATACGGGAGCCATTGCCAGCTTCGAGCGCGCCGTTCAATGCAATCCGATGTCCCCATCCACCCATTACAGCCTGGGATGGGCGGCACACGTTTCCGGCGACCACACCCGCGCGATCGCGAGCTTTCGGCGCGTGTTGGAGCTTCAAGCAGACGACGCCACAGCCCACTACAGTTTGGGGCTTGCCCTCTACATAACAGGACAGTATCAGGCGGCGATTGACAACCTGCGGCGGGCACTGGAACTACAACCCGATCTAACCGATGCCTGGTACTGTCAGGGCTCAGTGCTGTACGCCACCGGGCGCTACGAAAGCGCGATTAAACATTTCAACCGGGCACTCGAGCTAAAGCCTGACTATCAGGCGGCCTTTAGCAGTCGTGGAGCCGCACTGGTCGGACTGGGTGACTACGAAGCCGCGATCCTTAGCTACGACAAAGCGTTGGGTTTAGATGCTGATGACGCCGAGTCCTGGTATCAATGGGCGATGTGTTCAAAGCGTCTGGGGCGCTACAACGATGCCATTCTGGGTTACAACAAAGCGTTGGCGTTGCAGCCTCATCATGCCGCCGCCTGGTATAGTCGTGGGTGTTGTTACCTGAAGCTCGGTGACTACAATGGTGCCGTCATCAGCTATGAGAGTGCCCTGGAGCACCAACCCGACCATTACGAAAGCTGGTTTAACCGGGGGGTTGCCCTCAAGCACCTGGGACATTTTGCAGAAGCGGTAGTGAGCTATGACCGAGCGATCGCTCTCCGCCCCAACGATCCAAAAGCCCATAACAATCGTGGCGGTGTGCTGCTCTGTCTAAACCGATTTGAGGAGGCAATTGCAAGTTACGACACAGTGCTGGCGCTGAACCCTGATGATGATCGCGCTCAGCAGAATCGTCGGCTCGCACTACGACGATCGCAGGGGAGTAACGGATAATAAGGCTAACCGCTAAAGTCCAACCTTCAGGAATCATTAATGGGACAGTATGAACGCTTGATCCTCATGGCTGAGGATGAATTGACGCAGTACAGCACCGATGCGCGCAAAATCGAAAAACTGCGACAGAAAATTGGGCTGTCAGTGCCCGTAAAAGAGCAGCAGCAGGTGAAAGAAACGCTCCTGGCAGAAATGCCAACCGATCCCATCAGCCAGATCGTCGAAAACCAGCGTCAGACGGTCGCACTACCTTTCTGGGGCATTGCTGGACTGGGATTGCTGCTGGGCATTTCGTTTATGCAGCCAGTGGATTTCATCGCGACGTTTGTGGGCGGCGCGATCGCCTTTAACGTGCAGAAATGGGGCTGGCGACTCCAGGCAAAGCGCTTAGTGCTGCAAACCCTCGAAGACATTGAAGCCAGAACACGTAAACCGGACTCCGAGCCAACGACTGGATCGACGACCCCGTGAGGCATCGCATCTACCATCGCCGGGAAAGCAGCCGCACAGATGTGAACGGCGGACTCAGGCATAACCGACGGACGACTCGGTTTGTCTAGAGCGTGGCAACAACGTGTTGCGGCACTCAATTCCATTAACTATCGAGAGTGACAATACAGCATACGTAACTTGCGGTAGGATGCGTGTCAATTGCTTGCTGTGATGACGTACTAATCGCTCGTGAAACATTTTGCTGGTCGAATTCTGCCGATACTATCGCCGCTGTTAGCGATCGCGGCGGCTCTCTTTGTGGGTGCGGGGTTGATTGCGATCGCGGGTGTCAATCCGCTCAAGGCCTACTCGGTTTTGTTTACAGAATCCCTTGCCAATTACTATGGCTTTAGCAATACGCTGACCAAAACAGCGCCGTTGCTGCTCACCAGTCTGGGTGTGTTGGTTGCGCTTAAAGCGGGCCAGTTTAACATCGGCGGTGAAGGACAAATTTATATGGGTGGCCTGGGCAGCGTGATCGTCGGGCTGTACCTGCATGGCCTGCCGCTCGTAATTCATGTGCCGCTGGCGCTGCTGGGTGGTTTTCTCCTGGGTGCACTTTGGGGATTGATCCCTGGCTATCTCAAAGCGATCCGGGGCGTAAATGAGGTCATTACGACGCTGTTGCTCAACTACATCGCGCAAAATCTGGTGAGCTACCTGGTCAGCAATCCCATGAAAGATCAGGACGCGCCAACGCCCTACAGCCCCATGATCGATCCATCCGCACAGTTGCCCATCATTCTGCCGCAGACGCAGACCCACGCCGGGATCTTGCTGGGAATTATTTTGACTGGAGTGTTGTGGCTTGTCTTTGCCCGATCGCCCCTCGGCTATCAGATTGAAACTGTGGGCCAAAACCCGATCGCGGCACGCTACGCCGGAATTTCGGTTGAGCGAACGATCATGCTGGTGATGGCATTATCCGGTGGATTGGCAGGGCTGGCGGGATCGGGGGAAGTGATGGGGTTAAAATATCGCCTGTTTGAGAACTTTTCGCCGGGATATGGGTTCGACGCGATCGCGATCGCCTTTCTCAGTCGTGGCAACCTGGCAGGCGTATTGCTCACGTCACTCTTCTTTGGCGCGCTGCGTGCGGGTGCCAATGTCATGCAGCGCAGCGCTGGCGTACCGGTAACAGTGGTTTACGCGATCCAGGGGTTGACAGTCCTCTTTATTGCCATCAGTTTGGTGCTAGAACGCAAGCTGACTACCAGCCGATTAGTGCTCAGCTAACGCCCTTGGTAGCCATTAACGGAGGCTTTCAAGGTGCGCCAGTGCCCATCAAGCGTCTCGATCGCTATCTGAATCGCACGCGGCGATACCGCTAACGCAAGAACCATCAAACCGAAGCTCAGCCCGAATTGTGCACATCGGCCAACGTTGCCAGGGTAAGCAAGCGGTTTGTGTCCGCCAGAAACAACCGGGATATTGCTGGAAACAGCAGGGCAGATGTTGTCAGCGTCAGTTCCACAGTCAAATCTCTATGAATCATGATCTCGCGTTTCTCTCCGATTATCTCTCTGCCAGTCTGCGACTCTCGATGCCGTTAGCGTTTGCCGCGCTGGGCGGGCTGTGGGCAGAGCGATCGGGCGTGCTCAATATTGGGCTGGAAGGGATGCTCCTGACGGGGGCATTTGTGGGGGCTGCTGTCACCTTCTACTCCGGGGAGAATGTCTGGTTAGGCATTTTGGCCGCGATCGTCAGCGGGGCCTTGGTCGGCCTGCTTCATGCCTATCTCTGTGTCACGCTTCACGTGAATCAACTGGTATCCGGTCTGGCGATTAATCTATCTGCGGCGGGACTGACGTCATTTATGTCACGCCTGGTGTTTAACAGCAGTACAACGCAAAAGTTACCTGGTGTGCCCACGATCGCCATTCCCGGTCTGAGCCAAATTCCGATTCTGGGATCACTCCTGTTCAATCAGGATCCGCTGGTCTATTTCCTGCTGCTCCTGCTGCCATTAAGCACCTACATCCTGTTCCATACCAGTCTCGGGTTAGTACTGCGCGCGGTGGGTGAGTATCCCCGTGCGGCGGACACCGCAGGGGTGCCGGTCGTGCGCGTGCGCTATATTAGCGTGATCCTGAGCGGTGCTTTGGCGGCTTTAGGGGGGGCTTATCTGGTGCTTGTACACGTTAAGTTCTTTACCGAAGACATCAGCGCTGGTAAAGGGTTTATCGCATTGGCCGCGTTAATTTTTGGTCGCTGGCATCCAGTCAGTACGGTATTGGCGTGTTTGTTGTTTGGCGCGACTGAAGCATTGCAGCTACGAATCCAGGCATTTAACCTGAACATTCCCTATCAGTTTTTGGTCATGTTGCCTTACGTCATCGCGCTACTGGCGATGGTGGGTCTAGCTGGCAAATCAACGCCACCAGCCGCGCTTGGAATTCCCTACACGAAAGAAAGCACGAGCGATTAGACCGGCTGGCCCCTGCCAGCCGCCGCAAAATATTTACATACCTTAAAATTTCTGGTCAAGAAAGACTTGAAATTTGTCATGGTGAGATGCAGTGAGTGGATAAAACGACCATTAATTGAAAGAAACCGACCCAATTGTATGAAGCGGTTTTATGGCTTACAGATGTATTGCGGCACACGATAAAGGCCGTGTCCTCTCGGTCGTTTGGGTTTCTGCTCCACATCCAGGCAATTGGCTTTGATTTACTTACGTTAGGTTCGCCTCTTTGTCAACCGTAATTGGAAACCCATCATTTCAATGGCTCATTCAGCGTGGGACGATCGCTTGCCAAACAGCATTGCAGAAGATTCTATATAATCAAATTTCTGCCACGTCTTTGCACACTGGGCCGATCTAACCGTCTCAACGTTGATTTACCTGTTTAATGCCCCATGATGCGATCGCAACATCAAAACAGTGTTGGTGCAGCGAAATCATGCATCTCTTTACATTGTGCGAACGGCATTAATGCTACGCTACGCAACGTCTTGGAAACTTAAAACGACTGAGATTCCTCCTTAGTAAAAATTAAGTTTTTTGCTATATATTTAGAGCGAACTCGGTGTGGTGTAAGAGGAGCAAATAAATGGAGTTACGGAAGACTGCTTTAGAGGTTCTGGCGGAGACCAGCCGAACGTTTTATATTCCGATTAGTCGTTTGCCCGCAGGATTGAAAGAGGCGGTTGCGGCGGCGTATCTTTGCATGCGCGCGATCGATGAAATCGAAGATCACCCTGACCTCGATAATGTGCTCAAAGCAAAACTTTTGCACGCCATCAGCCTGTCTTTTCAGGCGGCGACTGACGCGATCGATGAACACAGTCTAGAAACCCTGCTCATCACGCACACGACTCTGCTACCCGAAGTCACAACACGTATTGGCGAGTGGGCCGCGTTTGCGCCCATCACGATCGCGCCACGGATTTGGGAAGCCACGGCAGCGATGGCTGATCGCATGGCATACTGGGCCGAAAACAACTGGGCCATTCAGACAGAGGCCGATCTCGATCGCTACACATTTTGCGTGGCTGGCACGGTTGGGTTGCTCCTGTCTGACCTATGGGCCTGGTATGACGGCACCCAGACCAATCGTGCTCAAGCGGTTGGCTTTGGGCGCGGTCTGCAAGCGGTTAACATCCTGCGTAACCAGGGCGATGATTTGGTGCGGGACGTTAGCTTCTTTCCGGAGGGCTGGACGCAGGAAGATATGCAAGCCTATGCCCGACGCAATCTCGTGCTGGCTGATGCCTATACCGAAGCGTTGCCCTTGGGACCGGCCCTCGATTTCTGTCGCCTCCCGCTGGCGTTTGCCCACGCAACGCTGGATGCGCTGGCACAGGGGGAAGCAAAACTCAGCCGGACGAAGGTATTGGCGCTGGTGCAACAGCTAACAGGCAGCGGTACGTGAAGCAAATCAGACTGAATGGCGCGATCGACCAGTCGTGCTCCCAATCCCATCGGCGACGGGTGCGTTAGCAGCCCGCTGGTTAAGACTGAACGCCTTTGAGAATTGGGAGGATATGTGTCGCGGCATCTGCGCATCAACAGGCCATCTGTCCTGACCCTGATGTGCAGATACCGCCATGGCGATCGAGCGCGTGAATCAGAGCCATTAGATCCAGGTGACTTGTCAATCACCACGATGTTGCGCAATTGCAAATTGACGGCAACAACCACCATCGTTCCTGGCTTGTAGAAATGCTTAATTGACTTTTACGCAATCGGCATTTTGCGAGTATCTTGATACTAAACAATTGCTCGGGTCGATTCTGCCGCTTAATCTTTAGCCATGTCTCAACCAAACTTGCTCGAACTTGCGAAACAGGGTGATCCAACCGCGATCGCAACGCTAATGAATCTTACCCTGGAACCCAAAGGCGTCACAGCAACAGCATCGTTGGAAGATCATTGGCTGTATGTGTGGCTCCGGTCAGCCCGTCCCCTGAACGCTAAAACATTAGTTGAATTTACCCAACGCGGCGTTCTGAGTTTAGGCATCCAGTCAGTTCATTGGGTGAAAATACACGGGCAGAACATTGGCGCGGATCAGCCGAGTTGGGTAGAGACATTTACAGTTGGTCAGCCACCCCAGCCCTCCCCCCCAATGGCTGATGAACCCGAGGTGACTGTTGACTCTACGGATCCAGTTGGGTTGCCGTCTGCAGTCCACGAGTTGGTCGCACGTCTCCACACCTGGGTAGAACAGCCAGCATTGCTCAAAACACCGCTACAGACCGCCTGGGGAAGCGCGTTAACAGCATCGCAGCAGTTAGCGCACCGCGTTCAGAACTGGCAAAAGCAGGTCATGACCGAATCGGCGTCTAGCTGGTCAACTCGTCTGCGTTCGGTCAATTACCTCAAACTATCGATGGTTGTCACGCTGGTTGCGTTTGTGACGGGCGGGACAGCCGCCATTATTGCGAATTCATATACGGTCGGCGGTTCAAATCAAAAACCGGGCCAAAAATCGGCGATCGCGACCGACAGCCAACTGGCTCTGAAATCAAAGGCAGACCGCGATCGTGCCCGACAGCAATCCGAAGCCAGGGACTATCTGGAGACAATGAATAAAGCGCAGCAAACGTTCTACCGCCAAAACAACCGACTGGCGACCAACCTGGAAGAGTTAGAACGAGCGGCAGCACTACCATTTACCTCCCGTAGCCAGTACACCTACAAATTAACGATCCACAACAGTACCCAATCGCAGCTAGTCGCCATTCCCAAAACCGATGGCTTAAAGAGTTATACCGCCGTGTCGATACTGGCAACGTCTACCAAGCAAGTAGTTACGGCTGTTTGTGCGTCACAACAGCCCACCAGAGTGCCACCCCTGGTGTTTCAGTCCACTAATGGCGTTGTCCAGTGCCCCACAGAATCCGCAAAAGCCCTGTAAGCACGGTGAACTAAACATCCTGGAACTTACGTAGCGATCTCGTCCGGCAGGCGGCATCAAGCCTGATGAATCGTCCCGGACGGCTGTAAAAGGAGGTAACCAGTCCAGAAAACCAGGTCTGACTATGACTAGGCGCATATTGCTTACCTCGTTTGACATTTGGGAGCCGCACCACACGTCCAATGCCGCCGATGACCTACTTGCCGCCATGATGCAGCACAACCTGCTGACAAAGAGGCACGGCACGATCGCGCTACTCCGCAAACTGCCAGTCGATTTTCAACAAGCGCCCCAGCAAGTGATCGCCAGGATCCAAACCTTTCAACCAGACTTGATTGTTTGCGGTGGTATGGCCGAGCAGCGATCGCAATTGACGGTTGAGTCAAACGGCAAACACCAGACAGATGTTTTATGGACAGCGATAGATGTCGCGCAACTGGTAGAGAACCTGACCATCACGCAGGTGAGCCACGATGCCGGCAACTTTGTTTGCAATTACCTCTACTACAGCGTGCTAAAGCATATCCAAACGCTTCAGATCAACTGCCAGTGTCTTTTTGTCCACGTTCCAGTTCTGCATGCCACCAATACAGATCCCATTCTTCGGGACATGGCAATCATACTGGAACGTCTTGCTGGCTCAGGCACCAAAGTCACTGATCAAAATAAAGACTTTAGGTTGTGAAACTGTTTGAACGACAGCGGTTTTGTTGCCGTAGACCAGTCTCCGTTTTACTCAACGAGCGGAATTTATACAATCATCCATGTGGCTCTAGCACTCTAAAAAGATGAAAATGGAGCTGTATTTTCATCACACATTGAATCGAAAATGCAACCACAATGGGGACTGCTGCGCCCGACGCCACTCCACCGCAAATGCTCACCGTAAAAACCCTCCCTTGTCATCCCTAACCGCCATTTCGCTACGATGACTACTGCCTGCTCCCAACGATCTGTGTCATGCTAAGCGATGATGAGTTTGCGCGATCGCCCATGACTGCTACAACGACTCAACCCGCTGACCTCACCGCCTTTGCCAGTGAACTAGCGGGGCTAGAACTCATTACTGACCCGACGCAACTGACAAAACTGTCCCAGGACTACTACACCTTCAGCCCGATCCTGCAACCGTTGCTGAGTGACAAGCGAGGCGACATCGTGGTGCGTCCAACAAGCGAAGCCGAAGTCCTCCAGGTTGCGGCAGCGTGCGTGAAGCATCAACTGCCGTTGACGGTACGCGGGGCCGGGACAGGCAACTACGGGCAGTGCGTTCCCCTGCACGGTGGCGTAATTCTTGACCTGTCCCGAATGCAGGCGGTGAAATGGCTCAAACCGGGGCTGGCCTGCGTTGAACCAGGTGTAAAGCTGGCCGCTTTGGACAAACAGACG
>JAJPKC010000164.1 GCA_021323955.1 Oscillatoriales cyanobacterium Centralia_MAG_596 | reverse complement strand
TATTCGATCGCGGTCAGTCGTGGCAATCGCCGCATTACAGAAACACAGGGTCGTTCTAGCTGTTGGGCCAGTAGCGGTAGATCAATCACATTGAATCCAGCCAGCGAAATGCCATCGAGCAAGACAACATGCACTTGCGGCAAAAATTTACTGCGAAGTAATGTCTGCACGAGTGTTTCAGTCGCGTCCCAGCCATCGGGCTGCACCTGTGTCCACACCATGCCTTCAAAGCGAGTACCGGCGCACACTACACCGGCAACCGCTACTGGCTCGTTGGCTCGCCGCACGAAGGGCGCATCATCAAACCCGATCGCCCGAATCGTCCGTTTTAATCGAATCAGAGCTTCTAGATCCATCCAGACCAGAACCATCCAGACATAAGAACCGTGGCGCTGCTATGTGTTGACACGATCAGGCTTTAGTCTGACATAACTGTATTGCCGGGGCAATCGTAAGTGTATTGCTGGGGCAATCGTAGGTGTATTGCTGGGGCAATCGTAAGTGTATTGCTGGGGCAATCGTAAGTGTATTGCTGGGGCGATCGCTGCACTTAAGTCAACGCCCGTTGATCGCGCTCGATTAAACGGAGATATTGCCATAAACATCCAACTATTTGCGGTGCGCAGATGGATCAACAAACCGGCTTTACCCAATCGTCTAATCCGCTTTGGAACACCTAATGTGGTAGAAATACCACAAGCTTTACGGCACGATTCAGACTGCCTCAAACATCAAAACTGTTAAGCCACCTTCGCATGGAAACACCCTCTAACCTACTGCTGAAGCTCAGTCAAAAACTGTTTCAGAACTCAGATGAGCGGGAACAGTTTATTGATTGTTTGCTTCATCCTAAAGCCGTTAATCCATGTATTCTCTGGTGTCGGGATGCGGTTAAGGATTCACCGTTCACCGTTGAGCCAGCCCTGTCCTGGCAACCCCAATTCATCGATCGATTGGCCATCGGCCAAAAACCAGGACAGCATCCACTCCACGATCAGGGCGTATACTATTGTCTTGATTTTTCCTCCGTGTTTGCAGCATCAACCCTGCTCACAATCGCACCGCCGATTGAGCTGGTCATTGATGTTTGTGCATCACCGGGGGGGAAAAGTATTTTTGCGTGGGTTGCACTACAGCCCAAACTGTTGTTCAGCAATGAGGTAATTGGTAAGCGCACAGCCGCATTAATCTCTAATCTCAAACGGTGTCACATTCAGCCTGCGATCGTGTTGCGATTAGACCCGGAAATTCTCGCCGCAGACATTCCGCAAATGGCCCAGGTTGTCCTGGTCGATGCACCCTGCACCGGGCAATCATTGATTGCAAAAGGCGGAAAAGCACCGGGCTGCTTTCATCCTGTGACAATTAATGCAAATGCCAATCGTCAAAAGCGAATTTTAGCCAATTCAGCACCACTTGTTGCGCCAAACGGCTATTTATCATACATGACCTGTACCTATTCACCAGAAGAAAATGAACAGGTTGCGGCATGGTTTTTAGAGCGGTTTCCACACTTTCAAGCCGTAGAAATTTCGCACTTAGACGCCTATCGATCGCGGTTAACCAATCTGCCTTGCTACCGCATGTTTCCCCAGCAAGGACTGGGAGCTGGCGCATTTACCGTCCTGTTTCACAATCGACAGGATGGCGAACGGCAGGCCATTAACACATCGTTTTTTAATCGTCCGGGGTTGACCGTTCTTTGATGTCCAGTTCCAGAAATCCCGTGTGGGGATCGGGCGATCGCATAAATGTAAATTGGGAAAGTTCACCAATAATAATTTCAGCGGTTGTGTAAATAATGCAACCGTTCATCAGATGGCCGCCAATGACATTGCCCGTGCTGTCTGCGATCGCCGTATGGAGATGACTCCCATTGACCGAGAGCGTTCCATTTAATGACAGAATCTCGAATGTGGCCGCCAGTGTCGTCCCCGTGGGCTGGTTGGCAAACCGCAGCGTGGCCTGCTGCAGGCTGCCGATCGCCGACAACACAAACCCTGCCTGCAGTTGCTTTGAGACTGCAAATGTGGTTAATTCCTGCTTCAAATCCTGTCCTGGCTGAAGCCGTAAAGCGAACGTTTGCATAGATATGATTGCGATTGCTACCGTTGAATCGCTTTAGTCAGTCGTACTGGTTTGGTCGATCGCGCCCTGCTGGCTGACCTGCAAAACGTGCACCTGTACGGCTGCGTCCTGCGTTGACCAGGTCTTTGTCATTGCCGTCTGCACGGCTGTCGCTGTCGCCTGGTCTGCAAGCGCCAGCAGCGTTGGGCCAGCGCCGCTGATCACCATGCCGTACGCGCCAGCATCGAGCGCTGCCGCCTGCACCATCTCGTAGCCTGGAATCAACGCCTGACGGTAAGGTTGATGAATGCGATCGTGCAGCGCTGCTGTCAGCCATGCTCCTGTTCCGGTGGTCAGCCCCCGCAGCAGCAGCCCGAGATGGGCCACGTTGAAGATCGCATCGGTGCGGCTATACGCTTCTGGCAGCACTTTCCGCGCCGCTTGCGTGGACAGTTCAAAGCCAGGAATCGCCACGATCGGCACAATCGTGTGATGCCAGGGAATATCACAAATTACCCAATCTCGGTTCTGTATCGCCGCCAGCCGACAACCGCCCAAAAGCGCTGGCACCACATTATCGGGATGGCCTTCGATCGCGATCGCGAGCTGGACAATTTCAGTTGCACTCAAGGGCGAACCGGCCAGGACATTGGCACCCACCAGTCCACCCGCGATCGCCGTTGCTGAACTACCCAGTCCACGCGCCAGCGGTACACCCAACCGGATCTCAATGTGGACGGGCGGTGGTGCTTGCTGGAGGTGCTCATACACTTTGACAAACGCCTGATAGACCAGATTGGTGGCATCGGTAGCCACGCGGTCGGCCTCAGTCCCGATCGCCGTAATGACGACGCGTTCTTTTCCTGGTGGCAGTACGGAAAACTGAAATTGATTCGAAAGCGTGAGTGCCGCTCCCAAACAGTCAAACCCAGGCCCAATGTTGGCTGTAGTCGCTGGAACAGAAACAGTAACGGTAGAGATCACAAATGCGCGTCACAATGCGGGACAGTCTTCATTTTCCCATGAACAGGACATGGGGATGGGGTGCGGCAGACAAAGCCGCTGGCAATTGTTGACGCCACTACAGCCAGATCAATGCCCCGATCCTGCTTTGGGCGGCACAGCCTCCTGCTTGGCTGAGATGGGCACCTCACCCGGAATCGTACTCAGGCTGAGCGTCCCGTTGAGGGTAGATGCCGCGATCGTG
>JAJPKC010000457.1 GCA_021323955.1 Oscillatoriales cyanobacterium Centralia_MAG_596 | reverse complement strand
TTCCGATCTAGAAGTTTCGCGCTCAACGACCCGTCCCAATCTTCCGGCTGGTTCGAATACGCTCAAAGAACTCTTTCAGCTTGGACAGGATGAAGATGCCTGGAGACTATGGCAGGTAGAGTTCCAGAACCGGATGCAGCCAACAGTTTCAGAACAGTTCACCGATGGCGTCATGCGGCTTGGCGTGGGCGATTACCTGGACGGCATCTTTATGGTGTCCTTTCTGAGCGAACGGGACAAGCCAGAGGAACAGTCGCAATATCGGGCGCTCAAGCAGCAGTCGTCTTACTGGCAGGCGCTTTACCCATTCCCTTTCCTGGATTCGATCGAAACCTGGTCGCAGCAGCGACAGCTCAATCCGCTATTGGTGACGGCTCTGATCCGGCAGGAGTCGCGATTTATGCCGGGGATTCGTTCCGATGCCGGCGCAACGGGGTTAATGCAGGTCATGCCCGACACTGGAGCCTGGATTGCCAAGCAGATCAAGCTGAAGCAATATCAACTGAATGATCCAGACGATAATATCAAGCTGGGAACGTGGTATCTGGATTACACGCATCAGGAATATAGCGGTAACTCAATGCTGGCGATCGCAAGCTACAATGCTGGCCCAGGAGCTGTTGCCGATTGGGTTGCCAAAGCAGGACAGCAAGACCCCGATGCGTTTGTTGAAAAAATCCCCTATAGCGAGACGAAGGGGTACGTCAAATCCGTGTTTGAGAACTATTGGAACTATCTGCGGCTCTACAATCCGGAAGTTTCGCAAAAGGTGACCGCTGTGTCTAAGGCGCAGCCCACGGAGGAGTCACCAAATTCTTGAGCCACTGTCTTGCGCTGGACTCTAGAAGCATTAGATTAGAGCAGGGAGCCGATCGCGGACTTCGAATATTGCTTGAGCGGAAGGGGCATCCGTGATAAACACAAGTCAGCTTCAGGTGCGAACAGAAATTGACGAACTGAGTCAGATCCTGGACTGGTTTGATCAACTACAGCAGCCATCGATTCCCACTGCAGTCTGGTTGCAGTGTCAAACCGCTTTGGCGGAAGGATTCACCAATGCTGTTCGTCATGCCCACAAAGGTAAGTCGATCGACACAACGATCACGATTGACGTCACAATTCAAGCTCATGCACTGGAAGTCAGGATTTGGGATCAGGGGCCAGCCTTTGACCTTGCCCCGGCGATGGCGGCGGCCCAGCAGCTAACCGACCAGGAGGCGATCGGCGGACGCGGTCTGGTGCTGCTCAAGCGAATGGCCGATCGCGTCAGCTACATCCGCACACCCGATAACCGCAACTGCCTGCTGATCATCAAAGAATATACGCCGCTCACCTGATGCGGCATTGGTAAGCGCTGTGATTGCCTGCGCCCGTTGTGCTATAAACAATCGGCGTGTTGTAAACAATCGGCAGAACGCCAATCAACAGCCATTGAGTATGCCCACTATCAGGCACAGGTAGAAGCCGACACACCCTGATTCAACAACTGGTTAAAGATGCGGTTTTAGCTAGCCAGTTTCAATGACTTGGTTTTCAACGGCTCCACCTCATGCTTGAATGGACGTCGCGCTTCAACCACATTGCTATGAGCCTGAATATGCTGATTAAATGCGTCTCGATCAGCAAAAGACTGAAACGCCTGATCAAGGCCAGTTAGCTCAAACAGCATCCGGATCTGCTCGTTCATCGAGCAAAGAAATAGCTGACAACCCGAAGAGCGAACCATCTTCAATGCTTTGACCAGCGCGATAAAGCTAGAGCTGCTCATAGATGTAATATCTCTGAGGTCAACCAGAATGACATCGGCACCAGAGTCAACGGCATTCTTAATTTCGGAATGGAACAAAGCGGCCGCAGCAACACTCAAGAAGTTAGACGGCTGAACAATCCTAGTTGCAAAATTCATAAACAATCGTCCGTGTCGATATTGAGTAAATTTTTGACAGTCTCCGATCGCAGCCTGACTAAGCACTGATCGTGATTGACGAAAAAGGATTGTGAAAGTGTCCCACTTTCGCTAATATGGCGCACACAAGCCTCGAAACTTTGGCTGTCAATAGCCCGAAGCAGCCTTAACATGGCATTCGCAAGCGTTGCTATAAACATAAATTAGTTTCGCATTCAAGACATCCATCCGAGGAAGTAATCGACAGCTCGTGTCAACCAAAAACATAAGGTAAGCCTATTACAGCCCACCCCAGAAGCATTTTGCACTCAATCTAGTGATACTTAATCACCGCTTAAAAGCTAAATGTGAGGTGGAATTGAATCAAGATTTATCTAATCTTGATTCAGGCTAATCAACGGATTACAGTCCTAAATACTTAAGTAATATGTACTCTGGAATTGTGATTTAAAGTGTATTGGAGATAGCATTGCCGCTATTTGTTTCGTCGAAATCGGCGACGAAGTTGTTGTTCTGGCTACTAAATTGCAGTGGCTAAATGCTCACGGATGAGTATTGAAAGCGACCAACGACTCGGTGAAGCCAAAATCGCGCTCTCAAAGCCATGCCGTAAATTGAGCCACCACCCTGATTAACTACCAGAGCCGCTAATGGATTTCCGGACTATTTGTGCCTAATAATTGACCAGTTTGTTTGCAGCAGATGCTATAGCCTCGATTGGTCAGAACGTTGAGAACACAGTCAATTGTTCAACTACCGAATCGGGGATCGTGTTCTGACTTGCTCCTGCCATCTGTGCGATGCAACGGTCATACCTTACCGGGATAGGTGGCCGGCCTGAGTTGCAGGGTTCGTGCTTGTCCATTGCGATCGATGTCCACCGCCAGCGCTTTTCCGATCGCGCTCGCCTCTACGCGCTCCTGGACATCAGCGGCAGTCTTGACATCTTTTCCGTCAATTCGTTTGATGATGTCACCCTGACGAATTCCTGCCTGAGCGGCGGGTGAATTATCGAACACGCGTACGATTAATACGCCTTGATCCTGGTTCACTTTGAGTTTGGCGTCGTCGTCTTGATTGATCTCTTTGCGTAGAGCAGGCGTCAGATCCACCATCTGAATGCCCAGATAGGGGTGCTCAACTTTGCCCTTCGCGAACAACTGGTCGGCTACGTGTTGAGCCGTTTCGATCGGAATGGCAAAGCCTAATCCCTGCGCATCGGCACGAATTGCCGTATTGATGCCAATCACCTCACCACGATCGTTGAGTAATGGCCCGCCGGAGTTACCGGGATTAATGGCTGCATCGGTCTGAATGAAGCTAACCCGCTTGTCTGGTACACCGACCTGGGAGCTAGAACGCCCAGTTGCGCTAATAATGCCGGCTGTAACTGTGTTGTCGAGTCCGAGCGGATTGCCGATCGCGATGGCCCACTCGCCTGGGATCAAATTATCCGATCGGCCAATTTGGACGCTTGGGAGGCCATTGGTGTCGATTTTAACAACAGCAACATCAGTAACCGGGTCAGAGCCGAGCACTCGTCCCTCAAAGGTACGGCCATCCTTGAGGGTCACCTCCACAGTGTCTGCCCCTGCAACGACGTGCGCATTCGTCAACAACCGTCCATCTGCACTCAAAATAAATCCTGATCCGGTTCCACGTTCAATGCGTTCCCTTGGGATCGGCATTTCATTGCCAAAGAAGCGTCTGAATAAAGGATTTTGAAAGGCATCGGGGAGACTATTGACCACTTTACGCGCCGCGTCAATACGCACAACGGCGGGGCCGACTCGTTCAACGGCAACGGCAATGAAGTTGGTTCCATTCGGTTCATCAATCGCAGCGGCCATCGATGGTGTAGCAGGCTTGCTGGGCAGTGGCTTTACGAGTACGGACGTTTCTGGAGGACTGGGGTTGTCTCGCTCGTAGCGTAAAAAATATTGGCTGCCTAAAACGCCAGCACCACTGCCGATCGCCAGCAACGATACGTAGGTTGCCAACTGCTTTAATGACAGATTCATGATTGATGACCAACAACAGCAGTACTGAGCCTGAACAGTATGGGCTTATTGTAACTGCTCCGCCCATTGCCGCTCGATCGCGCTAGCCGACTGTCAACCCGCAAGGTCGATCGCGGTTTCACGGCATTCCTGGCAGCCTGTACCCCAACGTCACCCCCGCACTCACCCGGCTATATTTCACGGCCAACATCCGGAGGACAGGTAAGGCGAGGGTATAGAGTGGAAAAGCGGCATGTGCAATGACGCAAGAAGAGTCAGAATCAAGCAATATGAGACAATTTCGTTGGCTATCAATGCTGCCCCTGGCTTGCGGGATCGTCGTTTGGGTGGGCAAGGGAGACGCGCAATCAATGCCGTTACCAGAAGCATCGCCCATAGACACATCTGCTCCCTCGACCTGTGCTGCGCCAGCCCTTTCGCGGTTCACTCGTCACAAAGTGGCAACTGGCGAAACAGTGGAGAGCATTGCCCAGCAGTACAACCTGATTCCTGCCACGCTGATGGGACTTAACCCGGTTCTCCGCAGCGGCAAAGCGCCCGTTGGCGCAGATGTTTTAATCCCACCCTACAACGGCATTCGGGTTGAGCTGACATCGAACCAAACCTGGCGTGATATTGCCAAGACTTACCACATTCGGCCCGATGTTCTATTTGAGGTGAATGGCTGCCAGCCTGCGCCCAAAGTCGTGTTTGTCCCAGGAGTGAACTGGTCGCCGGTGGCACCCGCTGCGTCGATCGGCAAGCCAACGGGGCGTCAGCCCACCCAAATCTTAAGCGGATACCCACTTCCATCGAAGCCTGGGCGATCGGCTCTGTTGCTGGGATACGGCTGGGGCATTCAGCCTAACACGGGAAAAGTGGGATTTCACAGCGGGGTTGACCTGGCGGCAGCAGTTGGTTCACCCGTATTAGCGATCGCGGATGGCACTGTCGCATTTGCGGGTAAGCAGGGCGCTTACGGTAATCTGGTTGTGATTAACCATGCCGAAGGGCTGCAAACGCGGTATGCCCAGCTGGCGACGATCAGCGTCAAAATCGGACAAACGGTCAAGCGAGGCCAGCCAATCGCCACGGTTGGCACGACCGGCACCCCTAGTTCTAAAGCACCGCATCTACACTTCGAGGTGCGATCGCGATCGACATTGGGTTGGGTCGCCGAAAATCCTGAGGCTTACATTCTCCAAACTATTCCGCGACCAACGCCGCCTCCCAAATGAGTACCGCCAGCCTCTCCCAACTCAAAACTTGGCAAACTTGCCGTCAAGCGCGAGAATGAGGGTATGTCGTACCCACTCATCTGCTGTGAATAACGTCCGTACTGTATCAGACACCAAACGAGCCTTTTACACGATCCATACGCGCCCGATCAACTCAATCTACCGTCGAGTTGTGGAGGAGTTGATGGTAGAGATGCATTTACTGGCAGTTAATGCAGATTTTCGCTACGACCCCTTCTATGCTTTGGGTGTGTTCACGTCATTTCACCGCTTTATGCAGGCATACCGTCCCGAACCGGATATTGCCTCTATTTTTGACGGTCTTTGTAAAGCCCTGCAGGACGATCCCCAGCGCTATCGGCAGGATGCCGCGCGCCTAGAGTCACTGGCAAATCGGTCGTCTGCCCAGGAAATAATGGGTTGGCTGGAACAATCTGAGTCCATTGCCGAGTTCAACGACCTGCAAGAGCAGGCACGCGCGGTTGCTAATAACCCAGACTTTAAGTACAGTCGGCTGTTCGCGATCGGGCTGTTTACCCTGCTTGAGCTCGCTGACGCCGATCTCGTCAAAGATGAAACTCGACGTACAGAGGCGCTGAAGCGCATTTGCACCGCGTTGAATCTGTCTGAAGATAAACTGCAAAAAGACCTGGAGCTGTATCGCAGTAATCTGGAGAAAATGGCTCAGGCGCGGATTGTAATGGAGGATGTGTTGAAAGCAGAGCGTAAAAAACGTGAAGAGCGGGAGCGGGCAAAGACGGCCACAAGCTCAACCCCCTCCGACTCTACGGAAGCGTCCGGTGGTGCAACGCCGGGGACTTAAGATTCGTTGCATTGCCTCTGTGTCTCCGGTCGCGATGGATCGATCCGGCGTTATGGGTGAAAGTCGATCGCGCTGAGTGGAAATAGTGCAACCAATCTGGTTTAAAATGCTTCATGCAAACATGCCGATAAATGCATCGACAGCTACGTGCCCTACGGCATCCCTCCAACCGCAACATTTAACAACGTCATTACGAAGGAAAAACAAAACCAATGAGTGAGATCTTAAGTACTGCTTTGTTAGCCCCTGTTCTGGTACTCATTGGTCTTGGTGCCGGGTTCTTGCTGCTAAAAATTCAAGGTGGTGAAGAGTAAGGGTTCGTCCTTCGCTCGACTTAACCGTTTGTTTCAGTCGGGCTCTCTGGCAGCGTTAAGAAGACCTGTGCCACGATCCGCTGAGTTTTGTGATCGAGCGCGTGCCAGTCGATGTCGCCTGTCTCATCAAAGAGAGTACTATCAATTTTGACGCCACTACTGTCATGTCCGGAATCTGACGACATGCCGGTGGTGGCGTCGTAGTGTTCGAAACAAATCTGGTAGCACAGTCCCCAGAGGTCAATCGTACGGTGGCAATTATGCTGCTGGAGGTGGAGCTGATAGCCTGGGTAAGGCGATGGCAACTGGGCCAGTGCCTGCTCGATCGCGCCTACTTCGTTAGCCGAAGCTGTTGCAAGCTGCGATCGTAGATGCAGGACGGTCGCTTTGACTTCGTCGCTAGTCCCTTCAGCCCAGACATCTGTCTCCTCATAGGATCCCTTCCAGGTTGACTGCTCAAGCTGCTTCCGAAGATTATCCACTAACCGAATGAATGCAGGCTGCATGAGTTGCTCTGCCTGCCTCCAGGTCGCCGTGTCCTGGAACTTTGGCATGGTAAAACCGAATAACGTTTGTTTGGGTAAAGAAATAGCCTAGATGTCTTGAGGCAATTGCTCAAGATTTCGTAACAAAATCGCAACAATTGGCACAATGAGCATTTGTCGTGCGGGTGGGGCATCTTCGGCGAAAGTTTTGCTGGTAAGGCATTTTCAGGGTTTCTGTGGCTATTGGCGTCGTCTTGATCGCAATCCTGCGTTAAAAAGCGTCACACAAAGACAGACAAAGTTTATTTAACTTAATAAACTGGGGTAACATAAGGCATAGGTACATATCCTTATCAAATCTGACTGTTTAACACGTCTACTTAGTCTGTAAAGGAGACATCTGGTGACTTCCGTAATGGGTTTTGCTTTCTCTCGATCGAATGAAGCGACTCACCTATGGATTTCACCGCTCAGTTATCAATTGCAAGCGCGACTGGAATGTTCCAGCCCTCCACTTGGATAAGTGGGCTTCTCTGCGGATTAGGTTACGGGTTGCTTCATGCCCATCATCCAGCAACCTTAAGGCTATTTATCCCCGCAACATCGAGTAAGTGCTCAAGATGGATACCCAATTTCCTTGGTTGACAACCATTACCCTCTTTCCCCTGGTAGCCTCGCTACTGATTCCTGTGCTACCAGACAAGCAGGGTAAAACGCTTAGATGGTACGCTCTCTCAATCGGTTTAATTGACTTCGCGCTGATTGTCTACGCCTTCTCACAGAACTACGACTTTCATAGCCCTGGGTTTCAGCTCTCTGAAACCATTGCATGGGTACCTCAGCTCGGGTTGAATTGGTCGCTGGCAGTCGATGGAATTTCAATGCCGCTGGTTGTCCTGTCCGGTCTGGTAACGACCCTTGCCATTCTGGCTTCCTGGAAGGTTACAGAGAAACCTCGCCTGTTCTACTTCTTGATGCTGGCGATGTACAGTGCTCAAATTGGGGTGTTCTGTGCGCAAGACATTCTTCTGTTCTTTCTGATGTGGGAATTGGAGCTGGTGCCGGTCTACATCCTGATCTCGATCTGGGGCGGGCCGAAGCGTCTCTACGCGGCGACTAAGTTCATCCTGTACACCGCGATTGGCTCGATCTTTATCCTGGTGGCAGCACTGGCGATGGCCTTCTACGGTGGCAACGTCACCTTCGACATGCGCGAACTGGGGCTAAAGGATTACTCCCTCACGTTTGAACTGTTCATCTATGCGGCTCTGCTCATTGCCTATGGCGTCAAGCTGCCGATTTTCCCGCTGCACACATGGCTGCCTGATGCGCACGGCGAGGCCTCTGCACCGGTTTCGATGATTCTGGCGGGTGTGCTGCTGAAGATGGGCGGCTATGCGCTGATCCGGATGAACATGGAGATGCTGCCAGATGCCCACTTCTACTTTGCTCCAGTGCTGGCGGTTCTTGGTGTCGTCAATATTATTTACGGTGCGCTGATATCGTTTGCACAGCGTAACCTCAAGCGCCGGATGGCATATTCTTCAATTTCACACATGGGCTTTGTCCTGTTGGGAATTGCCTCTTACTCTGAGCTGGGTCTCAGCGGTGCGGTGCTACAAATGGTTTCCCACGGTTTGATCGCCGCTGCGCTGTTCTACCTGTCTGGCGTGACCTACGATCGCACCCACACGCTGGCATTAGACAAAATGGGTGGACTGGCAAAGTCAATGCCAACGGTATTTGCGCTGTTCACGATCGGTTCGATGGCGTCACTTGCACTTCCCGGTATGAGTGGATTTGCGGGTGAACTGGCGGTCTTCCTGGGCTTTGCTACCAGCGATTCCTACACTTCCACATTCAAAGTTGTCGTTGTGCTGCTGTCAGCCGTTGGGTTGATTGTTACGCCCGTCTACCTGCTCTCGATGCTGCGTGAAATGTTCTACGGCACCGAGAACGAAGTGCTCAAAAATGAGTTCGTCCTGGATGCTAAGCCTCGCGAAGTGTTTATCACCGCTTGTCTGCTGCTGCCTGTGATTGGTATTGGTCTCTATCCCAAGCTCTTGACTCAGACCTACGATGTCAAGACTGTGGAAGTGGCAAGCCATGCGCGATCGGCGGTGGCAACGATTGCTCACCAGCCTTTGGATCTGCTGACTCAGGTTTCTTCTGCTCCGAAGTTCGCGCCCTCCACAACGCCTGAGTTGCTGGGTATTGTCAAATAGCGGCAGTGAACGGCTGCATTGCCGTCGCTAGCCAATCGATGGCAGCAGTGAGTCAGAAAGCCAATTTAGATCAGGTTAGGGGTTTACCTATTGGTTTTGCCGCCGCTTTCTGACTAACGCTACAATCTGTGAGCAGATTTTCTGTTGCCATTAGGCTCTTATAAGGCCCGGACGATCGCGATTGTCCGGGCTTTGTCGTACCACAGGGTTTTGCTCACGCTACTCTATAGCCATAGGCATATTCAGGATGGCAGCAGCGAGTCAGCAGGCCTATCCCAGAATTGGCCATCCAGCGATTGATCCTGTCCTAAGCTTGCTGACCAACGCTATAAATACGGGATACTGAGTCGAGTAGCGTAATGACCATGACCAGGATGCAAGATATCCAGATTCAACTTGGTGCGGAATTTGAGGGCCATTCAACGGTGCCTGTAAGTTTTGGCAATGATGCTATGGCTTTGCAGGCCGCGCGATCCGGGGTCGCCATTTGCGATCGCTCACATTGGGGACGGCTCCAACTTTCGGGGGCTGATCGCCTCACCTTTCTCCATAACCAAAGCACCAACAATTTGAATCGGCTTAAGCCGGGAGAAGGCTGCGATACGGTATTG
Organism: Oscillatoriales cyanobacterium Centralia_MAG_596; assembly: GCA_021323955.1. GTDB lineage: Bacteria > Cyanobacteriota > Cyanobacteriia > Leptolyngbyales > Leptolyngbyaceae > Stenomitos. Next base: position 14,222 of record JAJPKC010000457.1, on the reverse strand, counting down.
GTTACTCCTACTGCCCGCACGATTGATCTGGCGACGGCTTACGTGCTTGACGATACGCTGCTGTTGCTCGTGTCACCGAACCGGCGAGAGCGTCTTCTAAAATGGCTAGATCGTTATATCTTCTTCGGTGATAAGGTCACGTTAACGGACGTGACCGATCAAACGGCGGCGTTTACCCTGGTGGGGCCAGAGAGCCACTCTCTGTTGCAACGAATTGGGCTCAGCATGCTGGATGCTCGGTCGGATGCCAGTCATCGTTGCGTCCGCTTGGCAGAGCAGGATGTCCGCATTGCCATGGGTAGTGGTTTGGCGATTCCAGGATATACCCTATTCGTTGCCGCAGATGGTGCGGCGGCTGTATGGCATGTGCTTGTGGAATCAGGCGCAGTCCCATTTGGCGATCGCGTCTGGGAACGCCTGCGAATTGAGCAGGGACGTCCCGCTCCTGACCATGAACTGACCGAAGATTACAATCCTTTAGAAGCAGGGCTGTGGCAAACCATCTCCTTCGATAAGGGCTGTTACATCGGCCAGGAGACGATCGCGCGGCTCAATACCTATAACGGCGTTAAGCAGCGTCTTTGGGGGCTTCAGCTCAGTTCTCCGGCGGCGATCGGATCGCTGATCACGCTGGAAAACGAAAAAGTTGGAACCCTTACCAGTGTGACTCAGACAGAGCAGGGTGTGTTTGGGATGGGCTACATTCGCACTAAGGCCGGTGGTGCGGGTTTGCGTGTGCAGGTTGGGGATGTCGAAGGGTGTGTTGTGGCTGTACCGTTCTTGCAGCACGATCGCCGTGATTGATGGAACCTGTGCCTTTCCTGACGTTGATTGTTGATTAGTTAGAGTTTTGGGTGACTGGAATTGCCGCGTGGTTCAAGCGTTCGACTGTGCTGCTCTAACTATCCCGCAGTAACTGGGGCGTCAGGTACGGTAACAGGGGTGCCATCTTTAACAGGGGATGCGCCAGCATTGCTTCCCGGCAATATGGCTTTCCAGCCATATTGCTTCTTGAACAGTGCGCTGTGGCGACGGCGATCGCCACCTGGCTCTACGGGTGTATCTGAGTGGAAAGGTCTGCCTGTGGTCTATTACAAGGCACTTTCTTTTCTATTTGCCGTGCGTGTGCTTCTACTCTCTCAGTGGTGCTGCCGCTTTGAGTGAAACCGAGCGTAGAGCATCGCTCTAATCGGCTGTCCATTTTGCAAATGATGTTCCACGATCGCAGGCACTTCGTCCGGACGAACCTGCCCATACCAGATATCATCCGGTAAAACCCTAACCATAGGGCCGTTGCCACACTGCCCCATACAGCCACTCTTCGTGATGGTGCAGTGTGCCAGTGAATGCTTCTCAAAAGCGGATAGAACGCCAGCAGCACCTTGTTTTAAGCAGGTGCGGTTTTGGCAGATCAATACCTGCTTTTGTGGTGCCAATGGTTGCGTGATGGAAGACGATGACAACATCAATGGCGCGGTGCCGTGAAATGGAATTGATGGTGAGTGGCGGAGGTCGATCGCGAGAAGAGAGCCAGCGTTAACCGCAGAGTGCTCAAAGGGGAATCGTTCGTTTTGTCTGCGTCAGGGTAAATCATCAGACTGGATCAAAACGCCGTGGTTGATTCTGGATTAATTAAGCGCATGCTGAAGCCTGTATCCAGTGTAGCCTGCATTCATTGCTGAAATTAGAAGGACTACACGACGAAATCGATGCGGTTGAGGCATCGTTCGTTGCATCGATCATTGATGCCGTGCGATCGAAATCCATTGATGCTCTTGTTGACTGACTTTTACGTAACAAAAATCGACTTTCGTGAGAGCACCGATCGGTGTTTGATGAGACAAAATGAGGGATGAAGAAATTTAGCGGCAGCGATTTTGGCGTTGCTTAAAGGAGGTCAGGTTAATGGAAGGCAATACCAACCTGTTTTGGTTTGGTTTTCTCGTCGAGTTCATCTTCATCCTGGCGATCGTGAAGGGAGTCGATCTAGGTTCCAAAGGTAATGACAAGTTGGATGCCGAACGCAATCGATTGCGTCGCGACTATCAACGGTTGCAGCAGGAATTAGAGCAAAAGGCGGCCCTGACCCAGGAGAGCTTGCGGCTACAGCAGGAGTTGCAGCGTCACAAAGAGCAGCTTAATGAGGAGTATCTCCAGCTACAGCAGGCACTGCAGCAGAAAGAACATTTAAACAGTGAACATGCCCATGTGCAGCAAGAGCTCCAGCACATGAAACAGGCGCTACAGCAGCAGAATGAACAACTGACCAGGGATTATTTACAGCTACAGCAGGAATTTGCTCAGCAGAAAGAGCGATCGACCCAGGAATATCATCAGCTTCAGCAGGCGTTGCAGCAGCAAGAAGCCAAATTAACGTCAGAATTACGCCAAACGATATTCAAACAGTTACAAACGCTGCTAACCAACTATCCGAGCGTTAGCAAACTCGCTCAGGTGAAGCCAGATTTGCCTGCCAAAAACCTGACTTCAATCTTTGTCCCGTTGGAAAGCCTCATCCAAACCTGGGGCTATAAAACGATTGGTAGTGTGTGGGAGCAAGTCACCTATGACCCAAAACTACATCAGCCTGATGCTCCTGATATTGAGCCAGGCGACCTGGTCTACATTCGGTTTGTCGGTTATCAAGACGGTGACAAAATTTTGTGCCCCGCTAAAGTTAGCCGGACGCTGAGTAATGCAGCTACCGCACCACAGACACCGCATGCGGAAGTATAAATTCCAGGCGTACAAATTCCAAACATCAGACCTTACAGAGAAAATAGACTTTACAACAAACAAGATGGCGTAAATCGCGATCGCGCTTACGTTTGATCGCGCTTACGACGAGTTGTTCATGCGCTGGTCTTGCGCCGTCTGGTCGAGGGTGCTTTGGCTGCTTTGCTACTTGAAGCGGCCTTCGTAGTGGGTTGAGTGGCTCTGGTTTGTCGTTCTGTCTGGGTCTTTGCAGCAACGGTTCCCTTGGCTCGGCCTCGACGTGGCTTGGCTGGCGGTGCTTCTGTTTCTGGCGTAGCGGGGGATGTCGTCTCTGTGACAGCTTGAGGGAGGGCAGCTTCAGCCGTTGCGACCTCGTTTTCCTGCGCCTTTCTGGGTTTGCGGCCTTTTGTTTTACCGGTTTGACGCTTTCCGGCGGGTACATAGTTTTTCAGCGTCAATGCACTAATTTTGATGCCCTTCTCAGACAACAAGTCTGCCAAGTCTTGATAACTATAGCCCTTGGCAAGTGCAGATTTGATTGGATCGCGTAGACTTTCGACCGCTTCTTTGAGGCTTAAATCCTCTTTGGGTTTCTCGGGTAGTTCTTGCAGAAACGTAACGGCGTGTTCGACTGCTTGCTGTTTAACCACGACTGTCCTTGAACGTTTGTTGGTTGATACTGCCATGTTAGTTAATTAGAAGTTAATTACGTCCATTCAATTTTATGTCTTCACTTTAAAAGTGAACGTACTTTTCATATATGAAGACAAGTTTTTACCTGTATTTGAGCCATTACATTGAATTGTATTTCAGCAAGTCACGACAAAGGAGCTTTTTTGTAACTTGACTGCTCGATCGCTGGTGATGATGGTATCGGTATAGATACGGATCGGTGAGTAAATTGGTTCTACTTGGGTTAATTGCTAGCAAAATTGAAATGTATTGACTGCAGCGATTCAATGCTCGATCGGGCATTTCGTAACGCTTAGTACACATCACCACAGAAGTGAGTTGGAATTAGACGTCCATCTCAGGCTCATGCCTGACCGCTTTCCCCATCAATGGCCTTTCTGGTACGCCCGTAGGGGCCTTATGACCAATGACCAATGACCAATGACATTTGAGGTTCGACCCCGATTAATGACGAGCTGTACTTCATAATCAATCATCGTCTCGAAACATCTGACTGGAGCGCGCTTGCGTTCTGTCGAATGAGAGATGACAAAGTCGTTATTGTCATCTGCAATAGATAATACGCCGGATCAGTACGGACATTTAAGGCGTTGAGGTATGCTCGGTCGCGATGCTTGCAACGCCTCACCGCATTTGGTGTTAGCTCTTGGGTCTGTTGCTGAGCACAGGGGCATATTCTTATTTGGAACTATAACAATGACGACGAGACGTGGAGAACTAATTAGGGAACATCATAGCTATGTCATTTTAATTAGTGGAGCCGCCGCGCTTGGGGGCTTTTTGTTTGGATTTGACACCGCTGTGATTAACGGTGCTGTAGCGGCCATTCAAAATGGCTTTCATGCCAATAGCTGGCAAATTGGGTTGGCGGTTTCGCTGGCGCTGCTCGGTTCGGCACTGGGTGCGTTTTACGCCGGACCATTGGCCGATCGCCAGGGTCGCATCAAGTCAATGTTGATGGCTGCCGGGCTATTTGTGGTCAGTGGTGTTGGTGCTGGGCTGGCTTTTACGATCTGGGACTTTACCTTTTGGCGCATTTTAGGAGGTGTGGCGGTTGGTGCAGCCAGCGTGCTTGCGCCTGCTTACATTGCTGAGGTTTCGCCAGCGCGGTTGCGCGGTCGGTTGGGGTCGTTGCAGCAGATGGCAATTGTGGTTGGCATTTTTGTGGCTTTGCTGTGCGATTACTTTATTGCCACGTCGGCAGGGTCGGCTTCAGCGCCCCTGTTTGGGATTGCGGCCTGGCGCTGGATGTTTTGGACAGAGGTGCCGCCCGCGGTTTTATACGGAATTTCAGCGATGATGATTCCCGAATCGCCTCGCTATCTAGTTGCTCAGCACCGCGAGCTGGAAGCGATCGCTGTACTGACTAAAGTGGGTGAGCCGAATCCACAGGTTAAAGTTGAGGATATTGAAGAAACGGTAATGCGCGAACGCAAACCGCGATTCTCGGATTTGCTGTCCAGAAGTGGTGGTATTTTGCCTATCGTCTGGATTGGTATGGGGTTGTCCATTTTCCAGCAGTTTGTGGGAATTAATGTCATCTTTTACTACAGCAGCGTGTTGTGGCAGTCGGTTGGCTTTAATGAGAAGGATTCGCTGATTATCACTGTAATCACAAGCGTTACCAATATTGTCACGACGCTAATCGCGATCTCGTTCGTTGATCGCTTTGGTCGCAAGCCACTGCTGTTGCTGGGGTCGATCGGCATGACCATTACCCTGGGCACGATGGCAATTACCTTTGCCCAGGCACCCGTCAATGCAGCAGGCAATCCGGCGCTGTCAGGTGTTCCAGGACTTGTGGCACTCATTGCCGCTAACCTGTATGTGTTCTGCTTTGGATTTTCATGGGGGCCAGTGGTCTGGGTGTTACTGGGTGAGATGTTTAACAACAGAATCCGCGCGATCGCGCTGGCTCTCGGTGCTGCCGTCCAGTGGATTGCTAACTTTGCAGTTTCTACCACGTTTCCGCCATTGCTAAAATATGCCGGATTGGGTTCTGCCTATGGGTTGTATACCATTGCCGCAGCAGCTTCGTTTTTCTTTGTGCTCTTCCTGGTTAAAGAAACGAACGGTAAAGAGTTAGAAGCGATGTAATGGTGCGGCGTATGTGGTTGTGGCTGGCTTGTTTCCAGCCGACCAATTTGTAGCGGTCAGTGGTCAGCTTAAATCCAGGTCTGACACTGACCACTGACGGCTAGACCCGGCTGTATTGCCTGTGTGTATCCGAGACCCGTAACCTGATGGCCAGAGCGATAAATTAAGCAGGCTGCGCTTTTGACGGTTCCGGAATAATGGTCACGTATCGTTTTTCGGTGCCTCGAAGGACGGTGAGCGTAGCAGATACGCCAATGCGATCGCCCGTGAGCCGTTTGTGTAACTCATCAATGCCCATGATCGGCTCAGCGTCAAACTCAATAATGACATCTCCTTCGCTCAACCCGGCTCTTTGGGCGGGACTGTTCGGTTCGAGCGACATGATCAGCACACCCGTTTCGATGGACAGGTGATGAAACCGCACCAGACGACGGTGGAGGGGCACATTCTGTCCCGCGATGCCAATATAGCTGCGCGTCATCCGACCGTCCTTAATTAAGGTTGCTGCTACAAATTTGGCGGTGTTAATGGCCGTCGCAAAACAAATGCCCTGTGCAGGCAAAATGACGGCTGTGTTGACGCCAATCACCTCACCCCGTGAGTTTACTAAGGGGCCACCCGAGTTGCCAGGATTCAGTGCCGCATCTGTTTGGAGCACATTGTCGATCAGCCGACCGGACTGCGATCGCAGCGATCGTCCCAGCGCACTGACCACACCGGCTGTAACGGTGTACTGAAAGCCATAGGGATTACCAATCGCGATCGCCAGCTGGCCCACCCTGACCGTTGCCGAATCGCCTAAAACGGCGGCAATCAACCGGGTTGGTGCGTTAATGCGAACGACTGCCAGATCCGTGTCAGGGTCGTCACCCACCAGCTCAGCCGTAAAGTGACGACCATCAGGCAAGGTCACTTCAATACGGGTGGCGGCGTGAACGACATGGCTGTTGGTCAACACATAGCCATCAGGGGTGATCACAAAACCGGGGCCATTGCCCCGTGTTTCTGGCGGTGTATGGGGATGACGTACCCCTTTAGGGTTCGAGTGGTAAACCTCAATATTGACGACAGCAGGACTGACGCGCTCTGCGGCAGACGTTACGGCTTGCGAATAGGCATCCAGCAACGCATCATCCGACAGCGACGTTAGCGCCGTTGCTCGCGGCGGTTCAGACGGCGGACTCGCATTCGAAACCAACTGTAAATGGGACATAGCGGTTCACCATTCTTAATTAATTTCCTTATAGCGAATCGTCCTGGACGGTGTGGGTAGGGGAACCCGTACAGCACAGGGTTTTTGGAGTGGATTGGGGGACGATGGCGGCTGCCTTGCTACAAACACAACGGAGTCACGAGCGATCGCCAGCAAGCACGATTTTGCCCCTGCGATTAATGGTTGGGTTTGGGCACTCTAAAGTCGAATCGCGGTTGCACTGATTCTGTGACGTTCTCGCGATCGATGTTTCGACCTAATTTAGGAGTACCTATGCCAAAGCGCCAACTACCCCGCGGTGGTAACAGCCAGCTTGCCGTCAGACCAGAAGTTGCAATCGCTGCGATTGGAGTCTTCTCTGCCTTCGCCGATGGAGAATCGATCGACAATGCCGAAAATTATGCGCTGAGTGAAATGTTAGCGGCGATCGACCTCTATGCCGACTACTCCGATGATGATTTCCAGAACCTATCGAACGAACTGGCGGAGCTGATCAACGCAGAAGGTGCTGAAGCGGTTGTCCAACAAGCCATCGAGACTGTCAAGGAAGAAGAGCTTGAAGAAGTCGCGTTGATTCTGGCGCTTGTCGTTGTAGCGTCTGATGGTGAAATCCCAGAAGCCGAAGCCGATTACATCGATAGTCTGTATCAAGCGCTGGGAATTTCGGAAACACGGGCCGAAGAAATCATCGATGAACTGTTTTCGGACGAAGATGAATCGGACGAAGATGAAGATGAAGAGGAGGACGAGTAAGTGTAGCGCTGCTCAGACTAAGGACACGTCAGGATAGCAGTCAATCCTGACGTGAGCCAGCATCCGTTACGTCTCTTGCTGCACCTCCACACGGCGGGGAAACTCAACGCGGAAAGTGGAACCCACGCCCAGTTCACTCTCGACTGTAATGGTGCCATTCATTTTGCGCACCAGCAAATCCGTGATGGCTAATCCTAACCCTGTGCCAGGAAAGCGCTTTGCCAGGGATTGGTCAAGCTGATGGAATGCCTCAAAAATGTGCTCAAGCTGGGCCTCGGCAATGCCAATTCCAGTGTCTTGCACGATCAGGATGATGCGATCGGATGCCGTCTCGGTTAATGTGACGCACACACTGCCGGATTCAGTGAATTTGATGGCGTTGGACAGCAGGTTCACCACCACTTGACGCAGACGGATGCTGTCATTGGTGACCCAGGGGTTCTCCAGGTCAATTTGCAACTGTAGTGCCAACCGTTTTTGCTCTACGAGCGATCGCAATTCCGCGACCGTAACGCGAATGAGCTGCACCAAATTAACATTTTCGAGCGCCAGCTCTAACCGTCCAGCCTCAATTTTAGTGACATCGAGAATATCATTAATCAACGCCAGCAGATTGCGACCATTGCTTAAGATGCGGTCAAGCATGTCTCGCTGTTGGGCGTTTAGCCGGTTTTGGCGCAACAATAACTGGGAGAAGCCAATGATGGCATTCATGGGCGTCCGCAGCTCGTGCGACATTGTGGCCATAAACTGGGACTTGAGCTTTGCGGCCTCCTGAAGGCGAACATTTTGCAGCTCGATCTGCTGCCGCTGCTGTTCAAGCGCCTGGTTCTGTTCGCCAAGGATGCGGTTCTGGATTTCCAGCCGTTCTTCCCGTTCTTCCAGATCGCTGATCAATTGGGCATTGGTCAGCGCGATCGCGGCCTGTTCGCCAAAGGCCACCAATAGCTGCAGGTTTTCGTCATTAAAGGCCGCCGGATCAGTCCAACTCCCGATCGCCAGCACACCCAGTCGCCCCGCGCGGGCCGATTCGATGGCGACGGCACAAAAGGACGGCGGCGTGGCAGGAGTCGTCCGTTCAGATCGCGCACCGCTCAGATGGTTCATTATTTGGGCGTCGGCAAGGCGGTCTGAACCATAATCGGGTGAATTTTCGGTGTCCTGATCCCAAACGCTAGCGCGGCTAAAACCATGCGTCTGATCAGTCTTCTGGATCAAGCAACGCGATCCGCCAGTGACAAAAATTTCACCCAGCAGCCCTTCACCCGGTGGAAAGGCCGTATCAATTTGGAAGCGCTCAACGCCAACGCCGGTCGCAGTTGTAAGTTCCAGTAACCCGGTATAGGGATTTTGCAGGACGATTAGCCCCACCTCCGCATTAGGGATCACCTCACAAATGGCGTCCACCATGAGCTGCAGGAGTTCAGGTAGATTCGTTAATCGTTGGTTGAGCAAGTCCGTGAGCTGTTGCAGCGTCCGTAGCTGCTGCTGGTGCTGTCCCAAAATGATGAGTGCCCGTCGCAGATTGTGTTCTGCTTCCTGGGTTGACTGATAAAGTTGGGCATTGTCGATCGCCAGTGCTGCCCGCTGTGCCAGATCGATCGCTACCTGCGCGTCAGCCGATGTGTAATGGCGTCCCGATGATCGCGCGTGACAAAAGGTGAGTGCGCCCAGCTTGCGATCGTGGGCGATGAGCGGCACCGTCATGACGGAACCCAGGTCTAAATCGTGCAGAAATTGGCTGTGATCGGGGCTGGTCGCCATTGATTCGGCCCACTCATCTGTTACCGCTGACACCACAACCGCCGTGTTGCGTGCCAGCGATTGCACAACCGGATGATTAGTTTGCTCTGGTCGTGGGGTGTAATGTCGGGCACGGTTGCCCCAGCCTTGCTTGTTTGGATCCGCATGCTGCCATGCCACTAGCCGGAACTCGTGCGGGTTCACCATGCCATCAAAGAAACAGCAGTCCGCCAACGTGGGGACTGCGAGCCGTACGATGTTGTCCAGAATTGTTTGATACTCAAGCGACGTGGACAGCACCGAACTGGCATCCGCCAGAAATCGTTGGGTGGCCTCCGCTCGCTTGCGTTCAGTGATGTTGAGATAGGCACCAACACACCCCCGGGGACGGTTTCGTTCGTCGAACAGGGGGGTTGTATAGCCAATGACATTGACTGTCGTGCTGTCTTCACGAAGGATGTCCACTTCCACCCCTAATACAGATTCTCCCGACGTGGCTGCCGCTTGCATCGGTAGGTCTTGGGGCTGTAGTGGTTGTCCATTCCGGAAGAGCTGAAAGGGCAGTCGATCGACCGCAGCGGTAAACGAAACGTTCGTTTCAGGTGCAACCCCCAGCATTTCGGCATAGGTCGGGTTCACCCGAATTTCGCGACACTCCGGGTCATTCGCGATCGCAATGCCGATGGGGATTACATCAAACAGCGTTTGCAGTTCATCCACTCGCCGTTCCAGATCGCGGTTGAGTTTAGCGACTTCCTCTTCCGCCTGCTTGCGGGCTGTAATGTCGCTGACAATGCCCGACATCCGAAACAGGTTGCCCTGCTCATCGCGCTGTGCTTTACCCCGCGAGGTGCAGTAGCGGTAGCTGCCCGATGCGTGCAGCAGCCGAAACTCTGTGTCAAAGGGGGCACCTCGCTCCAGATGAGCGGTGATGGCTTTGAGTACACGGGGGCGATCGTTCGGGTGGATCAAGCGATAGAAAGCTTCATACGCGGTTCCTAGTGAATCGCGAGTAATACCAATAATTTCAAACAAGCGATCGTTGCAAAAGACTTCATTCTGGCAAATATACCAATCCCAAATACCATCGTTTGAACCTTCCAATACCAGGCGATAGCGCTCTTCACTCTCGCGTAACCGTTGGGTGGCTTCCATTGCCTGGACTTCGGCGCGGTGGATCCGCACCGCATGGAATAGGCTCCGTACCAGTGCTCCCGGCGCGAGCTTGTTTTTGGATAAATAGTCCGCTGCGCCTGCTTTCATTAACTCAACAGCTACTTGCTCATCCCCCTGCCCCGTCAGCACAATCAGGGGTACCGTGATGCCCAGAGCTTTTGCCCGATTGACTAATAGCAGTCCATTACCGTCTGGTAACCGGTAGTCCAGAAGTACACCATCAAATGCTTGCTGTTGCAGTAGCGCGATCGCCGACGCACAGGTTTCAGTTTCGACGACTTCTGCCTGGACACCCGCATTTCGAAGCGATCGGCAGACTGCCATCCGATCCACGGCATCGTCATCGACTAGCAGAATTTTGAGGATTTCTTCCATAACCAGAATGAGAGATTGGTACGAGAAATCAGGAAGCATCTCGACTCGCTGCCCGATTCTTAGCCCTCATGGGCATTGAAGAAAAGTCTCTACGTCGTCCCTCTAGAAGTTCGCTTTACAGAAGTTCACTTACGGGAGCTCGCTTTATGGGAGTTCGCTTTATAGGAGTTCACTCAATGTCCAATACTGATGAACTGCTACCATTGCTTCGACGAATTTAGAGAACGTAACCGGCTTGAGAATGTAGCCTGCTACATTCAAGTGATACGCTTCAACTTTGTCGCTGTCTTCATTAGACGTAGTCAACACGATTACGGGTATCGGCTTGAGTGTTGGGTCAGCGCGTAGTTCTCGCAAAAACTCAATCCCCCCCATCCGGGGCATATTTAAATCCAACAAAATCAGCCGCTCGACCGGTGGTACGATAACATCGCGTTGCCCCCGGAGCATAGCGAGCGCTTCAATGCCATTCTCAGCGACATAGAGATGATTTTGGCTTTTGTTTTGTTTAAATGCCCGCTCGACGTTCATCACATCTACTTGGTCATCATCGACGAGAAGAATGTTGAGTACTTTAGTCTCCATGCTGTTTTACATTTTTTAATAGCTCCAATAATTGGATCATGCCGAAAATTTTGGCATCCGTCCTCAATCCATCGACAGTTGGGCGCTTCACCTTTTAGATAGATATTTCACGCAGACAATCCGTTCCACATCACCCTGCTTTCCAGGTGAAGCGCAGCGTTGTGCCCTGCCCAACCTGAGACTCGATCGCGACGGTGCCGCCCTGACTTTCCACAATCTTTTTCACCAGCGATAGCCCAATGCCTGTATTTTCAACCTTGTCACGGGATTCAAGGGTTTGAAAAATGCCAAACACTTTGCTGTGATAGGCCGGATCAATGCCAGGGCCGTCGTCGGTGACTGCAAATTCGTACTCGCCGCTATGGGACGCACGTACTGGTCGGACGGTAACGTGGATGTGGCCATCGGAGCGATCGTGATGCTTGATGGCATTGCTAATGAGGTTGCTGAAGACTTGCTCTAAACGGAGGCGATCGGTATACAGCGTCGGCATTCCAGGCTGGATGGTGATGGTAAACGCTGGTGGTACGGCCAGGTCATCCACAATTTCGTTTAAGAGCTTAGCGACATCGGTAGACTCTTTTTGAGTGGCGGCACGACCAATGCGAGAGTATTGGAGTAGCCCATTGATCAGGTTTTCCATCCGATGCACCCGCCCGTGGAGCAGGTTCATCTGGTGACGGGTATCGTCCGTGAGGTACTCATTCAGATCTTCTTCTAGCCACTGAGACAGGTTGGCGATCGCGCGTAAGGGAGCCTTTAAGTCGTGAGATACCACATAGGCAAACTGGTCTAGTTCGGCGTTGCGCTTTTCTAGAATTGCGGCTGTTTGGGCAAGCAAAGTCGTTGTCTGCGCGAGTTCGCTGGCACGAGTTTGAAGGGCGGCCTGAGCCTGTTTATGCGCTGTGATGTCATTGCAAAATCCGACCCACTCCCGCACAGACCCATCTTCACTCCTGATCGGCGCACCACGCGCAGCAAAGTCTCGATAAATTCCATCCGCACCGCGAACACGGTACTCGGTGTCGTATAGCGTGCCCGTCTGAACCGCGTGTGTCCAGATTTGGGTCGTGCGATCGCGATCGTCCGGATGAATTGCGTCCAGCCACCCCCACCCCTGCACCTCTGCCTCACTTTGGCCGGTGTAAGCCCTCCACCCACGCATGGGATTAGTGATTTTTCCCTCGGCATCGGTATTCCACACGATTTGCGCGGTCGCAATCACCAGCGAACGATAGCGTTCTTCGCTTTCTCGCAACGCTTCCACAAAGAGTGACTGATGGTGGTCGGCGGCTGCCAACTCGGTTGTTTGTGCTTTAACCTGGCGCTCTAGCGCTACCACATCCAAATTGCAAGCCTCAAGATTCGCATATTTGTGGGTTGTCACATCGCTACAGGTACCCACCCAGTGCTGAATGTGCCCATGCGGTGTCGCAACGGGTACCGCATCGAACAGAAGCCAGTGCTCAGTGCCATCGGCGGCCAGCAGTCGCTGTTCAAGCTGAAAGGGCACACCCTGCGCGATCGCCGTTTGCCAGACGACGATCGCGCGCACACGGTCATCAGGGTGGATGGCCGCATGAAATGCGCTGTTGGGCGGTAGCTCGCGATCGACCCCGCTGTACTCGTACCAGCGCTGGTTGAAATAGGTGATGTCACCCGTAGCCATGGCGGCCCAGACGATGTGCGGCATGGCGTCAAGAATGCGATCGGGCGATAATGGTGCTTGAGCAGGGGGCGCTGTTGACGATCGGTCGTTGGACGTTGATGGTGCGGTTAAGTGAGAACTCTCATCTGGCTCAGAATGCTTGCCTGGTTCAGAATGTGTATTGCTAAATGGGGTTTGGTTGGGCGTAGCGTCAATCATGGCGCGTTAAGGCATGTACAAATTTTGATGATTATTGTGCTTAAACTAAATCGGCATGAATGCAATTACCGATGACAAGATCCATAACAGGCGGTAAAAACGGATTTGTCGATGCATCAAATGATAGATTTTTAAGCAACAACAGGTAATATTGAGCGCACTAAAAACTGGATGAATGTCAATTTGTAACTAATTCAAACTTTGGATAGATGTTTTGCTGTAAACATCCTGCAAATCTCAGATTAGGGACGTTAATAAACAACTCTGACAAAATCAGCTAGTAAAATGGAGGGGCTAGCCGAGTTGTCTGGCCAATCTCGATGCAGCGTTAGACCTGCGATCGGATCGAGCGCTTGCGGTCAGTTGTCTACAATGAGTTGTCTATACTGGGTCAAATTGTTCTCAGCACCTAGAACTACTATGTATACTTGCGTACAAACGATTCCCTGTTTGCAGCGAAGCACGTACGCTTCAACGTTCAAAGCAGTATCTCTGCTTGATACAATGAAGCCTCCCACGCGAATCGTTTGCTCACAGTTGTAATCTCGTACGCTATTATTAGAGCCGCGCTCATCTCCAACTGATTATCCCGCCTGTTTTATTCCACCTTGTATAGAAGTCGAGGAGCCTGAGTATGGAAGATATTCGGATCACCCTAATTGAGGATCATGATTTGACGCGCGTGGGGATGCGCACGGCACTGCAACAGCGGGGATTTAATGTGGTTGGCGAAGCTGCCAACGCGTCCGATGGATTGAAGCTCCTGGAAACGGCTAAGCCTGATGTGGCGATCGTGGATATTGGGTTGCCCGACATGGACGGTATTGAGCTGACGCGCCGCTTTAAAAAAACACAGGTAGAATCCGAAGACCCGGCGATCGCGGACACAAAAGTACTGATTCTAACGTTGCAGGATAACGAAGAGGTTGTGCTGGCGGCTTTTGCGGCGGGTGCTGACTCGTACTGCATGAAAGACGTAAGCCTGGACAATCTGGCCGAGGCGCT
>JAJPKC010000219.1 GCA_021323955.1 Oscillatoriales cyanobacterium Centralia_MAG_596 | reverse complement strand
GTGTGCTCTTCCGATCTAAGAAATTTGGTGGTCGCCTACCTGCTGGATCCTTAATTGCCCTTAACGGTGAAGCGGGCTATCAGGCCGATACTCTCGCTCCTGGCTGGCACTGGGGTCTGTTTCCCTGGCAGTACAATGTGCAGAAGCAGCCGATGATTGTCGTGCCGCAGGGTGAAATTGCGCTACTGGTGGCCAACGATGGCGCATCCGTTCCTGCCGAACGCATTCTGGCGAAGGTTGTGCCCTGCGATAACTATCAGGATGCCCGCAAGTTTCTCACCAATGGTGGCGAAAAGGGTCGGCAGATGGGCTTTTTGACGGCAGGGACGTATCGCATCAACACCGCCTTGTTTAAGGTGATTACGTCTGCTAATGCGAATCAACACGGCATGGCTCCCGAAAAACTGCGGGTCTACACGGTGCAGTCCGATAAGGTGGGCATTGTGACTACGCTCGATGGGATGTCGATCGATGCGGGTGAAATGGCGGGTTCTACCGTGCCTGGACACAACAATTTCCAGAACGGTGAGAAGTTTATCCAGGCAGGGGGACGGCGCGGTTTGCAGGAACAAATTCTGCTCTCCGGTTCGTGGAACCTGGACCCCTGGTTCGTGCAGGTGGAGCAACTGCCGATGACGGAGATTCCGATCGGCTACGTGGGTGTGGTCATCGCCTATGTCGGCAAAGCCCACGAAGACGTGAGCGGAGCTTCCTTTACCCACGGTAATCTGGTGCTGCCCGGACACAAGGGCGTCTGGACAGAGCCGCTCTACCCCGGTAAGCATCCACTCAATACCCGCGTGATGAAGGTCGAACTGGTGCCCACAACCAACATCGTGTTGAACTGGTCGGGACGAACGGAGCGCCACAACTATGACTCCAACCTATCTTCGCTGACGGTACGATCGCGCGATGGCTTTGCGTTTGACCTGGAAATTGCCCAGATCATCCATGTGGGTGCCCTGGACGCACCAAAAGTCATCTCTCGCGTCGGTTCGATGCAAAATCTGGTGGATCACGTGCTGGAGCCGACGATCGGCAACTACTTCCGCAACTCGGCGCAGGAATGCACCGTGCTGGACTTCCTCAGCGCCCGGAGCGATCGCCAGTCCGAAGCGGCAGAGTATATCAAAGTCGCGCTCCGAGGCTATGACGTACAGGCGATCGACACGCTGATTGGCGACATTCAGCCGCCCGCCACGCTGATGCAAACTCAGACCGATCGCAAAATTGCTGAAGAGCAGCGCAAGACCTACGAAGTGCAGCAGATGGCCCAAACTCAACGGCAGCAGTTGGTGCGTGAAACCGCCCTGGCAGACATTCAGCAAGAGATGGTCAAGTCTGAACAGAACGTGAACATTGCCGAACTGCAAGCCAAAGCGGATATTCAGCGAGCCAACGGTGAAGCGGAAGCCACCAAGCTACGGGCTGTGGGTGATGCCGATGCGATCCGAGCGACCGGGAATGCTCGCGCCGAAACCTACCGCGCCGGTGTGGAAGCTCTGGGTTCTCAAAGCTATACCGCGATGCAGTTGATGCAGATCATTGGCGATCGTCACGTTCGCCTCATCCCCGATGTCCTGGTCGGCGCAAATGGCAATGGTAACGGCTTAGTCGATGGCTTGCTCTCCATGATTCTGTGGAACCAGCAGACCAATGGCAAAGTGGGCAAGGGTAAGCCCGTCGAGTCGTTGGAGGCAGAGCAGCCCGATCAAATGTCCACCAATGGAACGCCTGCGCCACAGGTAGCGCCCTTAGACCCCGCACTGGGTGCCGAAATGGAAGCCATCTTCAACGCTGACAAGCGGTAGAGATCATGGGCCAGGTGTCAGAATGAGCTATAGGCTGCTGCACTGATGCCTGGTTCCTTTGCCGCTCATGCCATGCGCTATTGCCTGAATCCAACGTGTAAAGAGCCGCAGAATCTTGATAGTGCTGAATGCTGTCAAGCCTGTGGCTCTTCTTTGCGGTTGCAGCATCGTTATTGCGCGATCGCGCTGATTGGGCAGGGAGGGTTTGGGCGGACGTTTCTGGCGATCGATGGAGGGGGAGTGGGGAGTGGGGAGTGGGGAGTAGGGGCGGCAGGGGGAGCGGGGGAGCAGGAAGATCATCCACTCGGCTCCCAAACTTTAGAACGGAAATCGCTTTCTTCTGAGCCAACCCTTTGTGTCATCAAACAATTGCTCCCACAGTCAACCATCGCTGCGGAGCGGAAAGCCGCGATCGCGCTCTTTCATCAAGAAGCTCAGCGGCTCAAAGAACTGGGCGATCATCCGCAGGTTCCGGCTTTATTGAATGCCTTTGAGGACGGACAGTTTTATTTGGTACAGGAGTTTGTCGAGGGACAAAATCTAGAACAAGTCCTGGCAGAACAAGGTGCTTTTGCAGAAACCGCGATCTGGCAGTTGCTAGAGCAGATCCTTCCAGTGTTGAAGTTCATACACGATCGCCATGTCATCCACCGCGACATCAAGCCTGCCAATCTCATCTGGCAGCGGGACGACGAGGATTCCCGGCTTGTACTGGTAGATTTTGGGGCAGCAAAATTGGTACAACCGAGCGATTATCTGCAAACAGGAACGAGCATTGGCAGTGCAGAATATGTTGCTCCAGAGCAGGCACGGGGTAAAGCCGTCTTTGCCAGCGATCTTTACAGCCTGGGTATCACCTGTATTCATTTGCTGACTAACCTCTCACCGTTTGACCTGTTTGATTCAGCGAATGATGGTTGGGCTTGGCAGTCATATTGTGTAGAGCCAGTGAGCAATCGCCTTGCTGCCATTCTCGATCGGCTCCTCCAAAACGCCTTGAGCAGACGGTTTCAATCGGCTGCTGAAGTAATGGGGGCGATCGAGGAGTCAAGAGTCAGGAACCAGAAGTCAGGAGCACAAAGCAATGGAGAATCGCCATTACTAACCACTAATAACCAAAAAATAGCAACGCTTTCTACTCCTCACTCCCCACTCCCTACTCCCCACTCCCCTGCGATCGCTCCCTGGCACTGTGCCCACATCTTCACCGGACATACTGCCTGCGTTAATGCTGTGGCGCTTAGTCCTACGCGTGCGATCGTGGCAAGCAGCAGTGAAGACAAGACGATTCGCTTCTGGGATTTGCAAACGGGTAGCGTGACAACGGCTGTACTGGATCATGTGCAGGCGGTTCGCGCGATCGCCTTTAGCCCCGATGGTGAAATGATTGCCTCTGGCGGGCAAGACCGGGCTGTGGTGTTGACGCGCAAATGGTATTTGGATGTTGCAGGTCGGAGTGAGCTTTTGGGTCAGCACACGCAGGCTGTCACGTCGATCGCTTTTGCGCCCAGTGGACAACTGCTTGCCAGTGCCAGCCGCGACAAAACGATCAAGTTCTGGGATCTCGCCACAAAAGCAGAAGTTTGCACACTCAAAGGACACCGGCTGAACGTGACCGCGATCGCCTTTAGCCCTGATGGTCGCTTTCTTGCCAGCGCCAGCGCCGACCACACCGTCTGCCTCTGGACAACTGAAGCAAACCTGAACATTCAAATGCGCTTCACCTTCACCGATCACGTGGGTACAGTGCAAGCGGTTGCGTTCAGTCTAGATAGTCAATTGCTGGCAACAGGCGGGGACGATCGCACCATCAAGCTTTGGAGTACCCAAACTGGACGCTTGCTACGCACCCTACCGGGGCACTCCTGGACAGTCAGCGCTCTCAAATTCACCCCCGATGGTTCAACGCTCATCAGCGCCAGTTGGGACGGTACGCTGAAGTTATGGGCTTTAAGCAATGACTATTCGGAGCCAGCGATCGTGCTCACGGGACACAGTGATTCGGTGAATGCGATCGCCCTCAGCACCGATGGCAAAACCCTCATTAGCGGCAGCAGCGACAAAACGATTCGCATCTGGCAAATAGCAGGGTGAGCGATCGCACAAAAACTCCATGTTATTCAGCGAAACTTTACTCCCCCCTCCCCCCTCCCTACTTCCGCTTTAGAATAGACAACATAGCGCTAGAGGTGAAACTGTGGTTGCCGTAGCACCAATACCAGGAGAACAGCGCGTCATTCTCCAGAACATCAGTTGGGAATGCTTTGAGTATTTGCTGCATGAGTTGGGCGAGAATCGGGCAGCGCGACTTGCATATGATCAAGGGGTGTTAGAAATCATGTCGCCTTTCATGCCTCATGAACATGTCAAGCGACTCATTGAGCGTTTTGTTGAAACACTTTGCGACGATCTCGATCTTCCCATTCGCAGTGCTGGCTCATTGACCTGTAAACGCAAAGATTTAGGTCGTGGCATTGAGCCAGATTCTGGCTTCTACATCCAAACCGAACCGTTGATCCGGCATCTGGAACATATCGACATGATGCGAGATCCACCGCCAGATCTGATGCTGGAAGTAGATTTCAGCAGTGATTCGTTGAACAAAGAGCCGATTTACCTGGCGTTAGGCGTACCAGAATTCTGGCGTTATGAGAGGGGCGAACTCACAATCAAGCAGTTGCGCCAGGGACGCTACGTGCAGCTTGACCACAGCCCGACCTTTGCCAATCTACCCTTGACGGAAATTCCCCGGTTTCTCAGTCAAAGCACTCAGTTGGGCGAGAGGGGGGTGGTCAAAGCCTTCCGCACTTGGATCCAAGAGCAACTTCATGTCCAATCACCAAAGGACTAGCTGCGCGGCCTGGTTGAAAAATTGGCGGCTGATGCCCCAGGTAATTAAAAGCGTTGTCACCAGCGTGGCAAAGGCCAGCATAAACATGATCAGCATCTGGTAACCAGCTGCGACAAGTGGGTCAGCACCACCTAGCAGTTGTCCCGTCATAATGCCAGGTAAGGTGACAAGCCCCACGACCATCATGGTGTTGACGGTGGGAATCAGTCCGGCTTTGATCGCATCTTTGCGATACTGAGCGATCGCCTGCTGCGGCGTTGCGCCTAAGCTCAGGTGCGTCTCAATCTCTAGCTGGCTATTGTTAAGAGTGCTGACCAGCCGTTCGCCTGTAATCGCCGCGCCATTCATAGCATTGCCCAACACAATTCCGGCCAGCGGAATGACATACTGCGGCTCGTACCAGACCTGGGGACGAATCACCAACAGATTGGTATACGCTAAGGTCAATACTGTGCCCGTCAGGATAGAGCCTCCAACCAGGGGCAGCAAGTGGGGTACTTTCTTGCTGATCCGGTTACGCGCAACGATCGTGGCAATTACCAGCATCACCGCCAGCACCGCCAGCACGGCCCACGGGCTTCTGAACGCGAACACAGCGGCCAGAACATAACCGACGACCAGCAACTGCATCACTGTTCGTCCGGTTGCTACAGCTAAGCTCCACTCCAGGCCCAACCGTTGCCATGCCGAAAGCCCAATGGCGATTGCCATCATTCCCAATGCCCAGACGATTTGCAGCGGTGAATCCATGACATTGTCACTAGTAAATGGTCAGTTGCGATCGCGATTCGCCTGAATTGGTAGCGACGTGATCCTTTGAGCAAGCAGCATCAGCTCCACGTTCCTCCCTGGCCTACTGCTTCAGCAGCCTATTGATTGCTGCACGCCGGAATGTAACGAATTGCAGCAATGGTTGAAACAATCGCGGTTCGGAGCAGTCCAATAAGCTAAACGTGACGACTTGATTCCATTTGTGGGCAAAATTTGATTCTATTAATTGAGTGTGACTGTGGTGTAAGTGAGTGAATAAAATTCCCCCGTTTGATTTATCCGAGCAGTATAAGCTCATTGGTGAAGAGATTAATGCTGCGGTTCTGGGTGTTCTGGCGTCTGGCCATTACATTGGTGGTGCTACCGTCGAGCAGTTTGAGCAACAGTTGGCCAACTACATTGGTACGTCGGACTGCGTTGCCTGTAACTCTGGCACTGATGCATTATACCTGGCGCTCCGAGCGCTCAACATTGGCCCTGGCGATGAGGTGATCACCACACCGTTTACGTTTGTAGCCACTGCCGAAGTGGTTAGCGCTGTTGGTGCGACGCCGATCTTTGTTGACATCGAAGCGCACACCTTTAACCTGGATCCAGAGCAGGTCGAACAAGCGATTACAGAGCGTACACGGGCCATTCTGCCGGTGCACCTATTTGGGCAACCTGTCGATATGACGCGGCTCATGGCCATTGCTCAACATCACAACCTGACGGTCATTGAAGATTGTGCCCAGTCAACTGGGGCTGTTTGGGCCGAACAAAAGGTTGGCAGTATCGGTCATGTTGGCTGTTTTAGCTTTTATCCCACCAAGAATCTGGGTGCCTGTGGTGACGGTGGTGCCGTAACTACTAATGATCCTCAGGTTGCTGCCACCATTCGGATGCTGCGAGATCACGGCAGACGCAGCGGTGGATACTACCACGAAGCGATTGGTGTTAACTCCCGTTTGGATGCGATCCAGGCCGCGATTCTGCAAATCAAGTTGCGTTACCTGGACACCTGGAATTCACAGCGCCGGACGATCGCCGATCGCTATCAGCAGTTGCTGCAACATGTTCCAGGCATTGCACTACCGCAAGAGCCAGCAAATGGCAGGAGCGTCTGGAACCAGTACACACTGCGCATTCTCAGTACTGAACCGCAGCCATCAGCGTCAGGTCAATCAACACCAGGCAACCGCCGCGACCAGGTGCGCCAACAGCTCCAGCAAGTGGGCGTCAGCTCCATGATCTACTATCCCCTCCCGCTGCATCAGCAGCCGATTTACAAGGTGCACGGTCAGCCATCACGGTCGTTGTTGATCGCGGAGCAAACGGCTGGTGAAGTACTCTCGTTACCCATGTTTCCAGAACTTTCACCTGATCAGCAGGATCAGGTTGTGTATAGCTTGAAAGATTTGTTAGCCTGAGCGCTCGAAACGGTTTAAATCGGGCACTCTGAAACAGACGTATAACCTTTGAATCCTTCGTTGTGGTGCTGCCTGTCGGCGCAGCATCCAGCGTTCCAGTCGCGATCGAGCATTCAATGATCCCCCGCTGTGGGTACTACAAACTAAACGGGGATCAAGGGTTTGAGACCAGTTATATCAATTAAATAGATTGATTAACGTCAGGTTAACTTAAGTATGAGTTTGTTTGTAGTTTCGTATACTATAGTTAAGATGGTGTAAAAGATTTAACCGACTCTGCCAAAAGTCAGGATTTTTTGGGCCAGACTGTGTTCTACTGGGGGCGATGCTGGGGTTAACATCGCGGCGCTGCCCTCAACCGTTGAGAGCGTGTTAGAGAGGTAAAGGTAAGCGTGGGTCAGCATCCCCTTAGTCAGTTGAGACGCTACGATGCAGGCGCGATCGCCCAGTATTATCGTTATCGTCCCTGGAAAGCGCTATGGCGCACTCTACAAGTTGGACTATCGTTTCTCGTCTTCTTCCTGGGCTTGAAGTGGGATGAGTGGCGACATCAAGAAACAATTCACAAATCTAAACGGGCTGAGCAGTTACGTAAAACGCTAATCAACCTTGGCCCAACCTTCATCAAAGTCGGTCAGGCACTCTCCACACGCCCCGACCTGGTGCGTAAAGACTTCCTGGAGGAGCTGGTGAAGCTGCAAGACCAGTTGCCACCATTTCCAACCCCGATCGCATTTGCGTTGATTGAGGCCGAGCTTGAGCGGTCGATCGATGAGATCTTTCGCAAAATTTCGCCGCTCCCGGTTGCCGCCGCCAGTCTGGGGCAGGTTTACCACGCTTGCCTTCACAGTGGTGAAGAGGTCGCTGTGAAGGTGCAGCGTCCCAACCTTTTGCCGGTTCTGACGCTGGATCTTTACCTCATGCGCTGGGCGGCGAGTTGGCTTTCTCCCTGGCTACCGCTTAATCTCGGGCATGACCTGACGCTGGTGGTCGATGAATTTGGGATCAAGCTCTTTGAAGAGATTGATTACCTGAATGAGGGCCGTAACGCTGAGAAGTTTGCGACAAACTTTCGCAATGACCCGACTGTCAAAGTGCCCGCAATTTACTGGCGCTACAGCAGTCATCATGTGCTGGTGCTGGAGTGGATTTACGGCTTTAAGCTGACTGACACAGCGCGTATTCGCGAAGCTGGACTGGCAACGGATGCCCTCATTGAAATCGGCGTCACGTCCGGCCTCCGGCAGCTATTGGAGTACGGGTTCTTCCACGCTGACCCTCATCCGGGCAACCTTTTTGCGATGGCACCCCACTGTAATGTAGAAAGTGCTGCCATTTCGGCTGAGCTGCCGATCGCGCAGATGGCGTACATTGACTTCGGTATGATGGATCAGCTGGAGGAGTCGGCAAAAGAGACATTAGTGGATGCCGTCGTCCACTTGATTAATAAAGACTACGTGGATCTGGCAAATGACTTTGTGAAGCTTGGCTTTTTGACGCCTGATACTGACATCCGACCGATTGTACCGGCATTAGAGGCTGTATTGGGTGACATTTTGGGCGAGAGTGTGAAGGACTTTAACTTCAAAACCATCACCGATCGCTTCTCGGAGCTGATGTATGAGTATCCGTTCCGCCTGCCCGCCAAGTTTGCGCTCATTATCCGCTCATTGGTAACTCAGGAAGGTCTGGC
>JAJPKC010000592.1 GCA_021323955.1 Oscillatoriales cyanobacterium Centralia_MAG_596 | reverse complement strand
GCGATCGGCAAAGGGTTTTGACATGAACGTGGCTAGATA
Organism: Oscillatoriales cyanobacterium Centralia_MAG_596; assembly: GCA_021323955.1. GTDB lineage: Bacteria > Cyanobacteriota > Cyanobacteriia > Leptolyngbyales > Leptolyngbyaceae > Stenomitos. Next base: position 10,263 of record JAJPKC010000592.1, on the reverse strand, counting down.
GCCCATGTGGTGAGCAATTTCTTTGACCGCATTTTTGAAGGTAAAGGCTTTGTCCGCACCGCGAAGACCAATACCAGGCCCAAAGTTAATCTCAAACTGCGATGGCGCATACTCACAATTGCTGGTAATCACATCCACACCCGCATCCCGCAGGTAGTCCAGCAGTTGATCGAGTTCGGGAACGTATTGATTGCGAACATGGTTAAAGATGTGCAAGCCGCCAAACAACGGTTCTCGCGTTTCGCCGTGCAGCAGGTAAAACTCAAACTCGTGCCCCATCATCACGTCAAATCCCATTGCGGCGGCTTTGTCCAGCAGGGACTTGAGCACATAGCGCGGGGCCACCGTGAGTGGATCGTCGGCGCTCCATTGAGCGTCACAGATGACTTTGGCCGTGCGATCGAGCCAGGGAACAGGAGTCAGCGTGTCTAAATCGGGAATCAGGGTGTGATCACGATACTTCCGTTCCTCATGCAGTCCGGCTCCAGAAACGACCATTGAAGCTGTATCGAGCGCCAGCGTGCCGCCGTAGAAGTTTAGCCCTTTGCGGGTGTAGCCTTCCACTTTGTCGATCGGCACCACTTTCAGCCGCGATACGCCGTGCAAATCGGGCAGCTCAAACCGCACGTATTTGATTCCCTGCTCGTTCAAACTAGCAATAAACTGGGCAATGCGATCAGGTGATGAATCGCGTGCCGCATCGGCCTCACCCGTTGCCACAAATTTTATGACCATGACACTACCTCAACACAGCAATTCGACTGGACAATAAACCAAATGGCATTGCAGTGGCACAAAGCACTTTGATGTTGCCCTTGCGCTGCCGCAATGCCATTTGGGAAGATTTTCACCAGATTTCTAAATCTTCTTCATGTCGCTAAACCGAGTGTGTGAGGCTTCGATATCTTCCTCCATTTCGCGAATAATCTCAGGCGAACGGAAGCGCAGAAACAGGAACCAGCCACCGCCAATCACCAGATACAGCAAGAACCACTTTGGAAAACTGTTATATGGTGCGGCAGGGACAGGAAACAGATCATTGCCGGGAATGCCAATGCTGCCTACTACGGGAATGATCATGAAGATCACACCGAGTACAGCAAACATCACATCACTCCAGCGCAACTGGTGCTCGCGATAAAGGTAGACAGGTGCCGCGATCGAAATCAAAACGTAGGCAACTAGAAAACCATACGTTGCAATCGTGCCGAAATAGCCATAGCTGTCCAGCACTTTGGAACCACTGGAAAGCGTTAGAACCGGTGCGATAAATGCCACAATCGCCGCGATCGTTACGGCTACGTGGGGCGTCTCGTTGCGACCATGCGCCTGACCAATGAGATTGTGGAAAATGCCGTGCCGTCCCATCGAGAAAAAGATCCGCGCGCCTGCATTCAAGCTGGCGAGCGTGCAGGCAAAGAAGCTAATCATTGCGCCGATCGAAATCAGCACACCAAAAAACTCGACGCCAGCAAACTTAGCCAGATCGCTCAGTGGTGCATCACTCTTGTCAAACGCCACAGACGCTCCCTGAAAGCCCAACACCTCGACGTACGAGAGCACAATAAAAAACAACCCGGAAATAACGGTACTGATAATCACCGCGCGCGGAATCGATCGCAGTGGATTTTTGGCTTCATCACCCAATGTGGTCGCACTCTCAAACCCAACGTAGCTAAAGACTGCCAGCACCAAGCCAGTGACAATGCCGCCAGAATTGGCACCCTGGAGCGTGAGCTGAGCCGTATCAATGGGGGTTCCTTTTTTCGCCACTACAATTAATCCGAGAATAATGATGAGACCGACTGAAGCGGCTTCTGTTGCCAGCATCACAATTGTCGATAACTCAATATCCTTGTAAGCAACGTACCAGGCTGCCCCAATGCAAACAGCAATCAGAAGGATTGCCACGCCAGTTGACGGATTGACTCCTACAGCGCTGAGTAGGACTTCGCCATAGTTCGCAAAGCCGCACATCACGGCCATGGCTGTAAAGATGTAGGCCAAAATCAAAGCCCAACCTGTAATGACACCCGCAATAGGCCCCAGCCCACGCGCAATGTAGGCATAAAGCGAACCGGGCGAGGCCGATCGCCGTGCGAACTGGTTGATGTTAATCCCAACAAAGACCAGCCCGACCGTGGCAAATACAAAGGTCAGCCAGGTTCCGACCCCTGCTGTGGCGAAGACAAGTGCCGCATTGACGGTGGGGGTTAATGTCGGTGCAATGTTGGCGATCGACTGGGCGATCACTTCAGGAAACGGCAAACATTCCGGACGCAGACCGGAGGTAGTCGGTCTTGTCTTTAAGTCGGTAGACATGCTCAAACCCTCAGGGTTAGTTGGATAAAGTCACAAAGGTGCACAGGTGAAAGATTGTTAGCCAATAGCTGGGGCATATGATTGCCCGATGAATCGATCGACGAGCGTTTGAGCAAAAGAGCGAATCATCATTCTGAAAAGAGGAAATTTTGCTCAACATTACGATACTTGTCATTACAAATTCGTAGCAAGTACTACTAACACTCATCGCATAAAATTCATATCCCGGTGGTCTTTAGTCGATTTGCTCCGTCCGGAGAGCGCCGCCTTGTGTCCGGCAGTGTTTGACTTTTGAATCGCTACCGTGTATTGTGTCTTTATTGATTCGGTACAGCACGATCGCGGCCGCGTCGATGCTGTTAGCCGCTGGTTTGGTCGTCATCTGTCCTGGTAACTCAGTCCATCAGCTAATCCAAAAACGAATCATCCAACAACTCATCCAACAACATGTAATCCAGCAACATGGTGCAGAACTTTTTGGCTTGCGAGCTTGAGGCTTCAACGCTGTCCTCAACCCAGACTTCTAAAGGGCAAACCGGCGATCGTGAGGCGTTGCGCGTTCTCATTATTGGTTCCCGGAGCGGTGTGATGGGCACCATCCAGACGTTACATCGGCTGCGATTTGCCGAGGTGCGTGAGTGGAGTCCGCTTTTGCCCGGCCCGAACCCGGGCGAGGTTATGAGTATTCTCACTCGGTATACCTCAATGGCATGATTGATACTTGATCCAAAAGCATCACTGATAGTGGTCACACGGCATTCTTCTACGGCATTCTCTAAAGGGTTCAGTATCCGCTACAGGGTCTGGCATCCGCATCGAAACCGCTTTTAGGCATAGCACGCCTTGTTGTTCCATTGTCTGTACTTCATTCAATTTTTAATTAAAGGCTGCGTAGTACGGGAACTTCAGGGATTTTGCAGACTAATAAATTAAAACGGTATAAAGTAAGACCATAAAAACTCCACGTTTGATCTGATCGATGGGTACCGACTGCACCCCTGGTTCTACGGCCCTTAACCGGCTCTACGGTCAATCTTCGGCTGTGGCACTGCCACCCGCCGCCAGCAATGCTCTGCCCAGTTTTGCTGCAAACACGCTGACCACTGACAACTTCAGCTCGCCTCTGGCTACCGTTGGTCGTTCTAGCACCAGTGACAATGCTGGACTGCAGGCAACTCCTTCAGTCACGACGCCTGAGGCCGCTGCGGCACCAAGCAGCTTCCGTGCCGTGACCGCCGACTTTAACAGGGATGGCAAGACGGATTTGCTGACGCGTAATTATGCTACGGGGCAAGATGCGGTCTGGCTGTCAAACGGTTCTACCTACGCCTCTTCGTCCGTCCCGTTGCTGACAATCAGTGATCTCAACTGGCAAATCCAGGCGGTTGACAGCTTCACGGGTAGCGCCAAGACCGATATTCTTTGGCGTAATTATGCTACCGGGCAGGACGTGATTTGGAAGATGAATGGCACAACGTTTGTGTCTGCGTCGTACTTACTGCCCACCATTCAGGACTTAAACTGGCATATCCAGGGAACAGCGGATTTTACAGGTGATGGCAAGCCTGAAATTCTCTGGCGCAACTATGCTACGGGTCAAGACCTGATCTGGAGTCTCAATGGAACGGCGTTGAGTAGCTATGCGTCGCTGCCGAGTGTGGCGGGTGCCAATCTTAGAATTCAGGCTGTAGCGGACTTTAACGGGGATGGCAACCCAGACATTCTCTGGCGCAACTACTTGTCAGGTGAAGATTTTATCTGGTCGATGTCAGGGATGACGATCGCCAGTACGACCTTTCTACCCGCCCAGACGGACTTAAACTGGCAGATCCAGGGCGCTGGCGATACCAATGGTGATGCTAAGTGGGATATTCTCTGGCGCAATAGCGCCACTGGCGAAAACCAGACCTGGGCTTTGAATGGTTTAACTGTTGCCAGTCAATCCTCCCTGCCCCCAATCGGCGATTTGAACTGGCGGATTGGTCTGGCGGATACTTCGACCGTGCCTGGACTGGTTAAATTTAGCGATCGCGCCTTTGATGGTCTGGAAGGCGATACAGGGACGTTTAAGGTGCAGTTGACGCAGGCTCCCACCACCAATGTCACGTTGACCTTCACGACGGGTGATTTTACCGTGGTGGATGCCGATGGCAATGTTGCAAACGGGACGCAAAACTCGATCACGTTTACACCTCAAAACTGGAATCAGGCCCAGACGGTTTGGTTTATCGCAGAAGATGATAGCTCGACCGCGGATCGGCTCCTGGGCAACACGGTCAGCTATGCACTCAATGGTGGCCTGACGGGTAGTTCGACAATTGAACTGGGCAAAGTGACCAATACCTATGCCCCCGACCCCACCCGGTTCAACATTGATCTCGATTTCCGTAACGATACCAGCGGATTTTGGACACCTGAAAAGCGCGCGATCGCCCAAAAAGCGGCGGACGATTGGGCCACGCATATTGCGAATGAATGGCCGACGCTTCAACTCAATAGCACAATCGGTCGATTGGACAGTTTCTCCAACCGTCCCTACAGCTTTACAACAAAACGCGCTGTGGATGACCTGCTGGTGTTTGTCAACCCTTATCAGAGTACGGCCAGTGCCGAACCGGCGATCGGTGGGCCAGATTACCAGTTCGGCGGTTGGATTACGTCTCCCGATTTGATGCCGCGCGTGGGGCAAATTGCCGTCAATACAGCTACTTTTTCCAGCCAGAATGATCCCTCAGGCTGGCTCCTCTACCAGGTGGTGCTGCATGAGTTGGGCCATGTGCTGGGGCTGGTTGGGCTGAACTGGACGGGCTACAACCTTGAAGATCGAAGCAATCCCCAGACGGCTGTTTTTAAGGGTGAATATGCCAAAGCGGCGAATGGTGGTAACTATGTCGGGCTCCAGTCCCAGGATGGAGCTAACCCCGTGACCGGCACCTATGACTATTCTCACCCGGCAAATAATGTGCAGTCCGTGATGTCCTACGGCTGGATCTACAACCTCTATGGCCCCAGCAATATTGACTATGCGATGCTGGCGGACAGTGGCTACCGGGTGTATGGGTTCAATGCCTGATCCAAAACCGCTACACCAGTGAGCGTGGCTGTGGGCAACCGGCCCATACTCTCTGGGGCGAGTGGCCTCAACTCGCGAACATCGGCGGCAGCTAAAACTCAGCGGTGGTAAATGCTACATCTTCGGGCGAATGTGGGGCAATGTCGGCATGGGTGTTGGGTTCTGTGGGGGGAGTAGTGCTCTGGGGTGCCTGACCATTGGCAGCCATGGATTCGTTCAGGAAGGGTAACGTAACGGTGAAGATCGCTCCCTGATTAGTTCCTGGACTTTCTGCCATGATGCTACCGTGGTGCTGATTGACCAGGTGATGCACGATCGCCAGTCCGAGTCCGAGTCCGTTATAGGGCCGACTGGTCGTGCTATCTGCCTGCCGGAATCGATCGAACACGTTTGGCAGAAACTTCGGATCAATGCCAATGCCCGTATCGCTGATCTCGATCTTGGCCCAGCGAGCCGTTGATCGTCGCTCATTGTCAGCCGGCGGATCGGCACTGGGTACAATGGACAACCGCACGGTGACACGACCTTTTTCCGGCGTGAATTTGATGGCATTGGTCAGCAGGTTCCAGACGACCTGCTGTAAGCGCACAGCGTCACCCCACAACGGACTGGCGGTTTCGTCCAGAAAAGACTCAAACGCAATCGCCTTTGCCTCGGCCATTGGACGGACAGACTCGATCGCCGCTGCAACGACAGACGCTAAGTTGAGGTAGTGGCATTTCAGCCTCAGTTCGCCCCGCACAATCTGTGAAACATCCAGAATGTCTTCAATCAGTTGGGCCTGTGCCAGTGCATTGCGTTCAATTGTCTCCAACGCACGCGTGATTGTATCCTCGTCAAGTTGACGGGTGCGTAGTAACCGTGCCCACCCCAACACAGAATTAAGCGGGGTGCGTAATTCATGGGACAGCACGGCCAGAAACTCGTCCTTCATGCGGTTAGCGGCTTCGGCCTCGCGTCGGGCTGCCTGTTCACGAATGACCTGGGCGCGGGCTTCTTCGGCTTGCTTGCGCTCGGTGAGGTCTTCGATCGTGCCGACATACCCATTCAGTTCACACAGATCCGAGAACAGCGGCGACGATCGCGTGTACACCCAAAGAACCGCGCCGTCCTGATGCTGAAAGCGATGCTCAAGCGCATAGGTTGGTATGTGCCCGTTGGTGTAGGCCATCCATTCATTAACGACGCGATCGCGATCGTCTGGATATAGATAGCGCAGCCAGCCATCGCCCAGACTGTCTTCTAAGGTGCAGCCAATAATGGACTGACAGCGAGGATTCACGTAGGTACAGTGGCCTGCCGTATCGGTCAAAAAAATGCCGATTGGTGAACAGGCGCTCAGCGAACGGAAGCGCTGCTCACTCTCACTCAGTTCGGCGTTAATGGCCGCCAATTGGGCTGCCTGTTGCTTGATGGCTTCGGCTTTCTTAAATAGATCCACAAACACCATCACTTTAGATGTCAGGATGGCCGGATCGATTGGCTTGTGCAAATAATCCACAGCCCCTAGCGAGTAGCCTTTGAACATTAGTTGTTCGCTGGTGCTAAATGCTGTGAGAAAAATAATGGGAGTCTGCCGCGAACGCTCTCGACTGCGGATCAGCGTAGCCGTCTCAAACCCATCCATGTCGGGCATCTGCACATCCAGCAGGATGACTGCAAAATCCTGGTTCAGGAGGCAGCGCAAAGCTTCTTGCCCCGAATTTGCCTGCACCAGGTTCTCGCCTAAATCGCCCAAAACGGCTTCTAGCGCCATCAGATTTTCTGGATGGTCATCGACAATGAGGATGTTGACTTTAGACTCCGTCGGCATGGCGCTAACTCCGGACAAGGGATGACAGATTAACGAGGTAGGGTGCAATGTCTGAGAGGGGCAATATGGCGTCAACAGCGGTGGCGGCGAGAGCGGCCTTTGGCATAACTTCCATCTCAGCGGTGGCGGGCTCCTGGACGATCGCCAGCCCACCGCAGGCTTTAATCCGGGCTAATCCATTGGCACCATCGTGATTTGCGCCCGTCAAAATGATGCCGATCGTCCGCTCTCTGTAGGTATCGGCGGCTGACTCAAATAGCACATCAATTGACGGTCGCGCAAAACAGACCGGCTCGTCAACCGAAAGCGCCAATTGATTGGGTTCTACGAGCAGATGGTAATCGGCTGGCGCAAAATAAATGTGTCCTGGTAGCAGTTCGTCTTTGTCTTCTGCCTCGTGGACTGGTAGGGACGTGTGCTGCTGCATAAAGTGACTCATGGCGTGGCTGGATTCCTTGTGGCGATGCTGCACGATCGCGATCGACATCGGGAACGGATCGGACAGCCCTTCTAAAAGGACTTTAATGGCCGCCAAACCACCCAGCGATGTCCCAATCACAACCAGCTCAAACCGCATTAGTTCAGCCTCCGGTAAAGCCGCTCTCCCTTGATCAGTTCTTCGTAGGATTGCTCATGCGGTGTCAGCTTGAGCGATTCGCGCCGTCCCAACCCCAAAATCCCAAATGAACAAAGGCTATCGTAGAAAAGCTGATGCACCCGCTGTTGCAACGTGCGATCGAAATAAATTAAAACGTTGCGACAGAGGATGACGTTGAACTCGTTGAAGGAACTATCGGTAGCCAGGTTGTGCTGCGAGAAGACGATGTTTTCTTTCAGCGATCCCCGAAAGATCGCATTGCCATAGCCTGCCGTGTAATACTCCGAGAACGATCGCTTGCCACCCGCTTTCAAATAAAGCTGGGTATATTCCTGCATCAGGTTGAGCGCATAAATTCCCTGCTTGGCCTTCTGCAACACCAGCTCGTTCATATCAGTGGCGTAGATGCGACAGCGATGATACAGTCCTTCCTCCTGCAGCAAAATCGCCATTGAATAGACTTCCTGCCCGGTTGAGCAACCGGCGTGCCAGATTCGAATGAATGGATACGTCCGCAGCAGGGGCACCACTCTCAGTCGAAAAGACAAAAAAAAGCTCGGGTCACGAAACATTGAGGTCACGTTGACCGTGAGACCGAGCAAAAATCGCTCCATACAAGCAGCATCATGCAAAATTTTGTCTTGCAGTGCTGAAATTGTGGGCAGCATTTCAGTCGACATAATTTTGCGAATTCGGCGCTTCATCGATGATGGTGCATACCCTCGAAAATCAAAGCCGTAGTAACGGTATATGCCCTCTAAAAGCAACTGAACCTCGATGTCCTCTAAGGCGTTAGGATTGGACGGAGTCATTGTGGCAGCAGAAGGTACAGACCCCGCATATGCAGCTTGAGAGATATAGCGGCAGAACGATCAATTCATCGAACATAGCAGCACGCTAGCCGTATACGGGACTACCTAAAGGCAGAAAAACGTACGAATATATTCTCATAAGGCACGCCTTAACCGGACGATCGCCTGCTCAAATCTGACTTAAGGCGTAGATCGTTTTTCAGGCTACCAACGAAGCCGGGATAGTGGGTCAGGAAGGACTTCAGGCATTAGCAGTCAGGCCGCGTCAAATGACTGGCTTTTGGGGTTTGAATCTGGCTCCGCCCTCAGGGAACGATCCTGCTTAATCGCGATCGCCGATTCCAGTCTGGACTACATCACGGTCAAGTGATGGCTTGAGACTGGCTTGGGCTTCAGGCTGCCGCTTGAGCTGATGCCCAACATGGCTGGGGGGGTAGCGATCGCGCTCACGAAGCTGAGCGTTCTGCCCACGGCGTAACGAGGTTCAACAGGAGCCTGAACGCAAAATCTGTGAGGAGTCCGATCAGGCCAATGATGGCGATCGTAAACAGGACTTTATCAGTTTGCAGGTAGCGCTGGGACTGCACGACTCGGAACCCCAGACCATTCTCGGATGCAATCAGCTCGGAAATCACGAGGTAATTCCAGGCTCCGGCAACATTGACGCGAAGGGTATCAATAATGCTGGGAATGATCGCTGGAATAATGACTCGCAGCAGTACATCCAGCCGACTGGCACCCAGCGTATACGCCACACTCAAAAGTTCGTTCGGAATGAATTTCACGGCATCTGCCACCATGATGGCGTTGTAAAAAACAATTCCCAGAAAAATAATGGTGACGCGGGTGGGTTCATCCAGACCCAGCCAGAGCACAATCAGCGGGACAAAAGCGGCCACCGGCATGTAACGCACCGTCCCCACGATCGGGCTGAATAAACTCTCCATGCTGTAAAAGGTGCCCATCGCCACGCCGATCGGGACACCTACCACTGCCGCCACCAGAAATCCCAAAAAGACACGGTAAGAACTGGCAAATACATCCAACAACAGGTTTTCGTCAGTAAACATGTGGATGCCCGACTGCAAGACGGCTGTGGGCGTCGGGAGAAAAATGGGGGTAACCCATCCGCCATAGCTCAAAACGGCCCAGATCGCGAGCGGTACGATCAGCGCCATGATGGATATCACCATGCCTAACCAGCGCGGGAAGCCCTGACGGATACTCCAGAACACGGAAGGCATGAGGTAACGCTTGCGAGATTTGGGGAGAGATTTGAGCACGGCGGTAATCTGTCGGTTTGGTTGGGGACTATAAGGAACAGATAGAATGGCGCAGACATCGATTATGAGTGGCCGATCGCTAGTCTAACCGTAGCGATCGCCACAATCTGCAACCGCAGGCATTCGTTTAATGAGGCTATAGTGCACTACTGGCATATTTCCCAAACAGTTGTTTAGATAGATCAACATGGCTCATACGCCTCTTTCGCGATCGTCGTCCATTAACCAACTTTCCTCCCCCAACGCCACAAGTACTGCTGTGACTCTTACTAGCTCAGACCTGACATCCATTCAGACAGCCCAGTGCCCCAAGCTGGAGGTACGCGGTTTGTCTAAGCGCTTTTCGCAGAGAGGTTCATCGT